>CABZRL010000001.1:0-166779 GCA_902528165.1 uncultured Litorivicinus sp.
AATCATTTCGGAGTGGTGGTGGCTGGATTTCAGGCATGGGTGTGTTTCCAAATAAAGTCAGCTATCGGGGGTATATCGTTGAGATCGAACACTGGGATATCAAGCCCCGAGACGTCACAGTCAGCGGCGACCGCAAGGATGCTGTCATCTGATTGTGCAAGTAAATCCATGGCGCGCTCTTGCCGATGCACTTCCAGTTTAGGGATCGGCGTTTTCTTAAAGCCTTCAACTAACACCAAATCGCAGGGACACATCCGCACGAGCAAGTCAGCCAGCTCAAACTCAGGTTGGTCACGATACTCATGCATTAACGCAAACCGCGAACCACCAGCCAACATGACCTCCTGTGCGCCTGCCAAACGGTGCCGATAGCTATCTGTCCCTGACCGATCAACATCGACGTTATGGTGGGTATGCTTCACCATCGAGACTCGCAACCCGCGAGCAGAGAATTCTGCAACAAGGCGCTCAGTCAACGTAGTCTTCCCAGAATTTTTCCAGCCGACCACCCCAAATACTGGTGTCTCCATCAACGAATCTCCTGTTGTGCAATCACCAAATCCTCAAGGGTGTTGACGTTGTAAAATGGATCCAGTTCCGACGAGGGATGTTCGAATCGGACATCCGTACCACCCACTGAATCGGTCCACATCACAATTTTGCGGACACCCTCAGTGAGCGCTTGTCGCAGATCATCAATCAGCGAGGGATGCCAAAGTCCGAAGGTGGGATGGCGCATCCATTTCGATTTGTCGTGATCAAAGCTTGAAGCCAGAACGACAGGCGCTTGTTTCGATGTCGCCTCCAATCGCGCCTGATCGACAAAATTCTTGGGGAAAAATGGGGTATCTGCGGCCACAGAAGCAACCCAATCGTAGTCGAGCTCACATGCATACTCCAAGGCAGCCAAAACGCCTGCAAGTGGCCCGAGATAACCTTCCATTGAGTCTTGAATACAAGGTAGGTGAAAACGACGAAAGCGATCAGGATCTCCATTGGCATTGATCACCATGGCATCCACCTGAGGTTCAAAACGGCCCAGAACTTCGTCTAAGATCGCCCGCTGGCCAAGTGGTAACAACCCCTTGTCGGCGCCACCCATGCGGGTGGCAAGTCCACCGGCGAGAACCACACCCAGAATGCGCTCATTCATCAGAAGCGCTCTTTCGCCGATGTTTCTTATCCTCTTCAGCAACCGAGTCAGGATCTGTATCAAACACCAAGCGGTCTTCGCCACTTAAACAGGCAAATTTACGACCTCGCATGCGACCAATCAGCGTCAAACCGATCTGCTTTGCGATATCGACACCCCAAGCAGTGAAACCGGACCGACTGACAAGCACAGGGATTCCCATGAGTGCCGTTTTAATCACCATCTCCGACGTCAAGCGTCCGGTGGTGTACATGATCTTGTGATCAGGTGTCACTTGCTCCAGATGCATCCAACCCGAGATTTTATCGACCGCATTGTGCCGACCAACATCTTCCATATAGATCAACGGTTGATCCTTTTCACACAAGACCGTGCCATGAATCGCTCCCGTTTCGAGATACAAACTCGGCGTGCGATTGATCAAATGTGACAGTCGATAGATCCAAGAAGTGTGGATCGGTGTGGCAGCCAGGGAGACTTGATCGACTCCTTCCATCATATCGCCAAAGACGGTCCCAACCGCGCAACCTGACGTTCTGGTTTTCTTGCTGAGTTTCTCTTCATAGTTCGATTCGCGCTCAGTGCGGACTATAACCACATCAAGCTCGTCATCGTATTCAACCATTTCAATGACATCGTCCGGTTTCAGCATTCCCTGATTTTTTAAAAATCCCACTGCCAAATACTCTGGATAGTCACCAATCGTCATGGCCGTCACAATTTCCTGAGCATTGAGGTAGATTGTTAGGGGTCGTTCTTCAATCACCGATGTCTTCGTCGGTTGACCATGCTGGTCAACGCCTGTGATCACCCGGGATAAACGAGGATCGCTCGGGTTCGGCTGAATCCGGTATGAACTGATGTCATCTAAAGTTGGCATGGGGCACTCATTGTTATGATTCGGAGACGTTGGGGATTATCCTACTGTACTTCAAGCATTCCAACAGCAAAACTGAGCCATTTCACCAATCCATGAAATTTCCAACCAACACCTTAGCGATTGCCAAGCTCTACGCGCTTTTGAGTGCCATCAATGCATCAGTGGCTCCCATCGTAATCTCACTCGGCGGATTGGCTGAGGCCTATTTATTAGCCGATGACAAATCTCTCGCGACTCTGCCAGTCAGTGGTTTCAATGTCGGCGTCGCTCTCATGGCTGGCCCTGCATCGCTCTTCATGTATCGCATCGGCCGTCAACGCGGATTCATGGCTGGCTCTCTTCTCGGTTTGCCGGGACCATTCTGGCAGGTGTCGCCATTATCGAGCACAGCTTTATCGGGTTATGTATCGGCCTTCTGCTCGCCGGAGGCGCCAATAGTTTCGCCCAGCAATATCGATTCGCAGCCTTAGATTATGTGGATGCCCCGTTAAAGTCACAAACGATCGCGCGCGTGTTAATTGGTGGAATTGCAGCTGCAATCATCGGCCCACAAATCGTCATGCACAACAAAGATCTCCTCTATCCCACACCCTTTGCTGGCGCATTCTTAAGTGGCGCAGGTCTTTTTCTCATTGGACTTTTTGTGATGACCTTGCTGCCACACCAGATTCCAGAAAAACAGAAATTCCAACGGTCTGATGGACGAACCAAAAAAGATTTCATCAAAGATCCGACCTTTGTCACGGCCGTATTATGCGGAACCAGTAGTTACGCTCTGATGGCCTTTGTCATGACAGCAGCCCCACTGGCCATGGTTGGATGTGGCTTTGATGTGTCTGAGGCTGCATTGGGTATCCAATGGCATGTCTTGGCGATGTTCGTCCCAAGTCTATTCACAGGCAAACTCATCAGCCGATTTGGTCAGCGCAAGATCATCGCCGCCGGCTTAATGATGTTGATGCTGTGCTCAGCAGTGGCGCTTGCCGGGATAACACTCAAGCATTTCTATCTCTCCCTCATTTTATTAGGGCTCGGCTGGAATTTTGGTTTCATCGGATCCACTGCCTTGCTCACAGAAACATACGCAGACCATGAAAAACATACCGCCCAAGGTTTGAATGACTCCATCCTTTTCGGATCTGTGGCCATTGGCAGTTTGAGTTCAGGCGTCGCCTATGAGTTGATAGGATGGGTATTCATGAACTGGATTGCATTCCCGGTTGGACTGATTTGCCTCAGCGCTTTATTCTTCGTCAAGCAACGACAACCATCTGAACTTTACCCTTCAGCCTCAGGAACTGACGCATGAAATTGATTCTTTCCTTCGTGATCTCATTCGGACTCTTGTCGTCAATGTCAGCCAAGGCCAATGAGGCTGTCATCGAGGAGATGGGCGAATACCTCATGTTCCAGGAATACGAATCTGGCATCATCCTTCCCCAACAAATTGATCGATCCGTCTTCGAAGTGGTCACTTGGATTGATACCCGTGACAGCGAACAATTCGACAAGCAAACAATCCTGGGAGCCATCCATATCGAGTGGCGCCAGGTCATCGAGCGCATGGACGAAATCCCAACCGATCGGAAAGTGATCGTTTTCTGTAATACTGGCTCCCTATCCGCGCAAGCCGCCTTCGCACTTCGTGTTGCTGGTTTCGATAACGTAGTTGTGATGCAGAGCGGTTTCTTGGGCTGGCTAGACAACGCAGCCTACCGTCCGTCAGAACAATAAGCGCGCGATCGCATGATCCGTCGCGAGAACTGACTCCATGACACACAGCATCAAACACGACAGTTCACATTTACCTAGCGAGGGGAGACTCTATGTTCTCGCCGTCTGGTTGGGCTTCTTTGTCGCTGGGCTATTGATCCCGAATGGCTACATGCCATCTGTGGCTCAGGATGGCTCTCTGCAATTCATTCTCTGCTCAGCGACAGACAGTAGCTTGCCGTCAGATTCAACAGACCATGATTCCGATGACATCTGTCCATTTGCCTTGCTTCATGGAAGCGGGATGCAAAGCGCAGAGCTCGATCCTCTCGATGTTCGATCAGTTGAGCAACCGCACTCAGCCCTGAATCATCGGACGACAATAACGCGCATCTATGCGCACTTTGCGCGAGGACCACCCACAGTCTCCTGATGATCTATCCACCATTTTTATCAACAGGAGTTAATTATGAAAAACCATTGTAACGGGCTAGTTCTCGCTTTCTTTTCCGTCCAAGCTGTTGCTATGAACCATGGCCAACACATGGGCCACAACGCAAATCCAACGGTATTTGAACAAGTCACAGCTAATGGCATCACCTTCTCGAACTTCCAAGCACGAGCCAGCATTGGCCGTATGCCAAATTCAGGTGCTTATGGCGAGATTCGCTCGACATCAATTGATCGACTGATCAAAGCCAAGAGTTCAGCCGCATCGGTCGTTGAGCTGCACGAACACATCAACGATCACGGTGTCATGCGAATGCGTGAAGTGAAGACCGGGCTCGCCATCAACCCGTCTACGCCCACGGTGATGAAACCCGGCGGCTATCACATCATGCTGATTGGTCTGAAAGCACCCCTTGAAGCAGGAACAACCATCGATTTATCGCTCGAATTTGAATCCGGGAAAACATTCGATCTGACTGTTCCCGTGGTGTCTATCAAGACAATGCATCATTGACGGACGAACCGGTCTACTGAATACTGCCCCGTTATATTTCCGAAAATATAACGGGGGCATTTTGCGGTTATTGCTGATATTCCTATGGATCAGCCTTGGGAGTTCACTAGCGCGAGCTGACAACGTCTTGGTATTTGCCGCTGCCAGCCTCAAAAATGCACTTGACGAGATTGGTACCGAATTCGAGAGAACGCAACCCCATACTGTTCAGTTCAATTTCGCCGGATCCTCACAAATTGCCCGACAAGTTGTCGCAGGTGCGCCCGCCGATTTGTTAATCACAGCCAACGTCTTGTGGATGGATGAAGCAGCCTCACACCGAGTGATCATGACTGACAGTCGCTTCCATTTAGCGAGCAACAGGTTAGTCATCGCCTCAGTTGCCAGAGAGCAGATTGTGCTAACACAAGAAAGTCTGCAATCAACGCTCGGCTCTGGTCACATCGCAATGGCGCTCATCGATTCTGTTCCAGCCGGGATGTATGGCAAAGCAGCCCTAGAGGCTCTCGATCTTTGGACGGATGTTCAAGGACAGGTCGTACAAACTGATCATGTCCTATCGGCGCTTCGATTAGTTGCACTCGGGGAAGTGCGATGGGGGATCGTTTATCGCAGTGATGTTCTCGCAGATCCCACCATCTTTTTGGCTGCCGAATTTCCGGCGGATACACATCCACCGATTGTTTACCCCGTCGCCCTAACGGGCCACAATGAGCCTTCCGAGGGTGCCACCGCTTTTCATGCCTACCTGAAAAGTGAACGGGCACAGCAGATTCTGACCAAACATGGTTTTCAACCGCCTGTTGAGAATCGATCATGACCGATTGGCTCAGTCCTTCAGAGATCGAGGCCGTCCTGCTGTCGTTAAAAGTGGCATTCTGGGCAACCATCTTGAGTCTACCCTTTGGAATCGGAGTAGGTTTTGTTTTAGCCCGGTTTGAATTTCCCGGCAAACAGGTACTGAACGGGTTGGTGCATCTACCGCTCATTCTGCCTCCGGTGGTGACGGGGTTCATCCTTCTCAAACTCTTCGGCACCCAAGGACCGATTGGCGGTGTACTGAAAGACCTGGGGATCGTGATTGCGTTTTCTTGGACCGGAGCGGCGTTAGCGGCCGCAATCATGGCCTTTCCGCTGATGGTTCGTGCGATCCGCTTATCCTTTGAGGCAGTCGATCGACGCCTTGAAGACACTGCACGAAGTTTGGGAGCCAGCCCTTGGGCTGTCTTTGCAATGATCAGTCTTCCGTTGGCACTCCCGGGCGTGGTGACAGGATCAATTCTCGCATTTGCTAAAGCCATCGGAGAGTTTGGAGCCACCATCACCTTTGTTTCAAATATCCCTGGCGAAACACGGACTTTGCCTTCGGCGGTCTATTCATTCATGCAAGTCCCAGGTGGTGAAGAATCTGCGTATCGATTGGTTGTTCTGGCAATCGTGATTTCCATGACTGCACTGCTACTCTCTGAGTGGCTCGCCAAGCGAGTGAAGACCGTTGTGGAGGGTCGATGAGTTTATCTGTTGAGTTCGGTCTCTCGCTTCCGAATTTTCACTTAGAGGTTCAGTTCGACGCGCCCGCAGGCATCACTGCCATTTCGGGACCCTCAGGTGCCGGCAAAACCACCTTGATCAACGTCTTGGCTGGCCTTGTCACACCGGATTACGGGCACATTGAAACTCAAGGACGCGTGTTGTTCTCCAGTCACACTAGAGTGAACTTAAAGCCCGAACAGAGACGTGTTGGATACATCTTCCAAGACGGACGACTGTTTCCACACCTAACCGTGATGCAAAATTTAAAGTGTGGCCGGTGGTTCAGACATTTACCGTCAGACCCCAAGGCGATTGAAAAGATCATCACACTACTCGGTATCGACCACTTCGCTCATCGCCGACCAACACAACTCTCCGGTGGTGAGAAACAGCGTGTCGCCATTGGGCGTGCATTATTGTCAAACCCGGATGTGATCTTGGCCGACGAGCCGCTGTCCTCTTTGGATCCCGAGCGAAAAACAGACATCCTGCCATACTTTGAAATGTTGCGAGATCAAATGCATCTTCCAATCGTTTACGTGTCACACGACGCTGATGAAGTGACTCGGCTTGCAACAACGCATCTGCAGTTGAAGCAAGGCCGTATTCAGTCGTATTAGGCGTCGATTAGGGATCTGACTTGGGCGTTGGCATATACATGACATAACGATTTGCCATGTATTGCGTCTGGAGTGTCTGATTGCGTTCGATGCGAATCAACAAAAATAACAATGCACTTAAACTGAACATGACCAAAGACACCAGAGTCAATACGGCGTTCCGCTGCATTTGCTGGTCAGAAATCGCTAATGCCAATTGGTAGTCAGCCATCGCCGACGCCTGTTGATCAGAACCCCGCGCCGTCGTGAGCGCCCGGTCTGATATTTGATCTGCGAACCATTGCACGTGGATCAGCGGATATTCTGTCAAATACCGGTCAACCCGCTCTCGCGCTTGACCGGCGACAGAGGCATTTGTCGGGAAAAATGCAGGCTGCAATGAGGCTTGCATGACATGATCAAAAAACAAGGTCGCAAACGAAATATCCGGGATCCCCGGCTGGACACTCAAGCGTTGGTGCGCGTGCTCGATCAAACGAGCCACACGTTGACGTCGCTCCTCGTCTTTCTCCACTCCACGAGAAGCCACCAGTGACTCCAATAATGCAGATCCGGCTTGAATAGCCTTAAGCTCTTTATCCGTTAGGTTTGTTGTCGCCACATCGACCGGAATCGAGACCTGCGGCCACAAAATCTGCCCTTGAAGCAAGCGATCTGAAAATGACTTAAACTCGGAAATTTCAGGCGCATTGAAACGACTCACGATCTCCTGAAGCGGTGCGTTGGGGGTATCTGAAATCACGACTTGTGCGGAAAAATAGGCCGTTCCCGCCAACCCTAAAGTGGCAAGCAGGGCAAAACACATCAGAAAAAACCCTCGGAAGAGATCCGCAAAGCGATGAAACAACGCTTCCGGCGACACTAACCTTCGAATTTCCGAATCACGAGCCATGAGCGGTTACGGTGCCGTTTTGGCTCGCGTTGTTGTTGCCGCTGATGTGGCTTCCATCGCAGCATCTCCAAAGGCTAGAGCACCGTCGGCTTTTGCTGCCGGTCGTTTACCACTTAACGCAGTAATGTCGAGGTCCGTTTCAGAGAACTGGCATTTCCCATTCATTCGCGCGCCCCGAGCAACAGAGAGCGACTGGTAATGGATATCACCTTCAACGACTGCCGATTCCTCCAAAACCACCTCACAAGCAGTGATCGAACCCACGACACGTCCAGAAATTTTGACTTCACGACCAAATACACGGCCTTTGACGACACCAGAGGCGCCAATTGTCAGATGGACCGTTTGAACATCACCCTCGACTGTTCCATCCACATGAATATTGCCTTCAGAAACCAAGTTTCCGGAGACCACCAAATTTGGTGCTAACACTGCGAAGGTTTCATTCGGTGACTTCATTGATTGGCTCCTTGATTCACTTCGCGTCTGCGACTGTGAGTTTTTGTTCTTTGAAAACATAACGTCCTGCCTCAATGAATTGATAGGGATCGACGGGCTTGCCCTTGATACGAACTTCATAATGTACGTGCGGGCCTGTAGAACGGCCGGTGCTTCCGACCTTTCCAAGCGTATCGCGATAATCGACGGTGTCGCCTTTCTTCACGTCGATCGATTTGAGATGAGCATAAGCGGTCTCAATGCCGCAGCCATGATCCACCAAAACAAAGCGTCCATAACCACCTTTATGTCCAGCATAGGTCACCACTCCAGGGGCAGTCGCTCTGACAAGCGTACCTGGCCATGCACCCAGATCCACCCCTTCATGCCAATCCGGCTTTTTCGTGAAGGGATCTTTACGATTACCAAAGTCGCTGGTCAGATTGTAATAATCGACAGGGGGTGCTAAAGGCGCGCAAGCGAGAAGCGACTGCAGCACTTTCCAATCCTGACTCAGTGTCATCAATCGATCTGATCGATCTTGAAAACGCTCAAACACATGGTGATCACTGGCCATCTCGAGGCTTGGACCACCGGTGCCGAAGGATGGTGAGAACCCTGCAAATTCATTATCCGCCAGTGGCGTCCCATCAATGGTCGCAAACCCTTTGGACAGCGCCGCAGTCATGCTGTCGTGTAACACTTCCATCGCTCGCGACTGGGTCTCGTAGGCCTCGGTTAAATCACCCGCAACATCAGTCAACCAAGCCCCTACGGTCTCAACAGACTCTGGCGGACGATGGCCGGAAATTTCCGCTACCGATTCACTCATGTCCATGACAAGTTCGGTGAGGTCTTCATTCGCTTGCTCAACAGCGCGAACACGCAATGCCAACTGACCCTCGAACCATGGGATAAATGCAGCCACATTGGAAGGTGTCGCCTCGTTCAGCACACCGCCGGAAAGACTTCGTATTTCCTCGAAGCGCGATGCCCATTGCCGATTTTTCTGCACTTCATCGTCGAACGCTTGTCGCAGTTCATAGGCATTTTTCTGATCACTTTCGAGTTGCGCGATAAACGCTTGATTCTCTTCAATGGTCATCGCAAGTTGTTGTTTGACAGTCAGCCGCGCACTGTGATTCCAAGAAAATCCCACTGACGCAACCCCAGTCCAGAGCAACAAAGTGGCAAACGAAATCACACCAAACAATTGATGCCAGGTCTTTAAAACAAAATAACGAGTATCAGAACCCGACCGAACAACGAAGGACCGTTCAGGGAACCGCGCAATAATTTTTTGAAGAGTTGACTGCATGTCTTTCACTCATATTGTTTTTTCGCCAAATTGAGCGAGTTCTACGAGCGTTGATGCCGCCAACTTGGTTGAACATTGTTGGCCAGATTGCCCCTTGAATCAACCTTCTTGTAGGCTAACTCACTAATCACGAGAGTTTTTGATTCGGCTAACCGCCTGCATCGCTTGGCCCCATCGACACTGTCAGAGTAGCGGTAAGACACGATTGTCCAGATGTCAGCAATCGATGTTTCATGGTAAATGTATCGGTGGTTCGTCCGATTACTTTACCAGTTGATAAAATTGAGGGTCTCATGAAGCGTCCGATTCGTATGCTCATCATTTCTGCGTCTTTGCTTTACGGCTCGAACGCCACTGCGTACTCGGGCGAACTGTGGTTGTCTCAAGCCAACAAAGAATTCGGCACCCCTGCCAGTATGCTCGCGCATGGGTTTCTGGCAGGCGTTGTCCATAGCTGGAATAACCGTCACGAAACCGATTCCCCGAAACTCTGTTTCAATGCGCCGGCCGACCAAATGCAAATTAAAAATTTGATGAGTGTGGTGAAAGAGTACATCGACGAACGCAACCCCGATCTTCAAGCTCCTGCACAAGGAGTGATCCGAGTGGCGATGATGGGGCGGTTCCCCTGCAGAGCCAATCGTTAAAGTTGTTTTTCCGACAACATCATTTCTCGACGATGATCTTGATAAGCCCGCATAATCACAGAATCGATTTTCTGGCATTGCAAGGGATCGCCGCCAGGCACCTGCATCGATAAATCGTCCCGATTGAGGGTTCCGAACGCATTGCCAAACCGATCGATAAATCGATAGTCATCAACAGTGGTCTCAACCAGCGTTGCAACAGGATAGGTCAGAGCCTCTGCAGGGTCGAACCGCCACAGTGACAATTCCATATTCGGATGAGCGACCTGAATCACGAATTGATATTCAAAAGGCCCCAACAGCTCGGCAGGAGCCTTTCCTGGAGCACACTCAAGCGCTGCAAAATCATCCAAGCCTGGGGTTTCCGACAGTAAGTAATCCCACGCGCCGGCCGGTGTATTCAAACGGATCAAAAATTCCATGACTCTCGATGGTGTCACCACATCTTCAGGATGAAGACCGAAGAGAAACGCTTGCAGAGATGACTGCACATCCGGTGAGGTAAAGCCTGCCGTGCGCAGCCTTGACGCAATTTGTCCTGGCTCACCTCCGGCGCTCAACACCTCGCGGGCACGGCTGACCTGACGGATAAATATGTCGGGTTTTTGTAACGCAATTTGCGTCAGGTATTGCTGTTCAGAAGGGATCTCAATCGCAAGCAGTCGATCCACTTCAGTTTGTCGATCGACAGGCGAAAGATAGGTGATTTCCGATCGGTAGAGATCATCTGCGAACGAGAAACAACTCACCAATAAGAGAAGCCAAGGAATCAGCGATCGGTTGTCCATGGGGCAAACTTTACCGAGCTTTTGGCAAATTAACATCATTATTTCGACAACTCATGCAATCGTTCAGAGACTCCTGGGTTAAGCGCAAAGGTTCGTGGTTTCAGGTCCACTTCCAGCGCTTGCAGGATGCAATCTAATGCATCCAATCGACCCTGCTTTTTCTCGTTCGCATTGATCCGATGCCAGTGCGGGGTTTGGCAGCGCCTCAATAGATTCGCAAACGCCTGTTCGTAGGCCTCACGATGTCGATAACTCTCGATATCACTTTCAGTTAATTTCCAGCGTTTTTCAGGACGTTCTGCTCGCCGCAACAACCGAGTCCGGTGGGTTTCCCGATCAGTCTCGAGGAACAGTTTCACCAGAGTGATCTGATTCTCCATTACCATGAGTTCAAACGCATTGATCTCATCGATGCTGTTTTCATACTCGGTGTCTGGCAGACCCTGCTCCACCCGCTCAACCAGCAAACGGCCATACCAAGATCGATCAAAGACAGCGTGACCTGGAGTGGGTAGGCGATTCCAAAAACGCCATAAAAACGGATGCGCCGCTTCGGTCATCGCTGGCGGGCCAATGGGGTACACCTGAAACCCTCGCGGGTCCCATGCATAAGACAGTTCACGAATGACTCCGCCCTTTCCGGATGCATCATAGCCCTCAAGGGCAATGATGGCCTTGCGATTCTGACGGTACATCGCGATCTGGGCGATCCGTAACTGATCGTGAAGTAACGCTAGGTGATCGTGATAGCGTCCAATCGGATCTCGTGGGACGCTCATTTGGGAAAGACCACCAAGTGTTCAATATCAAGACTCACGCCGATCTTCTCACCGATCGCGTGGTCATGATGAGAAGGTGCGAAGCACCCAAGGACGACACCATGGTCGAGCCTGACCTCATACAAATGATGCGCGCCTCGAAAATGTTTTCCGACTAAGGTGGCTGTGTAATCAGAATCATCATCGTGAATCAGATCATCGGGCCTCAAAAACAAGTGCACTTCAGAGCCGGGTGCGAAGCCTAAGTCTTTATCGTTGGTCAGAAGGCCTAATGGACTAAACACCGATCGAGCACCTTCGACTCTGGCCTCAATCATTTCACCCGGTCCTACAAAATGCGCAACAAACGGACTCGATGGCTCGTGATAGAGATTAAAAGGCGTATCGAACTGACAGATGTGACCTTGATGCATGACTGCAATCCGATCGGCAAAGTCAAATGCCTCACGCTGGTCGTGCGTGACCAGCAACGAGCAAATCCCATCACTCTTTAAGATGGTTCTCACTTCACTCGCCAAACGTCCTCGGAGCTCCGTATCAAGACCGGAAAACGGCTCATCGAGGAGTAAGAGTTTGGGTTTTGGTGCCATCGCTCGAGCAAGCGCGACACGCTGTTGTTGACCACCAGAGAGTTCATGCGGATATCGCTGATTCAAGCGAGACAAGCCAATCAATTCGAGCAACTCATTGACTCGCTGAGTCCGTTGACTCTCAGGCCAACCTGTCAGGCCGAACGCAATATTCTCGGCGAGTGTTAAATGGGGAAACAGAGCAATGTCCTGAAACACCATACCAACGCCACGGTGTTCGGGGAGAACGCGTTGATGAGGTGTCGACAACAATTGGTTCTCGAGCCAAATCTCGCCATCGAGTAACTCCTGAAAACCGGCGATTGCACGAAGTAATGTGGATTTCCCGCAACCGCTAGGGCCAAGAAGACAACCCAATTCTTGCGGTTTCAGCCTTAATGAAAAATCATCAACAATTCGTGTGTCCTGATAGCACAAACGGAGTTTTCGAATCATTAAAGCCGCTGTTTCCATATTACTCCCGCGTGACCGATCGATTCAGCCAAATCACTGGTAGCAACCCCACCAAGACGATACACAACGATGGAACGGCTGCATCGATTAAGCGCTCATCCCCAGCAAGCTCATAGGCTTTCACGGCCAGCGTATTAAAATCAAATGGACGTAGAATCAGGGTTGCTGGTAATTCCTTAAGGATATCAACAAAGCAGACCAATAGGGCGGTCAACACAGAACCACGGATGAGCGGGACGTGGAGTTTCTGGACGACCCCCATCTGACTCAACCCAAGTAATCGTCCACTTTGATCAATACTCGGCCGAACCCGTGATAAACCACTCGTCAAGTTGCCAGTGGCAACCGTTAAGAAACGGACCAGATAGGCAAACATCAGGGCGATTAAAGTGCCCGACAACCACAGGGATGGTTCAACACCAAACGAACGCAGGAGTTCTGATAATCCACGGTCAAACGCGCCAAAGGGAATTAATACGCCGATCGCAACCACGACACCAGGCAATGCATAGCCAAGGCCGACAAAAGTCGTCGCATAATTGAGCCAGGTTGACGGATATAAACGATTGGCGTAACAAATGAGTAGCGCCACACAGACGATCAAAAGCGAGGCAAACCCAGCCAAAAAGAAGCTGCTGACAATCAGACTCCACATCGATTGCAGTTCAGCATAAAAGAATGCCCAATACAGCAAAATTCCTGTGGGCAAGAGAAATCCGAAACACACTGGAAGGATGCACAGGAGTTGTGCGACGGACTGTCGCCAACCGCTCAAGGTCACGCTCGTCTGATTGAGCTTGCGCAACCGATCTGAGTAATAGCGAACCCGACTGCGTGAGGATTTTTCAAAAATCACTAAAAAGAACACACAACCGAGGAGTAACGTACTGAGTTGCGCTGCGCCAACGGTATCACCAAACCCGTAATAGGTTCGGACAATGCCCGTGGTAAACGTCTGCACTCCGAAAAACTGCACCGTACCGAAATCTGCCAAGGTTTCCATCACTGCGAGCAAAGTCCCCGCAGCGATCGCAGGCCGTGCCATTGGAATCACAATCCGCATAAACACGCGAGAGCGGCTTTGACCAAGCGTGTAGGCGGCCTCCATCAGATTCGCCGACTGATCCATAAATGCTGCTCTGGCCAATAGATACACGTAGGGATAGAGAACCAAGCTGAGCATGATGGCTGCACCTGGGAGTGATCGGATGCTCAAAAGAGGATCCATGGCCCATGTCGGCGCGTTGAGTTCCCGCATCGCGGTCAGCACCGGTCCGCTGTAATCAAGGACTCCTGTATAGGTATAAGCCAGAATGTAGGCAGGATAAGCCATCGGCAGCAAAAGCAGCCAAGACAAGATTCCGCGGCCTTTGAACCGATAAAACGAAATCATCCATGCCGCAGGTACACCGAGAATGACCACTCCAGTCGCAACCAATGCCGATAACAATAGTGAATTCAGTGCGTAACGCCCAAGCAGCGTCTCCAACAAGTGATTCCAAGCATCGGAAACACCTGTGATCACAAAAGAAACGACCACCAAAACAGGCAGAGCCACACAGAGTGCGGCCACAACCGTTGTCATTAAGAGACCGTTGAATCGAGGAACGGGCCAACGACTGGATTGAGTAATTGAAGTTATTGCCAACCTGCGCGATCCATCAGTGTTACAGCCTGTCTGTTATTGATCCCTAAGAGACTTAAATTCAAGGCGTCGGACTTGAACTGGCCAAGTGACGCAATCGTCGGCGAGGTTGGTACTCTAGGCACCACTGGATATTCATGGTTGATTTCAGCATAATAGGCTTGGGCATCGTCGGACACCATATACTCAAGTAGCCGGACAGCCTCAGCTGGATGCTTCGCATATTTCGTCACTGCAATCGCTGAAATGTTCACATGCGCACCGCGGTCTCCTTGATTTGGCCAGAAGACGCCAAGCTTTGAAACCACCTCTCGGTCCTCTGGCTTGTTTGAATCGATCAAGCGGCCAAAATAATAGGTATTGGCGATCGCCACATCGCACTGACCGGCAGCGACGGCTCGAAGCTGATCCGTGTCGCCGCCCGTGGGCTTCCGAGCCAGGTTGGCAACGAGCCCTGCTGCCCACTGCAAAGTTGCATCCTCACCGCTCGCCTCAAGCATCGAGGCAACCAATGATTGATTATAAATATTGCTCGACGAGCGAATGCAAATCCGGCGCTTCCATTGATCGTCAACTAAGGCTTCGTACGTCGAAAGTTCAGACGGATTCACGCGATCTTTGGCATAAAAAATGGGCCGCGCGCGAACCGTCAATCCAAACCATTGGCGATCAACATCGCGCAAATTTTCTGGGATTTTCGCTGACAGCGTTGCATTCTCAATGGTAGCCAGCACACCAGCTTCCTTCGCTCGATGCAAACGTCCCGCATCGACCGTCACGAAGACATCAGCTGGGGTTGCCGGGCCTTCCGCTTTCATCCGCGACAACAATTCATCCGCTTTACCGGTGATGAGGTTCACCTTGATCCCAGTCGATGCGCTAAAACGGTCAAGCAACGGGGTAATTAACGAATCTTGTCTCGCCGAATACACATTGACTTCGGAAGCAACAGATTGGCTGACGACGAAAGCGGTGAGAATAGCCGTTAGGATTTGGGGTGTACGCACTGATCTCTCCTCAGGTTCAGTTCAAGTTCAAAGAGATTAGCGTTATGCAAACTTAAATGCAACACATTCGCATTTAGATTTAAAGACGTTTAATTGACTTCCGACCAACCAATACCGACCAACTGATTGCCTTTGAACAACAAGGATCGAATATCTTCGACACCACCAACAGTCGCCCGGAAATACAAGACGTCGTAAACTTCCCCGCCTTTCACATAATGGTCAGCCAAGGTCTCTCCATGGTCGACATTAGCCGATGGACCTAAGATCTCAAGGACTTCTGCTTTGGTTTGGCCGACCTGAATTTTCGCCAATTGATTCTCATCAAGTTTAAGGTCGACTTCTTTCTCAGCTTCAGAGTCTTCTGCTGGTTCTACGTCCACAGTCTCGTTGTCAGAGGTCCAAAATTCGTTCTCGAATTCCCATGACTCAGGGAGCATCGAGCATGCTGAAAGCGCCAGCATCGCCAAACAAATTGTCATCAGTCGCATGTTTAATCCTTTCACCGTAATACCTCTATTGAACATGAATGCGTCGCAATTGTCGCCCCCTACGAAAAAGCTCCGGCCACAGAAACCCCGCCAATCCACACTGATTCGAGTTGCTGATTCCGATAAGTCACAAAATCTGCGGAATAGCCCAGCTCAATCGCTCCAAGGTTTTTCAGCCCAAGCCAGGCTGCTGGCCGCGCACTTGTCATGGCGACGATTTCTGACCAATCCAATCCAAACTCACGCAAGGTCTTCACAGTCACATCCGCCGTGGATGCACTGCCTGCAAGCGTTCCATCGCTCAAACAGACCACATCACGTCGCTTAAAAACCCGGTGCGTCCCTAACTGATACTCACCATCAGGCATTCCAGCAGCGGAAGTTGAATCCGTCACCGAATAGAGTCGAGAAATTTGTTGTCTAGCCAACTCAAACGCAGGTTCGCTGACATGGATGCCGTCACAGATGATCTCAGCATACTCAGCGTTAAGTAGTGCTGCCTGCGCGACGCCGGGCTTTCGATGGTGCAAACCGGTCATCGCATTAAATACATGCGTCACACCACACCCCGCCCGGAAACACTGCATTGCACGATGATAATCGCAACCTGAATGTCCAATTTGTAATTTCACAGCAAACGACTGAGCAAGGGCTGGGAGTCGATTGTCGGGATCTTGTTCAGGCGCATATGTCATCACTTTGATCACTCCTCGCCGAAACCATGCTTCCACCCGATGAGAGTCAACGAATCGTGTGAGCGGAGGCTGCGCTCCCAATTTCCCTTCGCTCAAATACGGGCCTTCCAGATGGACACCCAAACAACGTGCTTCTTGGGGCTCCCGGTTGGCCATTACCTCAGCAGCAGCGTCAAGTATCTGCTCAATGGATGCATCCTCGGCAGTCACAGTGGTTGCCAAGAAACTCGTCATTCCGAACTGCGCGTGTGTTCTGGCAAGCGCTCGGATCCCCGACATCCCATCCATCACGTCGCCGCCGCCGCCGCCGTGGATATGACAATCGATAATTCCAGGAAGAATGATCCGATCGTCGACTCCCTGAGATTCAGACAAGGACTCGATCGTGTCGCCAAAACGAAGCACGCCCGTCATTGGTCCGTTGGCAGTCATTATATGACCGTTAATCTCAGGCATCAGAAATCCAATAGTCGACGATAAGATGGTTCAGATGTTGATCGATAAAGCGAAGCCCATCAAGCGCATCGCCTTCAGGGTCAACTATCTGATAGCCAAAAGCCGCCAATCGCGGTGCATACAGAGTCGATAATCCACCCACCAGTGAGAGCGGTAGAGATCGAGGGAAGTCTTCGATCAAACGACAGAGCCAATGCAGTCCTTCGGTTAAGATCTCAGCAGCTAATGGAACGTCGTGTTCAGAATCCACTACCGCCCGCGCCAGCTCGGCAAAGTCACGAGGACCCGCTCCGTTAGCAAAGTGCATCCAATGATTAGCAGTCTCCCCAATGCCTAAGGCGGCGATCAAGCGATGATGAAATCTGTCCAGTTGATTGCAATCTGACAGGCAAACCAGTTCTTGGAGTACCCGCCAACCAAGCCAAGCACCCCCACCTTGGTCCCCCAGAATAAACCCAAATCCACCGCGACGCCCGAGATTCCCTTGATGATCTATCCAGGCGAAAGCAACACCGGTCCCGACAGTTAAGCAACCACCAGGCCTCCCATGATGGGCACCGAAAAGGCCGGCATCTCGATCGGAAACTAAAACGGTTTGACAGGGTGATTGCGCTAAAAATTCTGCTCGTTGCTGCCGATACTCTGAACCTGCCATTCCGGCGACGCACCTCGCCGGCATTGAAAGTCCTGCCAAGTCGACAGCATCACGAATTTGCTGCCAACACACATCAGCGCCAAGGCCAAGATTCGAAGGTCCTGTAACAACTTCAGCGATCAAAGATTGATCCGCATTGTTGAGGAAGCGGACACGAGTCTTAGTCCCACCACCATCAATCAATGCCGTGATGGTCACGACCGACTTCCGTATTCCTGGATCCGAACAGGAAGATCCCGAGTCACCACAGCAGGTGGTGCGATCCCATTAAATTGAGTCGCACTTGCGAGCGTGTAAGCACCCATTTCGTGAAGCACCACGACATCGTTCATATTTAAGACCGGAAACTCCGGATAACGTCCAAGCTCATCGATCGAATCACACGTCGGTCCTGCGAAAACGCAAGGTGACAATTCATCACTCGACGTAAAAACCGACATCCGATATTGCATGCCGTCAAACAAGCGACCAGACTGGGCTCCGTACACGCCATCATCGAGATAGAACCACCAACCGTCACGCCGTTTGGCGCGCCCAACTACCTTACAAACGAGTGCCATCGAAGGCGCTGAAATCACGCGACCAGGCTCGGCTAAGATATCGATACTGTCGGGTACCTGCGTCAGTACTTCGCGGATCGGCGCACAAAAGGCAGTTAAATCCACCGCTTCACCGATATAGTGCGCTGGAAATCCACCGCCAATATCAATGCGGGTAATCTCAGGTAACCCCTCTGCTCGAATCTGTTGGCATAAATCCAAGCATACGGCCAACGCATCGGCATGAGTATTTGCAGTTGCAGCCTGCGAGCCAACATGAAAACAAAGACCATCCACACGAATCCCCGAATCATTGGCGACATCCAAAATGCTCAGAGTGTCTTGCGGGGGAGCACCAAATTTTCGACTCAAATCAATCGGGGCATCTGGGGCGATGAAGGACAGTCTTAACATCACTCGAATCGCATGGCGATGCGGAATCAATTTCCACAACTCATCAACGTTATCCACCACGAAGGTTGTGATACCAGCGGCTACCGCTTTTTCGATTTCAACGTCGGTTTTAATGGGATGAGTGTGGATCATCCGTGATGGATGAACCCCTCGCTGCTCGAGCATTTTCATTTCCGCAGCACTCGCGACATCAAAGCAACCCGCTTCATCAGCAATCGTTTGCAATAACCCAGGATAGGGGTTGGATTTCACGGCGTAGTAGAGCGTGACGCCTGGAAGCGCCCGGGACAGATCGGTCCACTGTTGACGGCAGACCTCTGGATCAAAGACCAGAGACGGCGTGGTCTCAACTAAATCAAGCCAAGTGTGAGCAGATTCTCGCGGGAACACGTCGATCAATGCCGGGTCCTCAATTGGGTTTCAGGACGCGGAATCTTAGAGAAATTGGCTGAAAATTCAAGGAGATTTACGCAATATCTGCCATGTGGCCACTTGCCTCAAGCCATTGCTTGCGATCAGCGGCTCGCTTCTTACCGAGCAACTTATCCATCACCTCGTCAGTTCCAGCAGATTCCTCCGAATCATCAAGGACCAACTGCACCAATCGCCGAGTATCCGGATCCATGGTAGTGACCCGTAATTGACCAGGGTTCATTTCACCCAATCCTTTAAAGCGTG
This sequence comes from uncultured Litorivicinus sp., assembly GCA_902528165.1. Classification (GTDB taxonomy): domain Bacteria; phylum Pseudomonadota; class Gammaproteobacteria; order Pseudomonadales; family Litorivicinaceae; genus HIMB30. Next base: position 19,349 of record CABZRL010000001.1, read on the forward strand.
TGACGCTCATCTTTCCGGTTCGTTTCTCGGCTGTCAGACGATCCAAAATACCTTGTTTTTCCGCATCATCCAAGGCGTAAAACACCTCTTTACCGATATCAATCCGATATAACGGCGGCATCGCCACAAACACGTGCCCTTGCTCAACTAAAGGCCTAAAGTGCTTCACAAAAAGCGCGCACAAGAGGGTTGCTATGTGCAATCCATCACTATCAGCGTCCGCTAAAATACAGACCTTGCCATAACGCAGAGCGGTCAAATCCGAAGAACTCGGATCCACACCCAAAGCCACCGCAATGTCGTGCACCTCCTGAGACGCCAAGATGTCATCCGAATCAACTTCCCAGGTATTCAAGATCTTCCCACGAAGGGGCATCACCGCCTGAAATTCGCGATCCCGCGCTTGTTTCGCCGACCCACCAGCTGAATCACCCTCGACCAGAAAGAGCTCTCCGGCCATTGCATCACCGCCTGCGCAATCAGCGAGCTTGCCAGGCAGTGCAGGACCCTGAGTCACTTTTTTACGAGCAACCTGTTTTCTCGACTTTAATCGTCGCTGCGCCGCGGCAATCGCGATTTCCGCTAACTGATCGCCAAGGGCCGTGTTGGAATTCAAATACAAACTGAAAGCGTCGCGGACAACGCCACTGACAAAGACTGCGCATTCTCTTGAACTTAAGCGTTCTTTGGTTTGCCCAGAGAATTGCGGATCCTCCAGTTTGACGCTTAACACATAGGCGCAGCGCTCCCACAAATCATCCGGTGAGAGTTTGAGGCCACGAGGAATCAGGTTGCGGAACTCACAAAATTCGCGAAGTGCATCCATCAATCCGGTCCGCAGACCATTCACGTGCGTCCCACCTTGCGGGGTCGGAATGAGGTTCACATAGGACTCAGTCACAAGATCCCCACCCTCGGGTAACCAGGCCAAGGCCCACTCAACCGCCTCATGGGAAGCCGAAAAATTTCCAGTATAAGGATACTCTGGAACAGCCAATGAATCCCCAATCTCGGAGTGAAGATAGTCAGTCAGGCCGTTTTCAAAACACCAGGATTCTGTCTCACCGGTTTTTTCATCATTCAGGCAAATCGTTAATCCGGAGCACAAAACAGCCTTCGCTCTAAGAAGATGACGAAGGCGAACCACGGAAATATTGGCTGAATCAAAATACTGTGGATCAGGTGTAAATCGAACAGTCGTGCCGGTCTCTTTTTTCAAGCAAGTCCCGACTTCACTTAACTCGCGAACCTTATCGCCACTGGCGAAGCCGATGTCATAGCGTTTTCCATCACGGCGAACCTCAATATCGACAGCGGTGGATAGTGCATTCACGACACTCACACCAACACCATGCAAGCCACCTGAGAACTGGTAGTTTTTGTTGGAAAATTTTCCACCGGCATGCAGTTTGGTCAAGATCAGTTCAACACCAGGGATCCCTTCTTCCGGATGCAGATCCACCGGCATTCCGCGACCGTTATCACTCGCTGATACCGAGCCATCGGAGCACAAAACAACGTCAATACGATTGGCATGGCCGGCTAAGGCTTCATCCACCGAGTTATCAATCACTTCCTGCACCAAATGATTGGGGCGGGTTGTGTCGGTGTACATTCCTGGGCGGCGTTTGACGGGATCTAGTCCGGAAAGGACCTCAATATCCTGTGCTTGATAACTCATTGGTGTTGATTCCGTATGCTGATAGATCGGCGAGGCCGTGATGCAGGCAATAAGAGAGCCATTCACTTAAAAACTGATCCAATTGCTCTCGTTCATTGGGTTGGACCATCGATGGATTGGGGTATGGATAGGCCCCCTCAATAAAGTCCGACGAGCTCTCATCGGTCACTTCAGCCAATTGCATGTCGTGGTAGAGCCGCACAGTAAATGCAGGTAATGGAACCCAAGTGTGACCACTGCGCAACAAGCTACACTGACTTTCGCACAAGCCGGTGTAAGGCCCCAGGTCGGTGAACCGCATGCGCACCAAACAATCCTGACCACCAAATGGCAGCATAAACTGGACGGATTCATCGGCATCAAAGCGGCGCGCCAAACGTAACAAAAGGCTGTAATTCAAGCCACAACTTGCATGGTGCCGCTTTAAATTTGGTACATGGCGAGCCTTCTGAGGCAAGTCACTCTCCTTTCACCAATTGATCCAGATTTGCTTGCAACCACTGAAGCCCGATGATGGTGGCTGCGTTATTTACCGTCCCAGTCTGCAATGCTTCCAACGCTGACGCAATGGAAATTACGTGAACCTTCAGATCCTCATGTTCACTGCCTTGACCGCAAAAACTATCTGCATTGGACGCATCACAATAGGCAAAATACAAGTGAATCAACTCATTGGAACCACCGGGGCTTGGGTAGTAGGTAAATAATTGCCGAAGATCACCCTCGATCACCAAGCCTGTCTCTTCCAGCACTTCTCGACGACAGGTCTCGACGGGTGTCTCTCCAGAATCACAAATTCCTGCAACCAACTCGAGAATCCATGGGCTGTCGGCGAGCTCTGACATGGCAGCTCCAATCCTGAACTGCTCCACCATGACTAATTGCTGTCGTTGCACATCACACAAAATGACCACAACAGCCGGTGTCCTCACCAAAAGTTCACGAACCATTGGGCCAACCGAGTCGGTCAGATAGCCACGATGTGTGAGCGTCAGTTGATCCAGCTGAAAAAACCCGTCCACAAGACGCTTTTGCGACTGAAGCTCCCAATCCTTCTCAGCAAACTGCAGTTTTGGCCAATCAGTCATTGTTCCTCCACAGATCCCAGAAATGGTGGACCGGGCCGTGACCATGACCGACATTGAGCTGGTCTGATGCTGCAATTGCTCCACTGATGTAGGTTTTGGCTCCCAATACAGCGTCGGGAATTGAAAAACCTTGTCCTAGATAAGATGCAAGCGCACTGGATAAGGTGCATCCTGTTCCGTGCGTATTTGTTGTCTGGATGCGTTCGTTGTCGAACCAAGTCGATTGATGATCGAACACTAAAAGATCTGGCGAGTCCTCGGTCGACAAGTGACCACCTTTGAGCAACACGGCACGAGAGCCGAGCTGCAATAATGCGGACGCCTGCACCTGCATTGCTTCACGATCATCAGCTTCAGCAAGGCCAAGCAGATCTGCTGCCTCAGGCAAATTCGGCGTCATCAGGGTGGCTTTGGGAATCAACAAATCACGCAATGAGGCGATGGCATCTGCGTGCAATAGCCGATCACCGCTTTTTGCAACCATCACGGGATCGATCACCAGAGGGCAATCCAAGCCCGCGACAAAAGTGGCAACCGCCTCCGTCACCTCCGGGGTTCCCAGCATCCCAATTTTGACTGCATCAATGTGAATATCACGAGCCACCGTCTGCATCTGCTGCTTTAAAAAATCGATCGCAACCGGATAAATCGCATCGACCCCAACCGTATTCTGCGCGGTCAGCGCAGTGATCACACTGAGCCCGTAGGCACCAGTCGCTGAGATCGCTTTTAAATCTGCTTGGATTCCTGCGCCGCCGCCAGAATCGGAACCAGCAATTGTTAAGATATTTGCGTACATTTTCTGCCCCATGTTGCAAACAGTGTAGCCGGTTTCAACTCAAATCCGGGTATACTTCTCGCTATGAAAAAATTACTGACTAGCATCATTATTGGCTCGAGCTTGTTGCTCGGCGCATGCGGACAAACCGGACCCTTGTTCCTTCCTGATCAACCGGACAAAACTGTCGACGGGCGCTGATCATGGACCATTTCCAATACCGAGGCGGTGAGCTTTACGCCGAAAAAGTTCCTGTGTCTGAGATTGCCTCGCGCTTCGGAACGCCTTGCTTTATTTACTCAAAAGCCACCCTGATCAGACACTACCATGCGTACGCAGATGCCTTAACAGACATTCCACACTTGGTATGTTACGGCATGAAAGCCAACTCGAATTTGGCAGTCCTGCAAATATTGGCGAACCAAGGTGCAGGCTTCGATATTGTGTCAGCAGGTGAGCTTGAGCGAGTCCTCAAAGCAGGAGGCGACCCCTCTAAAGTCGTGTTCTCAGGAGTCGGCAAGCAGCAGCATGAAATGCGTCGCGCGTTGGAAGTCGGAATCCATTGCTTTAATGTTGAGTCTCTGGCGGAACTCGAGCATCTTAACGCCGTTGCAATCGACATGGGTCGGATTGCTCCGGTTTCACTGCGCATTAATCCAGATGTGGATCCAAAAACCCATCCGTACATTTCTACCGGCCTGAAAGCCAATAAGTTTGGCATTGCACACGAAGAGGCCATCGCCGCCTATCAGCGCGCACAAGAACTCCCGGGGTTAAACCCGGTGGGTATCGATTGTCATATTGGTAGCCAACTGACAGATATCTCACCGCTAATCGAGTCTCTCGAAAAGCTCTTAAGCTTGATTGATCAATTGGCGGCCAAAGGAATCACCCTCCAGCATATCGATCTTGGCGGTGGACTCGGCGTGACCTATGACCAAGAGGAACCACCCCATCCATCAGAATACCTTGCAGCTGTGAAAGACCGGCTCAAGGATCGAAATCTCACATTGGTTCTTGAGCCAGGTCGTTCCATTGCAGCCAATGCTGGAATTTTTGTCACGCAAACCATTTTGACGAAGACCAACCAAGACCAATCCTTTGCGATTGTTGATGGTGCGATGAATGATTTAATTCGACCAAGTCTTTATGGCGCCTGGCAAAACATCATTCCTGTCAATACAACGCCAAGCGCTGGACAGATTGAAGCGTCATACGATGTCGTGGGTCCGGTCTGCGAATCTGGCGACTTCCTGGGCAAAGGTCGTCAATTGCGACTCAAAGAAGGCGACTTACTCGCGGTCCGCTCGGCAGGTGCCTATGGTTTTGTAATGGGATCGAATTACAACACCCGCGGTAGGGCGCCAGAAATCTTAGTCGACGGAAGCCAAACCCATCTGATTCGCCAGCGCGAATCGATTGAGAGCTTGTGGGCCCTCGAGCACCTGGTGGACAGACCATGAGAATTCAGTTCACAAAAATGCACGGCCTCAGTAATGACTTCGTCGTGATCGATGCCGTGAGCCAGCATGTCAATCTGCGTGCAAGTCAAATTCAAAAGCTAGCCGATCGCCATACCGGCATTGGATTCGACCAACTCCTGCTGATCGAACCACCCTCGAGACCGGATGCTGATTTTGATTATCGGATTTTTAATTCCGACGGCGGCGAGGTTGAACATTGTGGAAACGGTGCACGTTGCTTTGCCAAATTTGTGACCGATCGAGAACTGACATCGAAGCCTGTGATTACAGTGAATACGGCACGTGGATTGATCGAACTTGAGTTAACAGATCTCGGCCTGGTTCGTGTCAATATGGGCCAACCGGTACTCGACCCCAACGCTCTGCCATATGCAGGCCCAGCTGAACTGGATGCTTCACAAACCGTTGCTCTCGACATCCCATTTGACCAGAAGCAGTTCGGGCTCATCAGTATGGGAAACCCTCATGCTGTCTGCATCGTCGATTCGGTCGATTCCATTGCCGTTGAAGACATTGGCCGAGCAGTTCAAATGCTTCCTCAATTTCCAGATTCGGTCAATGTCGGCTTTGTCGAAATCGTCTCTCGAACAGAAATCCGGTTGCGTGTTTACGAGCGAGGCGCCTGTGAAACACTAGCCTGCGGGACCGGAGCATGTGCTGCAGTGGCCTATGCCCGATTACTTGAGCAGTTAGACAGCCAAGTTAGTGTTGCAACTCGAGGCGGAAACCTGCAGATTGAATGGCGAGGAATCGGTCATGATTTAATGATGACCGGGCCTGCTGAATCCGTCTTTGAAGGAGAGTTTCGGTTGTGACGATCACAGCAGACCAGATCGCGGCGTATTTGCAGGATCACCTCGATTTCTTCGAGCAACATCCAACGCTGGCGCGTGAGCTAAAAATTCCAACTGACTCCGGCGTTGCAATCTCGCTGGTGGAATATCAGCTCAGGAAACTCCGAGAGCAGATTCAACAGCTTGAGCGAGAAAATGATCACATGATTGAAACAGCACGCATCAACAGCGTGCTGTTCGAAAAGACACGCACATTGGTGCTGTCTCTTCTTGATGCACGCGATTTAGATGACCTAGCGGTTGTTCTTGATGAAAAACTCGCCAGTGGTTTTGATATTCCTGTGGTCAGACTACTGCTGTCCGATCAATTCGATGTTCCGGACAGTTTGATCATGATTCAGCCGATTAAAGCCGCATCACTGGAAGATGGCGGACAACTTGCACAGACCGTCTCAGACAAAGAGCCTTGGGTTGGACGGCTAACCAAAGAGCGGAAAAACCAACTCTTTGGCGACGATTCATCGGCCGTTGAGAGCTGTGCAACTCTTGCCCTGGTCCGCGGACATACATACGGAGTACTGGCGTTTGGGCATCCGGACCCAACGCACTTCCAATCCAATCAGGACACTCTATTCCTCGATCATATCGGCGAGGCGCTAGCGATGATTCTTCCTCGGCTCCTCGGTCAGGCGCAGTAAGTCGTGATCTTCAGTGCATTCGTCGCAGCATATCTTGACGGGATGCGTCAGACGCAGCGACGAAGCGAGAAGACCATCGAAGCCTATTCACGCGATCTCAAACAAGCTGTGCAGTTCTTAGGCGAAGAGACCGAGTTAAGTGCAATTGATCCACTCTCGATCATTGGTTGGGTGCGAGCACTGAGTTCACAGCGCATTACTGGACGATCAATCAGTCGCAAACTATCCGCGCTCCGCGGGCTTCTTCAAGAAGCGGTGAACCAACGTCTGATCCAAGCCAACCCCGCAGCCGACATTCGCGCACCCAAAACAGGGAAGCACCTACCCAATGTCCTGAGCCCAGATGCCATGCAACGTCTGCTCGATAGCCCAATCAACCCGAATGATCTAGAGTCAATTCGTGATCAAGCGCTTTATGAATTGCTGTACTCCTCGGGACTTCGCTTAGCTGAAGTCTTGGGTTTAACACTCAAAGACGTTCGAGGGATTCCTGAAGAACTCAGAGTACTTGGTAAAGGTCACAAAGAACGGATTGTTCCTGTGGGAAACAAGGCCCGTGATGCACTCACAGCCTGGCTCAAAGCCCGAGCAGACTGGGATCAAGGCCTGAGCGATTCGGTCTTTATTACCAAAAAGGGAGTCGCCGTTTCTCCTCGAACCGTGCAGCGACGCCTTGATTCACGAGCACAGGCCGCGGGACTTGACCAACACGTGCATCCGCATGCGTTAAGGCACTCAGCCGCGACGCACCTGCTGGAGTCCTCTGGAGATTTAAGAGCCATCCAGGAGTTCTTGGGGCACCAGAGTCTGTCAACAACACAAATTTACACCCATCTCGATTTTCAGCATCTCGCTGAGGTTTATGACAAAGCGCATCCGCGGGCGAAAACCAAGTCATGAAATCCATCCGAGCGCTAACATTTGATCTGGACAACACCCTGTGGGAAACCGATCTGTCGATCTTAAATGCCGAAGACGTGATGGCTGCACATTTGAGAGCTTTAACGCCGGCTGCCTGGATGGCCGATTTCAGTTTGGAGACATTCCGTGCGGTTCGGCAGCAAATTGTTCAGGAACAGCCAGAGATCGCGCATAACCTGACGGTAGTTCGCCAACAAACACTGGTTCGATGGTTCCAACATCAAGGGGCCACTGAGGCCGAAGCGGAGAAACTTGCTGGAGAAGGCTTCCGGATCTTTTACCAGGAGCGTCAAAAGGTAAAGCCCTACCCTGGAACGGTTGAAACACTCTCGCATTTGTCAAAAACCTATCCCCTAGCCGCGATCACCAACGGAAATGCTGACTTAATGGCCATGCCACTCGGTGAATATTTTCAATTTTCCCTGCAATCACAGCACTTCCTAAAACCCAAACCCGATCCGATCATGTTCGAAGAAGCCCTCGCTCGCCTCAACATTGAAGCGCATGAATGCCTGCACATCGGTGATGACATCGAGCATGATGTGATTGGAGCAAGTCAGGTGGGCATGAAGACCGTTTGGTTCAACACGCACAGGCGAACGCCCGAGGAAGCGGTACCTGCGGATCACACCATTACCCACCTCGAGCAGTTAGTGGACTTACTTACGCCACACGATTAATCGGCGCACCTTCGATAAAAGCCTCTAAGTTCGACTGCATAATGTCCACAATGCGTTGACGTGACTCACGACTTGCCCATGCAGAATGTGGTGTGATGATCAAATTCGGATGCTTGCAGTTTAACAGCCGAGAATCCAGCGCCGGCGGCTCGGTGGTCACGACATCAAGACCAGCACCAGCCAGTTGCCCTGATTCCAGAGCATCACACAACGCATCCTCATCAACGAGACCACCGCGTGCGGTATTAATCAGAAACGAGCCCGGCTTCATTTTTCGAAAAGCATCGCGATTCATCATTTGAGCAGTTTGCTCATTCAACAATCCATGCAAACTCAGAAAATCAGACTGCTCTAGCAATGTATCGAAACTCACTCGCTCAGACCCATCGCTGTAGTCCACGCCTTCACGCCCCATGACCAAAACCCGCATACCAAAAGCTTCAGCAAGTCGACCGACTGCCTGACCCAGTTCACCATATCCGATCAATCCAAGGGTCCGGCCTGCCAAATCAATAATGGGATAGTCCATCAGACAAAACATCGGGCTTTCCGACCAGCGACCAGCTTGAACGTCATGACGGTAACGCTCCGCTTGTGTAGCAACCATCAGCATCAACATCAGCGTGTGTTGACTCACCGACGGGGTTCCGTAGGCAGCCACATTACACACGACCACTCCGTGATCTTTTGCCGCCACCTTATCGACATTGTCTGTCCCAGTCGCCGAGACCAAGATGAGTTTGAGTTCAGGCGCAGCCTCAAAGTGAGTTCGTTGAAATTTGACCTTATTCAAGATCACAACTTCAAAACCCTGAATCCGATCGACGATAGAATCCGATACAGTCGCGTCATGGATAACAAATTCAGTGGTCACACCGGTGAGCTTCTCGAAATCTAGCTCATCGGGCTTCATGGATTGATAGTCAAGAAACACAGCGCGCAAAATTTCATCTCTTTATCGTTTTTAGGGATTGGTGAGTGTACGCAGATTCAGAAATAAAAAAAGGGCGGCAAAGCCGCCCCAAGGTTGTCCCAGAGGAAGATAATTAAGAACGCATTGTAAATTCAGGGTAGGCTTCCATTCCCATCTCAGAAGCATCTACACCGCTAATTTCTTCTTCTTCTGTCACCCGAATACCCATAATCGCTTTTAAGATAAACCAGACAACTAATGAAGCAATAAACGTGAAGGCAAAGATGCTAACAATACCCAAAATCTGAGCGCCCATCGTGGCGTCAGAATTCGACAACAAGACCGCAAATAGACCCCAAATTCCAGCCACACCATGGACTGAAATGGCTCCAACCGGATCGTCAATCTTCACCTTATCAAGCGAAATAATTGAAAAAACGACTATCACGCCACCAACGACACCGATTATCGTCGCTAATAACGCAGTCGGCGCCAAGGGCTCTGCAGTAATAGAGACAAGTCCAGCTAGTGCACCATTGAGGGCCATCGACAAATCAGCCTTCCCGAATAGGATTTTGGTAACGACAGCCGCAGCGATCGCTCCACCGGCAGCCGCCATATTAGTATTCAAGAATACCTGAGCTACAGCATTTGCTTCATCAACGTTGGAAACCATTAGTTCTGATCCGCCGTTGAAGCCAAACCATCCGAGCCACAAGATAAATGTCCCGAGGGTCGCTAGTGGCATATTGCATCCGGGGATAGCGTTTATTTCGCCGTTTGGACCATACTTTCCTTTGCGTGCTCCGAGCACGATAACTCCAGCTAATGCTGCGGCTGCTCCACACATGTGGACGATACCGGAGCCAGCGAAATCACTGAATCCAGCCTCTGATAAGAAGCCGCCGCCCCAACTCCACGAGCCTTGAATTGGGTAGATGAATCCTGTGAAAACAATTGCAAAGGCAAGGAACGCAAATAATTTCATCCTCTCCGCGATTGCGCCGGAGATGATTGACATGCCAGTTGCTACGAACACCACCTGGAAATAAAAATCAGAACGTGACGAATAATACGGAGCATCGTCGCCCCCTGCCAGAACTGCGTCTGCTGAGTTTTCCTCACCTATCAGGAATCCGAGATCCGGGATAACTCCACTCCAAGAATCGTTGATATACATAAGGTTGTAGCCGATAAGTAAATACATTACCGAAGCAATTGAATATAAAAGAATGTTTTTAGTTAAAATAGTGGTCGTATTCTTTGCCCTGACCATCCCAGCTTCGAGCATGGCGAAGCCTGCGGCCATCCACATCACGAATGCACCCATTAAAAGAAAATAAAACGTATCGAGGGCGTAGGCCAGCTGGGCCAGATCGCCGCTCACAGTAGCTAAATCGTTCACAATGACTCTCCTGCGAAGTGTATCTTTGTTCGAGTTCTGTTGTTATAGCGCCTAAAGCGCTTCGTTTCCTGATTCACCGGTACGGATTCGGATCGCCTGCTCGAGGTTCACCACAAAAATCTTGCCATCACCGATCTTTCCTGTGTTTGCTGCCTTAGAAATGGCCTCAATCACCTGATCCACTTGATCATCTGTAGTGGCCACTTCAATTTTGACTTTGGGCAGGAAGTCAACGACGTATTCCGCGCCACGGTACAACTCCGTGTGCCCCTTTTGACGACCGAAGCCTTTCACTTCAGTCACAGTGATGCCCTGCATGCCAATATCTGACAGTGCTTCTCTGACATCATCTAACTTGAACGGTTTCACAACCGCCGTTACCAGTTTCATGTATTGCTCCTTACAAACGAGACCCTAACGGGAGGAAAAACCTCTCTCGGGGGACTATTGCAGACACCGTGCCAATCAATCACTTCGCAGGAGATTACGGGCTTTGGCGGGTTTTAGACCCTCCAGAAAGCACCGAAATTGCGCACACCATGCACTGTAACGACTTTCGCAGCACTAAAATAGTGCGAACTGAATCAGATGAAATTTTTTTGAATCGCCCGCATCATGAACACATCAACCGAAAGGAGGCTGACCATGCTGAATCGTGACGCATTTAATGATATCGCCACAAAAATTTCCGAAGCACTCCCTGAGCCTGCACGCAAAATGCAAGCTCAGTTCAAACAACAAGTCGAGGATTTGATCGCTCAAGGTTTAAAAGATCTGAACGTAGTCACCCGTGAAGACTATGACAAACAGATCGAAAAGCTCTCAAAAGCAGAAGCGAAACTCGCTGAACTTGAAACACGACTGGCTGCATTAGAAAAGTAATCAGCAAAAACTCGCTATGAGGGTCCGCAAATTACTGTATATAATAACAGTATGTTTGCGGAGCTGTGTTGTACATCGAATTTCACTTTTCTGACAGGTGCGTCGCACCCAGAAGAATATGTCATGCGCGCCCACTCGCTGGGATATGCTGGCTTGGGCATCACAGACGAGGCCTCAGTATCCGGTGCTGTACGAGCCCACCTTACATCTCAAACACTCAATCTTCCGCTCATTCATGGAGCACGATTTCGACTCGATGATCAACTGGAATTGACACTTCTGGCACCCAGTCGCAACGCCTGGGGCGAACTTGGCCAATTAATTTCACTCGCGCGTAGACGGTCCCCCAAGGGCTCTTATCAGCTCACTCGACGCGATTTCATTGGACAGACAGACACACTACTTTGCCTCTGGCACCCAAATCCTCACTCATTGGACTGGACGACACAACTTGAAAGTCTGTCTTATGCATTTAGAGGGCGCTTGTGGATCACAGCACACCTTCCAGAATCAGGGCACCAAGCAGAATTCGCCGAACGCATTGATTTGGCCGCATTCGAATGGAATCTTCCTGTTGTTGCCAGTCAGCGACCCATCATGCATATTCGACAGCGCCTGAAATTACAACACACATTAACCGCCATTCGTCTGGGTGCGCCGATTCTTGAGATTGCTGATCAATTGGAGCGCTCTAGTGAGCGAACGTTAATGGATCATCAAGGGCTTTTGCAGCGTTACCCAAAACCTTGGCTACACGAATCACTCAATATTCTCGATCGCTTTGATTTTTCTCTGGCCGATCTCCGCTATGAATACCCAAAAGAAATCTGCCCACCACAATACTCAGATGAACATATCTTCTTAAAAGACCTAGTTCTTGAAGGTGCTAACCAACGCTGGCCAAACGGGATCCCACCAGACATCAGTCAACTGATTGAAAAAGAGTTGTCACTGATTCAGGAAATGAAATACGCGTGCTACTTTTTGACCGTTCACGATATTGTGGCTTTTGCCCGCTCTCAGGGCATTTTGTGCCAAGGACGCGGTTCTGCGGCGAATTCTGTCGTCTGTTATTGCTTGTTTATCACCGAAGTCGATCCAAGCCGTGTTTCAGTCTTGTTTGAACGATTTGTCTCTAAAGAACGAAATGAACCACCGGATATCGATGTCGATTTTGAACACCACCGGCGAGATGAAGTCATTCAATACATCTACCGCAAATATTCAAAAGAACGAGCTGCGTTAGCTGCTGCTGTCATTACCTACAAAAAGCGTTCCGCAATTCGGGACGTTGGCAAGGCTCTGAGCCTTCCGTTGGACTTAATCGAAGCCTTATCTAGAAGTCTGGCTTGGTGGGACAACAAAGATGCCATGCTGGATCGGTTTGCCGAACTTGGCATTAATCCTCAAGGCCCACAAATTCGGCTACTCACAGAATTGGTCACGGACATTTTAGGGTTTCCCAGACATCTGACTCAGCATGTCGGTGGTTTTGTGATTTCCCAAGGTCCTCTATCGGAACTGTGTCCCATTGAAAATACAGCCATGGAAGATCGAACCTGTATGCAGTGGGATAAAGATGATATTGACGCGCTTGGGCTGTTAAAAGTTGATGTTCTTGCACTTGGTATGCTGACTGCCATTCGAGGAAGTCTTGAGCTCGCTTTCGACTACCAAGCCCGCTATCAACCAACGCAGGGGCAATATCGCCATCCTCCTCGTACCATCGCAGATATTTCACCAGAAGACCCTAGCGTCTATGACATGCTCTGCAAAGGAGATGCGATCGGTGTATTTCAGGTCGAATCTCGTGCGCAATTGGCGATGCTGCCACGCTTAAAACCACGGACTTATTATGATCTTGTTGTTGAGGTTGCCATCGTTCGCCCGGGTCCCATTCAAGGAGATATGGTGCACCCTTACTTAAGACGCCGAGAAGGCCTTGAGCCCAAAGAGCAACAACCAAAAGAGATCCGTGCTGTCTTGGATAGGACACTCGGTGTTCCAATTTTTCAGGAACAAGTGATTCAACTGGTCATGGTTGCCGCAGGTTTTAGTGCTGGAGAAGCCGATGCGCTCAGACGCGCCATGGCAACCTGGAAAGGCGGACGTGGGCTCTCTCATTTCCACGAAAAAATCGTGAACGGGATGCTGACACGAGGTCACTCACGGGAATTTGCTGAGCGACTCTGCCATCAAATTGAAGGCTTTGGTAAATACGGATTTCCTGAGTCACATGCAGCCAGTTTTGCATTACTGGTGTATCTATCTGCTTGGATTAAATGTCATCTTCCGGCTGCATTCTACTGCGGTCTTCTCAATGCGCAGCCGATGGGGTTCTATACACCCTCACAATTATTACAAGACGCTCAACGCCATGGGATTCCTGTCCACCCAATTGATGTCAATGCATCAGAGTGGCTATCAACTCTTGAAGACTTAGATGGTTCACCCTGTATTCGTCTTGGATTCCATCTCATCAAAGGTCTCAGCATGAAGACTGCTCGGACACTGCTTCAGGCACGCCATCATCCGTTCCAGAGTTTGAATGACTTTCGTATTCGAACCGAACTGTCGACATCTGAGCTCGAGACTTTGGCAAGTGCGCACGCTTTTCGAGCGCTCACCGATAATCGTTTCGATAGTTTTTGGCAACTGGGTGATCAAGAGTCACAACTTCCGTTGTTTCAGCAATCGGTGCAAACAGATCAAGAGTTCAAGCCCAGAATTCCCCTGCTCGGAGAAACCTTAGTCGCCGATTACCGAACAACGGGCTTATCACTGGAAGCGCACCCGATGAGTCTTTTGCGCACTCAGTCCGAATTTCAAACATGCAGACGGTCTTCAGAACTGACACGACTCCCTAGACATCCTGATCTTCGAATCTGGGTGGCCGGTCTTGTTGCCACGCGTCAACGACCAGGCTCTGCCTCAGGAGTGGTATTTATTACACTTGAAGATGAAGAAGGCCAGATTAACTGTTTAGTCTGGCCTTCTCTGGTGGAAACCTTTCGGCATCAGATTCTAGCGAGCCGTTTACTCAAAGTCAGAGGCAAGGTTCAGGAATCTCACGGTGTGATTCATATCATCGCTGACACCTTGCAAGATGCCAGCGCTTGGCTTGGGGAACTCACCCCAAGCTCTCGAGATTTTCACTGAATTAATTGCTGATCGATGCGCGCGATCGCCGATTCAGACAAGTCGCCAATTGCCTGATCAAACTCCAATTGGCGTGTCACGTGAGTGTAGCGAGCCTTTGCAAAATCACGCTCGGCTGCGAATAAGTCTTTTTTCGCATTTAGGACTTCAACAATATCACCAGAGCCAACTGCGTATGCCGCTTCAGTCGCTTCAACACGACTAGCCGCTGACACAATCGCCAAACGGCGCGCTTCCACAGTACGGGCACTCGCCTCGAGGTTTCGATAGGCTTCCTGCATGGAACCAAGCACCTGGCGGCGAGCTTTCAGCAAGTTAGCTTCCGCTTTGACAACACCCGCTTGAGCCACAGCCACCTTCGCAGACGCCACGCCATTGGTGTAAATCGGCGCAGACAGCGTCAAACTCAACACATTACTGCGAGCATTGACATTGTTTGAACTGGTATTGCTGCCGGAGACGTCCGACACCGAAAATATGGAGGATAACGCAAGGCTTGGCGTCGTTTCAGCGTGCGCTTCGTCCAGATCAGCCACAGCACTTCGGTAGGCTTCTTGTTCGGCGATCACCTCAGGATGATTATCCGCCAACCGATCAAGATTCCCATCCAACGATCGATGGACTTCAGCAGAGAAGTTCTCAACGAGATCGGCGAGGTCGCTCACCGGGACATCAACCAACTGGCGCAAATCCGATTTTGCGGTTTCCAACGCGACTTCACCGCTGATCAGACCGACTTGTGACAAATCCAGACGTGCACGCGCCTGATCGACATCGACACGCGTCCCAATTCCGACGGTCAATCGTTCAGAGGCTTGCTCGAGCTGACGCTCAAAAGCCTCGACTTCAGCCTTCGCAGCCAGCAAATCTTGGTCTGCCGACAACACGGCAAAATACGCCTTCGTCACAGACACAATGTGTGTCTGTCGATACGCAGCCAAGGCCGCGTCAGCTTCTCGTGTAGCAGCGTCTTGGCTATCGATCGATGCAGTTAATCCCCGATCATAAAGCGGCAAGCTCAGCGTCACAGATAATGTTCCGGTTTCGTAATTATCATCAGCTTTGAAGTTTTGCGTTTCTTTGGCTGAAAGACTTCCAGTTGCGCTGAGACCACGAGCGTTTCTGACCTGGTCACCAAGCGCTTGAGAGGCATCACGGATTGCCATTTGAGCACGTAACGCGGGATCGTTAGCGACGGCCAAATTGTATATATCGGATAATCCTTTTGACTCGGCCATGGCGTTCCCCGCCAGAACGAGACCCAACGCAATTGCAATCATGCGCATGATATCGACCTCAATATGAGCCGGAGTGAATCTCGCGGCTAATTCTTTGTACTGCGTCAATCATAGTGGCAGGACGCTGAGGATCAACGTGCTGATTGATACCATGGCCTAAATTAAATACGTGACCGGGATGTGAACCAAAGCGTTTTAACAGTCGTTCAACTTCAGAGGTCACCAAGTCATCAGACCCGAACAGCACGGATGGGTCCAAGTTTCCCTGCAAAGCCACTTGAGTTCCAACGCGCTCTCGGCAACGACCGAGATCAACCGTCCAATCCAAGCCAAGTGCATCGCATCCTGTGGCCGCCATCTGCTCAAGCCACGCGCCACCACCCTTCGTGAACAAAATCACGGGGACCCGACGACCCTCCGATTCACGAACAAGGCCGTTCACGATCCGATCCATATAGGCGAGTGAAAATTCACGATAGGCAGGCTCGGTTAAAACACCACCCCAAGTATCAAAAATCTGCACTGCCTGAGCACCTGCTGCAATCTGCGCATTCAAATAGTCCGTCACAGCAACGGCCAACTTTTCAAGGAGTGCGTGAAGTGCGCCAGGATCTGAATACATTAATCCCTTCGCATATCGATACTCCTTCGAGCCACCACCCTCAATCATATAGGTCGCCAAGGTCCAGGGACTGCCTGAAAAGCCGATTAAAGGAACTCGACCGTTCAGTTCACAACGAATGGTACTCACGGCATTCATCACATAATCCAAAGCATCTGCCATGGGTGGTACCGGAAGCGCATCAATATCTGCGCGAGTGCGCACAGGACGCTCGAAACAAGGGCCCTCGCCAGCTTCGAAGTACAGCCCACAGTCCATTGCATCAGGAATGGTCAAGATGTCAGAAAAGAGAATCGCCGCATCCAACGGATACCGTTCAAGCGGCTGAATGGTGACCTCACAAGCAAGCTCTGCATTCTTGCAAAGACTCATAAAATCACCAGCCACTTTCCGGATTGCTCGGTATTCAGGAAGGTAACGCCCCGCCTGACGCATCATCCAAACCGGAGTTTGATCAACAGGTTGACGGAGCAGTGCTCTGAGAAAGCGGTCGTTCTTTAACTCCGATGTCATACAGCAGCGAGTGCCTGCTCAAGATCGGCAAGAATGTCATCGATATGCTCAATTCCGACACACAAACGGATCATCTCAGGCTTCACGCCCACCGCCAGTTGCTCAGTTTCAGATAATTGACGATGCGTTGTTGATGCTGGATGGCAAGCAAGTGAACGAGCATCTCCGATATTCACCAAACGCTTAAAGAGGCCAAGGGCATCATAGAATTTCACACCTGCTTCGAATCCACCTTTGACGCCAAAGGTCAACAGCGCCGATGGCGTTCCACCCAATTGTGTTTTCGCCAAATCATAATGCGGATGCTCTGGAAGACCGGCATAACTGACCCATTCAACTTTGGCATGCGATTGTAAGAACTCAGCGACTTTCTGGGCGTTCTCACAGTGGCGCTCCATTCGAAGATTCAAGGTCTCAATGCCTTGCAACAACAAAAATGCGTTCATTGGCGCAAGAGCCGCACCGGTATTTCGTAACGGAACCGTCCGAGCACGCGCGATGAAGGCAGCCGGACCAAACGCATCGGAATAAACCACATCATGATACGCAGGCTCCGGAGCTGTCATTCCAGGGAATTTATCCCCTTGCGCAGTCCAGTCAAAGTTACCGCCATCTACGATAATTCCGCCCAACGAATTCCCGTGGCCACCCATAAATTTGGTTAATGCGTGCACAACAATGTTGGCACCCAATTCGATCGGCTTACACAATGCTGGCGTCGCCACTGTGTTGTCGACAACCAGTGGTAAACCAGTGCGCGCAGCCATCGCTGCCATTGCACCAATATCGACGATATTGCCAGCCGGATTACCAATGGTTTCACAATAAATCGCACGTGTATTGTCATCGACAAGCTTCTCAAGGTCTTCAGCTCGATCTGTCTCTGCAAAACGAACTTCTACGCCTTGGCTTGGCAACATATGTGCAAACAACGTGTAAGTCCCACCGTATAGCTGCGGCGTGGTCACAATATTATGACCTTGGCTAGCGAGTGTTTGCAGTGCGTAAGTAATGGCAGCCATACCCGATGACACAGCAAGCGCTGCAATCCCGCCCTCTAACGCGGCGACACGCTGTTCGAGCACGTCGCAGGTCGGATTCATAATCCGCGTGTAAATGTTTCCAGGAACTTCTAAATTAAAGAGCGCCGCGCCATGCGCTGCGTCATCAAATTCAAAGGCGACATTCTGGCAAATCGGAGGAACGACCGCCTTAGTGGTTGGATCAGTCTGATAGCCCGCATGGATTGCCAGGGTTTCGTCACGCATTTTTGTTATCCTCTTTTCGGTCATCTAACGATGTGCAGTGTGTAATCAAGATTCCCTTGGGAATCCAATATCTTTATTGAATATCCAAATAATCAAGGATCGATTCGGCCGCACTGCGACCCTCTGCAATCGCTGTGACTACCAAATCAGAACCGCGAACCATATCACCGCCAGCAAACACTTTCGCATTACTGGTCTGGTATGGAAGGCTCTGATCTTCTGCCGCAAGCACCAACCCAGAATCAGCTGTTGCAATATCTAAATCGGCAAACCACTCAGCTGGGCTTGGACGGAATCCGAATGCGATCAATACGCAATCAGCAGAAATCACTTCCTCAGATCCCGGAACCACTTCAGGTCTTCGCCGGCCATTGGCATCAGGCTCACCTAGTTGTGTGGTCACAAACTTCACGCCGGTCACCCCGGTTGCATCGCCCACCACTTCCACCGGTTGCTTGTTAAACAAAAACTTCACGCCTTCTTCCCGCGCGTTGGCGACCTCACGACGTGATCCGGGCATATTGGCTTCATCACGTCGGTACACGCAGGTCACTGCCTTTGCGCCTTGACGGATGGATGTCCGATTACAGTCCATCGCAGTATCACCACCACCCAAGACAATCACACGTTTGCCTTTCATGTTGATGAATTCACTCGGATCTTTTTCAAATCCAAGACAGCGATTCACGTTAGAAATCAGAAACGGTAGCGCCTTGAAAACTCCAGGAAGACTTTCACCAGGGAATCCACCGGACATGTTGGTATAGGTTCCCATGCCCAAGAAAATAGCGTCAAAGGTCTCCATCAACTCACCAACCGAGATATCTTTGCCGACTTCACTATTCAGTCGGAACTCGATACCCATGCTCTCAAAAATTTCCCGGCGACGTGCCATGACAGATTTTTCAAGTTTGAATTCAGGAATTCCAAAGGTCAAAAGACCGCCGACTTCAGGATGACGATCAAAGACCACAGGCTTCACACCACCGCGAGCTAAGATATCAGCACACGCGAGTCCGGCAGGACCAGCACCGATAACAGCGACACGCTTATCGGTCCATTGCACGTCAGACAAATCTGGACGCCAGCCCAAAGCGAACGCTGTATCTGTGATGTACTTCTCGACCGAGCCGATCGTGACCGCACCAAAACCATCATTAAGTGTACAAGCACCTTCACAGAGACGATCCTGCGGACACACCCGGCCACAAACTTCTGGCAGCGAGTTGGTCTTATGACACAATTCAACGGCAGCCATGATGTTGCCCTGGCTGATTAATTCCAACCAGTTCGGAATATGGTTGTGCACTGGACACTTCCAAGAACAATAGGGATTACCGCACGACAAGCATCGATGAGCCTGCGCACCGGCATCTCGATTCGAGAAGGGATGATAAATCTCGGTAAATTTGCCTTTCCGCTGATCAAGATCCTTCTTAGTAGGATCATGTCTCCCAACATCTAAAAACTGAAAGTCGTTGTTTTTCTGCGTGGACATTTGAATCAATTCTCCCAATCGCTATTGTGCGTCTGACCGTGACGACGCCAACAAATCGCCCAAGCTTGCCGCCTTTGGCTTCACCAACCAGAAATGGCTCACGAAAGACTCAAAATCAGACAAGATCGTCTGACCCCATACACTCCCTGTCGCCTCGGCATAGTCACGGATCTGCGAGCGCAAATGCGCACGATATTGCTCCATCTGCTCTGTGCTAATCCGGGCAATCTCAACCAACTCATGATTATATCGGTCGACAAATGTCCGCGACTCGTCAAGAACATAGGCAAAACCGCCAGTCATTCCAGCACCGAAGTTACGGCCAGTTCGCCCGAGGACAATCACCAGGCCACCGGTCATGTATTCACAACAATGGTCGCCAGTGCCCTCGACAATGGCTGTTGCGCCAGAATTTCTGACTGCAAATCGCTCACCGGCCCGGCCAGCCGCATACAAGGTTCCAGCAGTTGCTCCATAAAGACAGGTATTCCCAATAATGGAGGTGTCCTGGCTCGCAAAGGTCGAGCCTTCAGGTGGTGCAATCACCAGACGACCGCCGGCCATCCCTTTACCCACGTAGTCGTTGGCATCTCCACGGAGACTTATCTCGAGGCCTGGCGCGTTGAACACACCAAAGCTCTGACCGGCCGTCCCTTCCAAGTTCAAACGAATCGGCTTCGCCATTCCTTCACGGCCATGAGCCAAAGAAATTTCTCCTGACAAAGTAGCGCCAACAGAGCGGTCTTGGTTTGTGATCGTGAAATGAAATTCGCCACCCTCACCCGATACCATCCCATCACGAGCCGCATGAACGATCGCTTGATTCAGAGGTGCATCGTCATAAGGTGGGTTCTTCTCAACTGCGCACAGTTGTGACTTACCTTCATGCTCAGGGCCTTGATACAAGATCGGTGAAAAATCAAGCTTGGCTTGACGCTGCGAACGCCCACCAACTTGTGTAAGCAGGTCTGTCCGGCCGACAAGCTCTGCAATGGTTTTCACACCAAGCTCAGCCATGACTTCACGAGTTTCCTCCGCCACAAAGGTGAAGAAATGCTTAATCATTTCGACCGTGCCGCGGAAATGTTGCTCGCGCAGCAATTCATTTTGAGTCGCCACACCAGTTGCGCAGTTATTGAGGTGACAAATTCGCAAATACTTACAACCCATGGCCACCATTGGTGCGGTACCAAACCCAAAACTTTCGGCTCCCAGGATCGCAGCTTTCACCACGTCGAGACCCGTCTTCAAACCACCATCGGTTTGTAAACGGACCTTGTCGCGCAAATCATTCGCACGAAGCGCCTGATGTGCCTCCGCAAGACCCAGTTCCCAAGGCGATCCCGCATATTTAATCGAGGTCAATGGACTTGCTGCAGTACCACCGTCATAACCGGAAATGGTGATCAAATCTGCATAGGCTTTCGCGACACCTGCAGCAATGGTGCCGACACCTGGTTCACTCACCAATTTGACAGAGACCAATGCCTTTGGATTGACCTGTTTTAAATCGAAAATCAGCTGAGCCAAGTCTTCAATCGAGTAAATATCATGATGTGGCGGCGGCGAAATGAGCGTCACTCCGGGGACCGAATGGCGAAGTCGCGCAATCAACGCATTCACTTTTCCACCTGGTAGCTGACCGCCTTCTCCAGGCTTCGCTCCTTGAGCGACCTTGATCTGCAACACTTCCGCATTGACCAAATAATGCGGAGTCACCCCAAAGCGACCGGATGCGATCTGCTTGATCTTGGACGTCCGGCTGGTACCAAACCGATCAGGATCTTCACCACCCTCACCAGAATTCGACCGCGCACCCAACTCGTTCATGGCCTGCGCTAAGGCCTCGTGTGCCTCTGGGCTCAACGCCCCAAGCGACATACCTGCTGAGTCAAAGCGTTTTGAAATGGACTCAATCGGTTCAACCTCGTCGACCGTAATGGCACGACCAGCATCTTTTTCCAGCTTCAAGAGATCACGGAGCGTTGCGACCGGGCGATCGTTCACCAGCTTGGCGTACTTCTGATAGGTCGAGTAAGAGCCGGTTTGAACGGCTTGTTGCAAGGTCTGCACGACATCTGGGTTATATGCGTGGTATTCACCACCGTGCATATACTTCAGGAATCCGCCTTGGGGCACAGGCTTCCGAGTCGACCAGGCCAAAGACTGACGAATCTTTTGATCGTTTTCAAAATCAGAGAAATCGGCGCCTGCAATCCGGCTTTGAACACCTTTAAAGCATAAGTCGACGATCTCATTTGACAGGCCCACGGCTTCAAACAGTTGTGCGCCGCGATAGCTTGCGACCGTTGAGATACCCATCTTCGAAAGGATTTTCAACAAGCCTTTGTTGATCCCTTTCCGATAATTTCGATGCAACTCGAGTGGATCACCTACCAATTCATCAGAATCAACCAAGTCGTTGATCACTCGGTAGGACAAGTAAGGATAAACAGCAGTCGCACCAAACCCAAGCAGTACAGCAAATTGATGAGAATCACGCGCTTCAGCGGTATCAACGATAATGTTGGCTGAACAACGGAGACCTTCGGCAATCAGGCGATGATGGACCGCACCTGTTGCCATGGTCGCCGACACGACCCACTGATGCTCCGCAACATGTCGGTCGGACAGAATGAGAAGTGTTTTGCCGGAACGCGCAGCATCAACAGCTTGTTGACACACTGATTCGACAGCAGCCTTCAGGCCCATGGCTGGGTCAAAAGCGAGCTCGATCTGAATACGACCGTACTTCGGATGCTCCAATGCCTTCAGGCGATCCATTTGTGGCGCCGATAGAATCGGCGAATGCAAGATCACGCGCTCAGCATGATCAGCAGTCTCTTCAAAAGGATTGAGCTCCATGCCAAGACAGGTCTCAAGACTCATCACAATCGATTCACGCAATGGATCGATCGGCGGATTGGTCACCTGAGCGAACTGTTGACGGAAATAATCGGCGACATGTCGTTGCTCGGTCGACAGCACAGCCATCGGCGTATCATCACCCATCGATCCGACAGCTTCCTGACCGGTCTCGGCCAATGGCTTAATCACCTGGTGACGCTCTTCACTGGTCAAATTAAACAACTTTAAATAGGGAGCAAGACCTTTCTCTGACAACTGTTTCAGATCTGAGAAAGGATCTTTCATATCCGCTTCAAAACGAATGGTCTGCTCTCGCAACCATTGCTTGTATGGCTGCCGGCCCTTCAATTGATGATCGATATCATCAGCCGATAGCATTTCGCCAGTTTCTGTGTCGATCGCCAGAATCTCTCCAGGCCCAACACGGCCTTTCGCAATGACATCTTCAGGCTTGTAGTCCCAAGTACCAATCTCTGAAGCGAGCGTGAGATAACAGTTTTTGGTTTTGACCCAACGCGCAGGGCGCAGACCGTTTCGGTCGAGCAAACAACAGGCATAACGACCGTCTGTTAAGACGATCCCTGCAGGACCATCCCAAGGCTCCATGTGCATCGAGTTGTATTCGTAAAACGCACGTAGATCGGCATCCATGTCATCCACGTTCTGCCAAGCTGGTGGAACCAGCATCCGAATGGCTCGGAACAAGTCCATGCCACCCGCGACCATGACTTCAAGCATATTATCCAAGCTCGACGAATCCGATCCGGTGGAATTCACCAAGGGTAGAATTTGATCGATTTCCGGTAACCGAGCGGACGTGAAGAGATGACCCCGCGCGTTGGCCCAGTTTCGATTCCCGGCGATGGTGTTGATTTCACCGTTGTGCGCGAGTAGTCGGAACGGTTGAGCCAGCGGCCAGCGTGGAAGCGTATTGGTCGAGAAACGCTGGTGGAACACGCAAATCGCGGTTGCCATGAGCGGATCGTTAAGATCCGGGTAAAAATGATGCAAATCCACAGGCATCATCAGTCCTTTATAGGACACCACCCGGCGCGACAGCGAGCACAGGTAATTGTCTGAGTTTGAGGCCATTCTGCGTTCAATCAGTCGTGATGCCATAAAGAGCTCATTATCGAACTGCTCTTTATTCTGACCCTGTGGCTCAACAAAGACCTGCTTAAATACCGGCATGTTACCGCGCGCAATGGGACCTAGATTCGACGGATCGACCGGGACATTACGCCAGCCAATAACCGCCAACCGACGGCTGTTTAAGACCGCTTCGATTGCAGAAATGGCTTCTGCTTCGACCGATGGATCGGTGGACAAGAAGACCATTCCGACAGCAAATAAATCACCCAGCTCCACACCGCAGGCTTCTGACGCTGCGTGCCGCATGAATGCGTCTGGCATTTGGAACAACAATCCACAGCCATCACCCGTCTTCCCATCTGCTGCGATTCCGCCTCGATGCGTCATCCGCGTTAATGCTTCAATCGAAGTCATTAGCAAATCATGACTGGCTTCACCATCACAATGAGCGATCAATCCAAATCCACAATTGTCGCGAAACTCACCAGGGGTGTAGAGACCTTTGGTCATATGTGTCTTCCTAAAATACACGGCCAAACAGGCCGCAACCTTCAATAATACGAGTCGTTAACCGCCCCGCCGAAATTTGACGACGAACGTTGCGAACTGACTCTCAGCTCAAGCAGTTGTCTCGCGTCGATCGGATCCAACCGAATGAATCCATAAAGAAAAAGGCCGCGTAGTATATGACTCTCGATGGCGTGGAGCAAATGAAAGGTACATGTGCCTAGACTACTGATTATTTGGCGTCAAGGGAATTGGTGTTGACGTTCGAGCGGGTGTTTTTACGTCGCTGAGTTGAACAAATATCAACACAGCGATCAAGACGACAAGAGCAATACCGAATCCAATCATCCAAGAAGAGGAGACTGGTACCATTGACACCTTAGCCTCATGCTCGGGCAGATCCGGCGCAGACCCAACTGAGTCTTCCCACTCATCGACTAAACGCAACAGTTGCTTTGGCTGAGATCCATATCGCTGTAGCACACTCGAGGGGATGCTCGACCACTTCTGATCCGGGTAGATTTTTGACCCCGCCTGTTCCAGATCCTGTTGATCCCATGGCGGCAGCATCACCACACTGCAAAGCACAGCCATTGGCTGAAGTGTCTGCAATCTCGAAACAAGCTGGTCTTCCCCGACCAATAACACCGACCAACGGCGGCCATAAGCCCCTGCGGTCAACTCATGAAATAACTGCAAAACATCATCGGGAAGACAATGCGCATCATCGACGATGATTTCAGGAATACCCTGCTCAGAGCCTGTGGAGTGCTTGGTTTGCAACCGCGCAAGCATCTCATGGATCGAGCCGTCCGGTCTTAACCCGACTAGGCCCACAAGTCGAAGCACCGCATCTGTCCGATCAGAAATTAATTTGCCTTCGAGGCACAGTGGATTCGTTGGGGTTCGCAATACCAGATCTTGGATCACGACTGTCTTACCTTGACCAGGCGCACCGACCAACACGACCAAACGGTTCGCCCAGCGAACTGCTGAGCGGATCCGCTCAATACACGCGTGCTGAGATCGAACTAATGACAGCACGCTGTCAATACATCATCTAATAGCGCCATCGGCGCATTTTCCTCGAGATAGGCCGCCCCTAACGCGCGCATCAACACAAGCCGAAGTCGGCCGTCGACATTTTTCTTATCAACGGCCATATGCCTGAAGAAATCATCCGGGGTCATCCCTTTCGGAGGTTCCGTTGGCAAATTCGCTCGCTCGCAAATGGAGACAACACGCTGCACCTCTGATTCCACCAACATTCCCATGGCACCGGATACGCGTGCCGCGAGCACCATCCCCGCACCCACTGCTTCTCCGTGAAGCCAGCCGCCATACCCTAAGTGCGCCTCGATCGCGTGGCCAAAAGTATGTCCTAAATTCAAAAGGGCTCGAACACCACCTTCACGCTCGTCTCGCGCCACAATCTCCGCTTTCATCTGGCAGGACTGCTCAATCGCTGTCGAAATCGCATCGCTGTGTTTTGACATCAATGCATCAAGATGGTCTTCAATCCATGTGAGAAACGCCTCGTCACCTAATAGCCCATATTTGATGACTTCGGCCATGCCCGCTGACATTTCATTCGCAGGCAATGTCGCTAACACGTCGGTATCGATCAACACAGCAACAGGCTGGTGAAACGCACCGATCATATTTTTTCCTAAGCGATGGTTCACACCAGTTTTCCCGCCAACCGATGAGTCAACTTGTGATAATAAAGTGGTTGGAATTTGAACGAAATCGATGCCTCGTTGATAGGTCGCCGCAGCAAAACCAACCATGTCACCAACCACACCCCCGCCAACCGCAATCATGGTGGCATTCCGCGAAAAACGACACTCGAGCGCTTCTGAAAAAATCAAATCCAAGGTATCAATCTGTTTGTGGTTCTCGCCATCGGGAAGAATCACAGTTGCGACCTCAAAATCCGATAATCGAGCAAGCACCTTCTCTAAATACAGAGGAGCAATGCGATCATTGGTGACCGCGAGTACCTGGCGACCACGGATCACCGACGCCAGCAAATCCGAGCTCAGCAGTCCGCGTCCAATGTGGATCGGATAGGCGCGTTCGCCGAGCTCGACGTTTAGCGTTCTCA
Source organism: uncultured Litorivicinus sp. (assembly GCA_902528165.1). Taxonomy (GTDB): domain Bacteria; phylum Pseudomonadota; class Gammaproteobacteria; order Pseudomonadales; family Litorivicinaceae; genus HIMB30. Next base: position 45,545 of record CABZRL010000001.1, read on the forward strand.
TCGCTCTTCCCCATGAAGCTGTTCCATAATTTGATGCACCACAATAGACGGGTTTGTTTTGCGAGTCTGTACCTTAATCAAAGCACAGGATTGATACAGCGGTTCTCGCTCAATCGCCATCGCACGCAGCTTAGCCTTCGGATCAGCGACTTGCAGTAGCGGCCGATTTTTATCATTTTTCAACCGATCAAATTGTGTTTTCAAATCCACCTTTAACCAAATCACCCGGTTGATATGCTCAACCAGTAGCTCTCTGTTTTCCTGTCTTAAGACAACCCCGGCGCCGGTCGAAACCACAACATCACCTTGCCCAACAAGATCACTCAACACCCGCGCCTCACGATCACGAAAGCCGGCCTCACCTTCAACATCAAAGATCCACGGGATATCCGCCCCACAACGCGATTCAATCTCCTCATCTAGATCAAAGAATGGCACACCAAGCTTATTGGCCAAGAGTCGACCCACAGTCGTCTTACCAGCACCAGTTGGGCCGATCAGAATGAGCGGAAACGCAATATCAGACATGAAACCTCAATTATAGAATGCGCGGAGTGATAAATATTAACAGTTCTGATTTAAAGGCTCGACGCTGACTTGATTGAAACGCCTGACCCAGTATCGGAATCGAGGATAAAACGGGAATCCCGACCAGAACATTCTCCTCGCGCGATTCATAAATACCACCGAGAACCAGGGTTTCTCCCGGATCGACGGTCACACGCGTCTGTAATTCGCGCGTCTCAATTGCAGGGCCCTGGGCCTTGATCAATTGGCAGAAGTGTCTGTTCGAAGGCCGCAAATGACTGCTTTTGACAATCTCCATCAGTTATCCAATAAAGCGCGTCGCACCTCATGTAAACTAATTGTATTTGAGACGGGTTCGTGTGCATGACTCCCTCCAATTCCCGGAGAGCCAAGCAGGAAAATAAAGTCTGTCAAATCGATATTGGACTTTGATTTTAGGTACACTTCTGCCCAAGATTCGAAATGGAAGCATTGTGACAGGGCCAATACGTTTTCTGATCAGCCTCGGACTGACGCTAGCGATCTTAGGAACAGGCGTTGTGATTGGCGGATATCTGTATCTGAAGCCAGGCCTTCCAGATGTTGAATCTCTCCGAACCGTTCAACTCCAGACACCTCTACAGATTTTCAGTGCAGATGGACAGTTGATCGCGCAGTTCGGTGAAAAACGGCGTGATCCCCTCAGGATTAACGAAGTCCCGCTTGACCTGGTTCGCGCCTTTCTCGCAGCTGAAGATGATAACTTCCGTGATCACGTTGGGATTGATCCGCTCGGCTTGGCTCGTGCAGCTTGGCAGTTGGTTTCAAGTGGTCAGATTCAATCCGGTGGCTCCACCATCACCATGCAGGTTGCGAAAAATTATTTCTTGAGCCACGAGCGAACTTTTGCTCGGAAATTTAGAGAAATTTTGCTGGCACTCGAGATCGAAAAGTCGCTGACTAAAGACGAGATCCTTGAACTGTACTTCAATGTGATTTTTTTAGGACACCGAGCCTATGGTGTGAATGCGGCTTCGCAAATTTATTATGGAAAAACGCTCGACCAGCTAACGCTTGCACAGTCCGCAATGATCGCCGGTCTCCCCAAGGCTCCTTCAAAGTACAATCCGATTGCCAACCCGGAGCGCGCAAAGGAACGTCGTGATTGGATTTTAGGCCGAATGCTAAAACTCGGCTTTATCGAAGAGTACGACTTTAAATTGGCGCTTGAACAACCAGTCACAGCCTCTCTTCATGGCGTCCAACTGGATCTCACCGCACCTTATGTTGCTGAAGAAGCGCGCCGTATCGCACTGGAAATCTTTGATGATCGTGCCTACACCGATGGTCTCCGTGTATTCACGACCATTCACGGCGAACAACAAAAATTTGCTCAAGATGCAGTCATCCGAGGACTGATGGAATACGATCGTCGCCACGGATGGCGAGGCGTCGAACAAACACTGATCGGAACCACATTATTTGACTGGAAACGCCAGCTCGCGAGCGTCGACGCGATTGGCCCATTACAACCGGCAGTGGTTGTCTCAGTCACTGACAATTCCATCCGAGCGGTTACCTCGGACGAACAATCCATTGTGATTGAGAAGCAGGGTTTTGAGTGGGCGCGAGAATATCGGAGTGTCAACAGCATCGGACCTCGCGTGAAAGATGCACGCACCTTGGTAGAGCCAGGTGATTTAATTCGGGTTCTTCAAGATGAAGAGCGCTGGTGGCTTGCGCAAAAACCAGAGGTTGAGTCGGGATTTGTTGCGCTGGATCCAAACACTGGTGCGATTCGAGCGATGATCGGTGGTTTTAACTATTTCGAGTCGAAGTTTAACCGAGCCACGCAGGGTGGACGATTGGTCGGATCGGGCATTAAGCCTCTAATCTATACAGCAGCGCTTGAGTCCGGAATGACCCCGGCAACCTTAATCAACGACGCACCAGTCGTGTTTGATCAGACAGAAGGGGCCACTGACTGGCGCCCGCAGAACTCAGGTGGCACATTCCTCGGGCCCACTCGGCTCAGAACCGCCCTGTATCGATCACGCAATCTCGTCTCTGTGCGCCTGGTCCGAGAACTGGGTGTGAATCGAATCATTGATATTGCAGAACGATTTGGGGTGGATACCACTAAACTGCCCAGAGATTTATCCATTTCACTCGGCACTGCGTCTCTGACACCTTTAGAAATGGCGGTGACTTATGCGATTTTTGCAAACGGTGGATTCCGGGTAAAAAATCACCTCATTGATCGCATTGAATCAGCCGATGGCGCCGTGCTGTATCAGACGCGTCCAGTGAGTGTCTGTAAATCCGACTGTGATGGCCGTTCTGTGTCCGTGGACCTCGATTTCGATAACCGGCTGCGTCCGGCAAAATCTGACCTTTTCGATTTGGACTACACTGACAGAATTGCACCTCGCGTTTTGGATGAGCGGATCCATTTCCTGATCACCGACATGCTCAAAGATGTCGTCCAGCAGGGCACAGCGAAAAAAGCCAAGTCCTTGGGTCGACAGGATTTGGCTGGTAAAACAGGGACCACCAACGATCAAGTCGACGCCTGGTTCAATGGCTACCAAAAGAATCTGGTTGCCTCGGTCTGGGTGGGCTTTGACCAACCGAAAACACTGGGGCGAGCTGAATACGGAGGGCGAGCTGCACTACCGATTTGGATTGAATTCATGAAGCACGCGTTGGATCGTGTTCCCGAAGAAACACCTCCCTTGCCAACGGGTGTCATTGCGACACGGATTGATCCGGAAACCGGCGCGAAAGCACGTGGCACCCAAAATCAATCCATACGCGAATTCTTTTTGTTAGAGAACCCGCCGAAAGATGCAGCCCCTGAGGCCGTGATCCCCTCAAACGATGGGCAAGCGATCCAAACACCCCAGCAGTTGTTCTAAAACACTCGGGTGCGATTGGTCAGATCTTTGAGGGTTAAGGTCCATGGAAATTGCCCTCGGACCGATGCTGGCGATCGCGACACCCAACCCCGGACTTCTAATCGCATCCCAAGCCGCATCGATGAATCAGCCTTTGGCAACATGACGCGTAACCGATCACTTAACACCAAAGTTTTCGCATCCAGGATTTGAGTGATGTCACCAACTCGATGCTGGAACCCACCGCGATTGAGTGCTTCTGCCGACTCGGGTAAATGACCCAACGCCCAAACGCCTCGTTTTGCATCACGCGCCTGCCATTCCAAATCCAACAAGCAAGCAACCAAACGGTTTTCTGGTGGAATCGAAACCGTCAATGCGAGCCCTTCGGCAACCAAGACTTCTCCGAGATAAGATTCCCTGATCCACAGATTGCCGAGCAAACGCCCATAACGGTCCTTTGAGGCAGGCCAAGGAGTGACGAAAATCGTCTCGCTCAACACGTCTTGAGCGCGCGATCGAGCCTCTCGTGCATATTGACGTTTCCAACCGGAATCTTTGAGCTCGAAGCTGTTGAAACCCGTCAGCCGAACGCTTGAACCATCGCTTAATTTCACGGTATCACCATCGATAACACGTTGGAGTTTCAATGGCGGAGAGAGCGTTTGAGGGGGAGGACAGGAGCCCGCGACGCTCGCTCCCGAATAGACAAAAGCCGCGATCAAAGCGGCTTTTGTCAAGAATTTACTTGGAAATTGTGCGGCCACCGAAGCGCTTGTTGAAGCGATCAATTCGCCCACCGGTATCGACTACTTTCTGCTTGCCCGTATAAAAAGGGTGGCACTCTTGGCAAACATCGACAGAAAAGTCTTCGCCTTTGGTTGACCGTGTATCATACGACGCACCACATGAGCATGTGACTTTCACGTCGGTGTATGCTGGATGAATATCCGCTCGCATCTGTTCTATCCTCTGTATAATCGATCCCGCTCCCCTAACCACCTTACGCGTTAGGCACCGCATCTGAGTTTGGGCGGCGGAGTCTATCAAACACTAAGGTGTTCACGGAAGTCTATGTCACGCTTTTTTATCAAAGTTTTTGTTCCAGGGCCTTTTTTCGAGCCCCTGACCTACAGTTCGGACAAACCGATCGAAGCCGGCTTGCGCGTCAAAGCACCTCTCGGATCTCGCGAAATCGTTGGGATCAGCGCCGGCGAAGCAAGCGAACCCCAAGACTTGAGCACCATCAAATCGATCCTTGAAGTCCTCGATGATGCACCTGTGATCGACCCTTCCCACCACGCATTGATTCGATTTGCCTCCGATTACTATCTTGCTCCGGCTGGAGACCTTCTGTTGTCGAGCCTGCCGACAGCGATTCGCAAGGGGAAACCTTTTCCTCTCGCAAAAACAGAGCAGGGACAGTCTCAACCACCTCACTACCCACTCACTGATGAGCAACAACACGCGATTGATTGTGTGAATCAAGCATCAGGAGACTTCCAGTGTTTTTTACTTCAAGGCATTACCGGCAGTGGGAAAACCCAGGTGTTTTCAGAATTAATTCGGAAAACCCTCGAGCGTGGAAAGCAAGTGCTGTTGCTGGTGCCCGAAATCGGACTGACAGGGCAAATGGTGACTCGAATCCAGCAACAACTGACAGGTACACTAGCAGTCTCACATTCTGGACTTGCCGATGGCGCGCGGGCAAAAGCCTTTGTTGCCGCATCCCAAGGTACCGCCGACGTATTGATCGGTACACGCTCTGCATTATTCACCCCAATGCCAAATCTGGGGCTCATTTTGGTGGATGAGGAGCACGATGGCGCCTACAAAAATCAGGAAGGATGTCGTTATTCGGCACGCGATCTCACCATCGTCCGCGCTCAGCAAATGAGGATTCCAGTGGTGCTGTCTTCAGCGACACCGTCTCTTGAAAGCTGGCATCAGGCTGAGCTTGGAAAATACATTCGGTTACGTCTGTCCAGTCGCCCAGGTCAGCAGCCATCTCCGACGATTCGTCTGATCGATGCGCGCCATGACAAACCCAAAGATGGTTTGAGTGACGCCTCTCAGCGAGCCATTCGCGACGCTATTGATCGCCAACAACAAGCGTTAGTCTTTTTGAATCGGCGTGGTTATTCACCTGTTTTAATGTGCGCGGATTGCGGATGGATTCCCGGATGTCGTCACTGTGACGCCAAGCCGACCCTGCATCGACATCCAAATGTCTTGTGGTGTCACCACTGTGACCACCGCCAACAATCGATCACTGTCTGTCCGGAATGTTCTGGGCTCAACCTTCTCGCCGTTGGCCTCGGCACGGAACGTCTTGAAGAGGCATTAGCGACAGCCTTCCCTGATACGCCCGTTATTCGGGTTGATCGCGATACCACTGCAAGACGACGTGCATTTGAACAACTCATCCAACCTGTGATTGATGGTGATCCCTGTATTTTAGTTGGGACACAGATGCTCGCGAAGGGCCACGATTTTAAAAATCTCTCCACCGTCATCGTGACCGGTGCAGATCAGGGGTTATCGGGAGCCGATTTTCGATCGGTTGAACATTTTGCACAGTTGTTGACTCAAGTTTCCGGCCGTGCTGGCAGGCATGGAGCGCGCGGCCAAGTGTTGGTTCAAACGCACAGGCCAGATTCCGAATGGTTCGATCGAATTTTAAAACAAACCTACGATGAGCTCGCCACCGCCATCATGGCGGAGCGTCAGCAATTCCAATGGCCGCCAGATACACACCTCGCCCTGATTTCGGCAAGGGCATCAACCGTCGAAGCCGTCTTCACCGCTTTAGGTGATGTCGCCCATGCTATTCGGACTTTGAATAGCCCCGTACGACTCCTTGGTCCTGCACCCGCTCCGATGGAGCGGCGCAATCGTCAATACCATGGCCAATTGCTCATTCTTGGAAAACGCCCACTGCTGCAGTGGGTCTTGAAAGAAACCGGACCCTGGGCTTACAAAAAGCGGGGAAAAGTGATGTTTCAGTTGGATGTCGATCCCTGGGACCTTTGGTAATGCTACACTCCCGCCCTTAACCGGAGGGACACCATGAAGGACGCTGTCGCTGCGCTATTCGAACAAGCGCTCGATCAACTCATCGCTGACAACATCATCAATTCCATCGATCGCAAACCTGTGCAAATCGAAAACACACGCGATCCTGCGCATGGTGATTTGGCGACCAATGTCGCCATGATGCATGCCAAAGCAGCTCAAATAGCCCCTCGCGCCTTGGCTGAGAAGCTCATCGAACATCTCCCGGCGTCAGAGACCATTGCGGCTGTTGACATTGCAGGACCCGGTTTTATAAATATTCGCTTAGCAAAAGGAGCTGCCTTTGACCCGGTCGTTCGATGTCTGACCGAGCGCGACCAATATGGCCTGCATCCAACCACCAATAAACGCGTTCAGGTGGAATACGTCTCAGCAAACCCAACCGGACCCTTGCATGTAGGTCATGGTCGAGGTGCTGCCTATGGAGCGACCTTGGTCAACCTGCTGAAAGCACGGGGACACCAAGTTGAGGCCGAGTACTACGTGAACGATGCTGGAAGGCAAATGAACATTCTGGCCGTCAGCGTGTACCTGCGTTATCTGGAAACCTCTGGAGAAGACATCGTCTTTCCATCGGCAGGCTATCAAGGTCAATACATTGCAAAATTAGGCGACACCCTGCATGACAATACGGGGAATTCCATCGCAATCGCGTTTCACGATCTTATCAAAGACGTGACGCCCGATTCTGAAACCACGAAAGACGCGCATATTGATGGATTAATCCAGAACGCCAAAGAAGCACTCGGTGATCGTTGGAATCTTCCGTTCAATCTCGCGCTGCATTTGATCCTTGGCGATATCCAGGATGATCTCTCCGAATTTGGTGCAAATTTTGACCAGTGGTTTAGTGAAAAGTCACTGGTGACCTCTGGCGAAATCGATCAAGCAATCGCAACCCTTGAGAAGCGCGGATATTTGTTCGAACAAGACGGTGCCTTGTGGTTTCGATCCACCGACTTCGGCGATGACAAAGATCGGGTGGTGCGCCGAGATAACGGCGAAACAACCTACTTCGCAAGTGATATCGCATACATCGCGAACAAATTTTCCCGAGGTTTTGATCGAATCATTTATGTTTGGGGTGCTGATCATCATGGGTATATCGTCCGCATCAAAGCCGCTGCTGAGGCGCTCGGTTTTGACCCTGAACGACTCACCATTCGGTTGGTGCAGTTTGCCATTCTGTACAAGGAAGGCGAGCGCTTACAAATGTCGACTCGCTTGGGATCTTTTGTCACCTTGCGGGAATTACGAGACGATGTTGGACGTGATGCCTGTCGTTACTTTTATGTGATGCGGAAAGCGGATCAACATTTGGATTTTGATCTTTCACTGGCGACCAGCCAGACCAAAGATAATCCGGTCTATTACGTTCAATATGCGCACGCACGGATTTGTCGGGTGCTTGAGGGATTGAATGAGATACTCTTTGATGCAGCGCGTGGTCTCAACCACCTGACTGAGCTGACCACTCAAGACGAGCTCGACTTGGCAACCGCAGTCGGCCGATTCCCTGAGGTCGTCGCAAAAGCATCCGACTCACTGGAGGCGCACTTAATTTGCTATTACCTCCAAGAGCTCGCCGCTGATTTCCACCGCTGGTATAACGGAACGCGACTATTAGTTGATGATCTTCAGGTGCGTGATGCTCGATTAGCACTGGCGACCGCTGTACAAATCGTCATTCGGAACGGGCTGGATCTGCTTGGTGTGAGCGCCCCGCGGGCAATGTAATGCGCGACTATTCAACCCAAGCCACGCGACATCGGCGCTCTGAAAAAAAAGGGCCCACTGCAGCTGTTGGAATCACTTTAAGTATTGTGCTTCTTGGAGCAGTGGCTGCGATCTTGATTTGGTTGAATCAAACCGCAACAGCACCAAACTCAGCGACGCTTCCCACACCCACGGCACAGATCACTGAAGAGCCGAGGAAAGCGGTGGCGACCCCCCAGACAACGACCATGATTCAACAGGAAGTTCCAGAGGCACCCGAGAACTTTTATACCTTTTACGAGTTGTTGATCTCAGGCGAAGTCCCCATTGATGATGAAGCAGGACAATCCCGTGATGAAGCGGTTGCTGAAAAGCTCAAAAGCACCGTGATCCAAGTCGCATCATTCAGGACCGCGGATTCAGCTGAAAGTACTCGCATAGCGCTGTTATTTCTCGATCTAAAAGCACGCGTGATTCCGCCAAGCCAAACCAATGGCGGTTGGTATCGAATTGTCCTAGGGCCGTTTAAGACAGTCCGTGACATGCGTGCAGCAGCTGACGTTCTCACCAAAAATGGGTACGACGCACAAGTTCGAAGGGAGTAATTATGGAGCAATTCCACGGCACAACAATCGTATCGGTTCGTCGAGGCAACCAAGTCTGCATTGGTGGTGATGGACAAGTCACGCTTGGCAATACTGTTATGAAGGGCAATGCTCGAAAGGTTAGGCGCTTATACCAAAACAAAGTCCTTGCAGGGTTCGCAGGTGGTACCGCCGATGCCTTTACCTTATTTGAGCGGTTTGATGCGAAACTTGAAAAACATCAAGGCAATCTCACTCGCGCTGCAGTCGAACTCGCCAAAGACTGGCGTCAGGATCGCATGCTACGTCGCCTCGAAGCGATTCTTGCCGTGGCTGATCCCGAAACCTCGCTGATCATTACCGGAAACGGTGACGTGATGGAGCCTGAAGACGGCATCATCGCAGTTGGCTCTGGCGGACCTTTTGCTCAGGCGGCAGCGCTTGCGCTGTTACGAAATACCGAACTGCCAGCTCGAACTATTGTGGAAGAAGCACTCAAAGCAGCCGGTGAAATCTGCATTTATACCAACAACAACCTAACCATTGACGAATTGAGCGCGACCCATGACTGATCTTTCCCCACATGACATTGTTTCTCAACTTGACCGACATATTATCGGTCAAGCCGATGCGAAACGCGCAGTTGCCATTGCGCTCAGAAATCGCTGGCGCAGGATGCGCTTACCTGAGGATCTCGCCAAAGAGGTCACCCCGAAAAATATTCTGATGATTGGGCCAACTGGAGTTGGTAAAACCGAGATTGCGCGCCGTCTGGCGCGCCTTGCCGAAGCTCCATTCATCAAAATTGAAGCAACAAAATTCACAGAGGTCGGCTATGTTGGCCGCGATGTTGAATCGATCATTCGTGATTTAGTCGGTGTTGCCATCAAAGATGAGCGCGAGCGACGGATGGTCGACGTTCGTCATCAAGCCGAAGACCGTGCTGAGGAGCGAATTCTCGACATTTTGTTGCCACCGCCACGCCAGGATCAGCCAATTCAATCTGACAACAGCGGCGCACGGCAGGTTTTTCGGAAAAAACTTCGTGAAGGCGAGCTCGACGATAAAGAGATTGAAATCGATGTCAAAGCAACAGGGGTTGGCGTCGACATCATGACGCCTCCTGGTATGGAAGAGATGGCCAGCCAACTGCAAGACATGTTCACCAAATTCGGCCAAGACAAGAAGAAAAAACGCAAATTACCCATTCGTGATGCCTACAAAATCTTAATTGATGAGGAAGCAGCACGGTTGATCTCAGATGATGAGGTCAAGCTCACGGCAATCCGGTATGTTGAGGACCGTGGCATCGTCTTTTTGGATGAAATTGACAAAGTCTGCCGCCGCGAGAACGCACAAGGCGCCGATGTCAGTCGTGAAGGAGTGCAACGGGACCTGCTGCCGTTGATTGAGGGCACCACCGTACAAACCAAATTCGGAACAGTCAAAACTGATCATATTTTGTTCATTGCTTCCGGTGCCTTTCATTTGGCGAAACCATCGGATTTGGTCCCTGAGCTTCAAGGGCGATTACCCATCCGAGTTGAACTGGATGCCCTCAATCCATCAGATTTCGCGCGCATACTGACTGAGCCCGACCACTCGTTGGTCACCCAGTACAAAGCACTTCTCGAAACCGATGGAATACCGATCGAATTCACCGACAGTGGAGTTGAAGCCATCGCTGAAATTGCAGCGCGTGTGAATGAGAAAACTGAAAACATTGGTGCGCGGCGGTTGCATACCCTAGTCGAGCGCGTTCTCGAAGATTTACTGTTTCAAACTAGCCAAACGGCGCCTGAAACCGTCACAATTGATCGTGAATTTGTCGAATCTCGTCTGACTGAGTTAAGTCAAGACGAAGATTTGTCGCAATACATTCTCTGAGGCTGCATGAAAGAAACCACGCATTTTGGATTTAAAGAAGTCCCGGTCGAAGAGAAAACTTATCGGGTACGAGAGGTCTTCAATAGGGTTGCCAGACGCTACGATCTAATGAACGATCTGATGTCAGCGGGACTACACCGGCTGTGGAAACGAGTCGCCATTGAATCCATCGCTATTCGATCGGGGATGCAAATTCTCGATTTAGCTTCTGGAACGGGGGATTTAGCCCGTGCAATGTCACGTCGCGCAGGTTCAGAAGGTTACGTCGTCCTCGCAGACATCAATGATCAAATGTTACGGGTTGGCCGTGATCGATGCATCGACCACGGAGAACTGAAGGGTTTGAGTTGGTGCCAGTGTGATGCTGAGACACTGCCCTATCCCGACCAGTCATTTGATCGGGTTACCATCGGTTTTGGACTGAGAAATGTAACCAATAAAGACGCTGCGCTTCATGAGATGCACCGCGTGTTAAAGCCAGGTGGGAGAGCGCTGATTCTCGAGTTCTCAACGCCCGCCTCCGCTCCACTTCAACAAATCTACGACGCATACAGTTTCTTTGTGTTACCGACGATGGGCCAATTGGTTGCTCAAGACAAAGAATCCTACCAATACCTCGCCGAATCGATTCGAAAACATCCCAATCAGGAAACGCTTGCTGAGATGATGCGGCAGGCAGGCTTTGAAACCGTCAGCTATCAGAATTTAACCGGTGGCATCGTTGCCATTCATACGGGAGTCAAATCGTGATCCCTCGCCTGATGCTAGCAGGCTTAGTGGCAGCCTCCGAGCAAGCCATCACCGCGGGGATGCGTGCAGCTGATATTCAACCAGAGCAACTTGCTCCGATGGTCGGTAAAGTCCTGAAACTGAGGATTACTGATCTTGATCTCGATGTTTGGATTGTTTGCGGCGAATCGCAATGGTGGCTCGCTACTGAGTCTCAAGAAACCGCCGATGTCGAATTATCAGGAACGCTCGGAAGCCTGGTTGAAACCGCACGATCGTTGACGCAACCGAATGCGCCATTGATCTTTGAAGGGCTCGATATCCGCGGTAGTGTCGGGGTTCTGCAAACCATGCAAAAAACCTTTCAGGCGATGGATCTCGACTGGGAAGACGCTGTGACTCAAGCGCTGGGACCGATGCCAGCCAGCTTATTGATTAAGACCCTTCGCGCTGCCAGAACACAATGGCTCACCAGTCGGGCATCACTCAAGCGTCAAACAGAAGAGTTCCTTCGCACGGAACAAAAGACGCTAGTGACGGATACTGTGTTCGGGGAATCCGAATCAAGGGTCACAGCACTCAATCGTCAAATTGATCGTTTAGATGCACGCATCAAACGACTTGAGGCATCGCATGGGTAGTTCATTTCGCCTCTTAAAAATCCTTCGCGTGCTCTTTTCAGAGCGCATTGATGAATTATTACCTCAGCCAAAAGGAGGTGCGCTCAAGGCCTTGGCCTGGTGCATTCCGACCATTCGTATGAAACGCTCACGTGGTGAGCGACTGCGTGATGCGCTTCAAACCCTAGGGCCGGTCTTCGTCAAATTTGGACAAATGCTCTCGACACGAAGAGATCTATTGCCGCCAGATATCGCCACGCCACTTGCGGAATTGCAAGATCAGGTGAAGCCGTTTGCTGGGGCGACTGCGAAAGCGATTATTGAAAGCGATCTTGAGTGCACAGTCGATGCGATCTTCAGCGAACTCTCAGCCGAACCAATGGCATCAGCATCAGTCGCTCAGGTCCATTCCGCACGACTGAAAACCGGCGAAGAAGTCATCGTCAAAGTCATTCGGCCTGGAATCGAAAAAGTCATTGAGGAAGATCTCAAACTGATGATGACAATCGCGAAGTTTGTTGAGAAAAACTTCGTCGATGGCAAACGACTGAAGCTTGTGCAGGTCGTTTCTGACTATCGTATGACGATTTTAGATGAGCTGGATTTGATGCGTGAAGCAGCCAATACAGCACTCATCCGCAGAAATTTTGAGCATTCATCCATTTGTTATGTTCCTGAAATCCACTGGGATTACACCAGTCGCAATGTCAAAGTCGAAGAACGGGTCTACGGTGTTCCAATCTCCCGGATCGACGTCTTTAAAGAGAAAAAGGTCAACATGGAGAAGCTCGCTGAGCGTGGTGTAGAAATTTTTTTCACGCAAGTCTTCGATCACAGTTTCTTCCATGCGGACATGCATCCCGGCAACGTCTTCGTTGACATTACGGACCCTGAGAATCCGGTTTATAAGGCGGTGGACTTTGGGATTGTCGGCACCCTAGATCCGGAATCCAAAGCGTATCTCGCACAAAATCTGATCGCATTTTTTGATCGTGATTATCGGGCAGTGGCTGAACTCCACGTGGAATCGGGGTGGGTACCGAAAGACACCAAAGTCGGCGATTTTGAGAGCGCTATCCGAACCGTATGTGAACCGATCTTTCAAAAACCGCTCGGTGAAATTAGTTTCGGTGTCCTACTGATTCGATTGTTCGAAGTGGCTCGGCGATTCCAGATGGAAGTCCAACCACAGCTCGTTCTGCTGCAAAAAACCTTGCTCAACATTGAAGGCCTTGGACGCGAACTCTATCCAGAGCTCGACCTTTGGAAAACCGGCAAACCCTTCCTCGATCGCTGGGTTAAGGAGCGTCTGGGGCCAAGGGGGATTGTCGAGTATACCCGGCAGAATCTGTCGCGCTGGGTAGTGCAGTTCCCTGCGCTCACCAACACAATTCTTACGGCTCCACAACGCATGGAATACCTGGAATCGATTCAGCTGCAGCAGTCTGAAGCCCTTAAGCACATGGCGCTTGAATCGACAAAGCGGCGGCATTCAGGGTATCTCAGCTTGGTACTCGGTATCAGCGGATTACTGGTCTCCGGGGCTGCATTGATGGCCGATCATGACTGGCTTGCAGGACACTGGCCGTTGGCCATTACCGCGTTATCTCTCGTACTAATTCTTAGGCGGTAATCATGGAATTCAAGGACAAGTTCACTCGAGAACAACTGCTCGACGCGGTGCACTTCAATGCCGATGGCTTAATCTGTGCGATTGCTCAGGATCACTCCACCAAAAACGTCGTGATGGTTGCCTGGATGAATCGTGAAGCTCTGGATGAGACGTTGAAGACCGGACAGTTGGTTTACTACTCAAGGTCGAGACAGGCATTATGGCGCAAAGGTGAATCATCTGGTCAAACACAACAATTAGTGGATCTGCGGATAGATTGTGACAAGGACGCCGTTCTTTTAGGTATCCTGCAAGCGGGAGTGGCTTGTCATACGGGGCGCGCGTCCTGTTTTTCTTGGGCGCCAACCGAAAACGGTCATTGGGAAGCGGTTGAACCGGTGTTGATTGAGCCTAAGACTCTGTATGGAGACAAGCAATGACAGTCATTGAAGTCCTCGAAGATATGTTGGCAGAACGTCGCTTCGGTGATCCGGAGAAATCGTACGTTTCCAAGTTGCATCACAAGGGGCTCGACCACATCTTAAAAAAGGTGGGTGAAGAATCAACTGAAGTCGTCATGGCCGCTAAAGATGCCGTGCGATCAAAAAATAATGAGGATGTGATTCACGAAGTCGCCGATCTTTGGTTTCATACCTTGGTCCTTCTGTCGCATTTGGACGAACCACCCAGTGCGGTACTTGCGGAGCTTGAGCGACGTTTGGGCGTGAGTGGTTTGGTTGAGAAAGCAAATCGAGAGAATGGGCATGACTGATTGTTTATTTTGCAAAATTCGGGACGGGGAAATACCAGCAGAAGTCATCTACAAAGATGACGACTGTTTGGCTTTTCGTGACGTCAATCCCAAGGCACCGGTTCATTTTTTAGTGATTCCTCGCCGACATATCGAAAATTTATTGGACACAACACCCTCTGATGAAGGCTTGTTAGGGCGAATTCAGCTAAAGATTCCTCAGATCGCAAAGGAACAAGGGCTGGATTCAGGATTCAGAACAGTGTTGAATACGGGACCCGGAGGTGGTCAGGAGGTGTATCACATGCACTATCATGTCCTCGGTGGTGGCCCGTTTACTGGCTTTAAATAACAACGCATAAGACAATAGGAGCCCATTATGGGAGTTGGTGGTATCAGTATTTGGCAATTGTTAATTGTCCTGGCCATTGTGATCATGATCTTCGGTACCAAAAAGCTGAAGTCGCTTGGATCCGATCTTGGCAGTGCGGTAAAGGGCTTTCGTCAAACCGTAACAGACAAGTCGGAGGAAAACGCTGCTGATGAAGCGGCACAACCAACTGCCGAGAGCACCGTTCAGCAGAATGAGTCCAGCGAAGAACACACGAAACAGCAGACTGAAACGAAAGAGAAAGTCTAAGTGTTCGATATTGGTGCGACTGAGCTACTGCTGGTCGCCATTATTGGTCTCGTCGTCGTCGGGCCTGAGCGATTGCCCCGTTTAGCCCGCAGTGTTGGGTTGTGGGTTAAAAAGTTGCGTGGTCAAGTGTCGTCGATCCAGCAAGATATCAACCGTGAACTCGAACTTGAAGATCTGAAGAGACAGCTTGAAGCACGTGGTGGTGGCTTAAAGATGGAAGACATCGCAGGATCGGATCCACTAGGCCTCGACCAGACCACCAGTAATATAACAACAACGGAAAAGAATGAGCGATCCAAGCCTGAATGATCAGCCACTGATCGCCCACCTCATCGAACTCCGTGATCGCCTGATCCGGATTTTGATTGTGATTTTAATATTCTTCATAGGGTTTATTGCCTTTGCCAATGATCTCTATGCGTATCTTGCCGAACCGCTGCAGTCACTGTTGCCTGAAGGCGCATCCATGATCGCAACGCAGGTGGCCTCACCTTTCTTAGCGCCCTTTAAGTTAGCGCTATACCTCAGCGTCTATTGCGGTGCTCCGATGATTCTTTACCAACTCTGGGGATTCATCGCGCCAGGGCTTTATGCCAACGAGAAGAAAATTGCCGGACCTTTGCTCATCTCCAGCATTTTCCTGTTCTATGCGGGGATGGCTTTCGCCTACTTTGTTGTATTCCCATTAGTGTTTGGATTCTTCACCACTGTCGGCCCAACTGGCGTGACGGTGATGACAGATATTGATGCTTATCTTTCCTTTGTCCTGAAGTTATTTCTCGCATTCGGTCTCGCGTTCGAGATTCCAGTGGCCACGATGCTGTTAATCAAAGCGGGAATTGCTTCACCGGAATCTCTGAAGGAGAAACGACCCTACGTCTTCATCGGGTGTTTTGTGGTTGGTATGCTGGTGACACCGCCAGATATGATCAGCCAAACCCTTCTGGCGGTCCCGATGTGGCTGTTATTTGAAGCAGGTCTGATTGGCGCTCGTTTCCTTGGCTCTAAGAAAACTGAAGATGCTGATCAAACAGACTATGAAGAGAGTGAGCCAGCTGACTCTCAAGCAGTCGCAATAATCGATAACGAGGCTTCAGATCAAGATAATGAATCCTCGGATGACATCGATGAATTTGATCTCCACGCACCAGTGAAAGCAGACGATGACGATTCACCGATCATTGAGGAACTCGATAAACCTGATCCGCTTGATGACGATGGGACAGATGTTGGCCCGCCGAAGCCATCCCCGAGCTAGTCAATGGCCGTAGAGTGTGGCCAATTCTTGAGTTGCCTCACAAAGTCCTTCAGCCATCTGCGGACTGAACGCACAATGGCCCGCCTGATCTAACACGCGGAGCTTGAGAGCTGGGTACAGCTCTTTCATCCTCACCGCATTGGACAACGGACAAACGTGATCATTCGCGCCATGGAGCAGCACCATCGGCAATAAAGCGATCTCCGCGTTGGGGTCACTGAACGTTGTTGGATCTAAAAAACAATTTTGGCTGAGATAGTGGTGCTCAATCTGAGCATGTGCCAGCTCAGCATTGGGTGAAAATCGGCTGGTTTTTTTAGCCTGTGAGTCACCAATAGATAATCGATACTCCCAAAGGTTCCACGCTCGAGCCGCCTGCAGTCGAGTAAACTCATCATCGGCATGTAAGAGATGGCGATAGGCGTTCAGTACCTCATGAAACGATTTTGTCTGGCATTCAATCGGCGCCATAAAATCGGCCCAAGCCGCCGGATACATCTCAGATGCTCCATGCCCATACATCCATTCAAGATTACTTTCCATATTGAGAAAAACACCACGTAACACGACGCCAAGGCAACGATCTGGGTGTCGGGCCGCACACAGTAATGCCAATGTTGCGCCCCAAGATCCCCCAAACAGTGCATAGCGCAACAGGTTGTAACGGGTTGTGATCTGGTCCAGATCATCAAGTAGTAAGTCCGTGGTATTCGAGTGCAATGAACCCGAGGGTTGTGATCGACCACAACCACGCTGATCAAAACAGACTATTTGGTAAGTCTCAGGATCAAAAAAACGATGCATGAGAGGTGAGGTGCCCGCGCCTGGACCACCGTGCAGACAGATCACCGGGAGCCCCTGTGGATTTCCAAAGTGCGCAACCCACAAGTGATGATGACTATCGTTTGTGGTCATCACTTCCTCTAGGTAGGGCTGAATTTCGGGATAGAGTCTGTGCATACGCCCCCTTGTAAGGGGCGGCACGCACTCCTAGCTTGCCGCCTTAGACCGACCAGCACGTTTGCGGTCGGACTCTTTGAGTAATTTCTTGCGCAGTCGAATGTGAGCCGGTGTCACTTCGACTAACTCATCATCATCAATGAATTCCAGAGCAGACTCAAGCGTCATTTTGATGGGCGGTGTCAGAATCAGGTTCTCATCAGTGCCCGCAGCGCGGATATTCGTCAACTGCTTACCCTTCACCGGATTCACCGGTAAATCGTTATCTCGCGCATGGATGCCAAGCAACATGCCTTCGTAGACGTCCACGCCAGGCCCAACCATGAGACGACCTCTGTCCTGGAGGTTATACAGCGAATAGGCAGTGGTTGCGCCATCAGTCATCGAAACCAGCACCCCATTGATCCGGTTTCCTAAATCACCAGCTTTGACTGGCCCATAGTGATCAAACACATGGCTCATAATGCCAGTCCCTGAAGTCATCGTCAGGAATTGTGAGCGGAACCCAATCAAGCCACGTGCGGCGATGATGTATTCCAAACGCAGTCGGCCCTGTCCGTCTGGTGCCATATTTTTCATGTCACCCTTGCGAAGGCCCATCGCTTCCATGACCGCACCTTGATGCTGATCTTCGATGTCGATCACTACATATTCAAATGGCTCTTCTTTGACACCATCGTTGTCTCGGACGATCACTTCGGGACGTGAGACCCCCAACTCAAATCCTTCGCGTCGCATGGATTCAATTAAGACAGACAGATGCAGTTCACCGCGACCTGATACAACGAATTTATCCGGTGTATCACCCTGTTCGACGCGCAAAGCAACGTTATGAATCAATTCCCGATCCAATCGATCTTTGATATTACGAGAAGTGACGTATTTTCCTTCTCTTCCCGCAAACGGACTGTCGTTGACCTGGAACGTCATACTCACGGTTGGTTCGTCAACGGTGAGAGGAGGCAATCCTTTTGGCGCATCCGTAGAACAAATGGTGTCAGAGATGGATAGCGGATCCAGTCCTGTGATGCAGACAATGTCGCCTGCTGTCGCTGTCTGTTGTTCGATACGCTCAAGGCCAAAGTAGCCGAGAATCTGCAGAATCTTTCCGTTCCGCATGCCACCGTCGCGATCCACTACCATAACCTGCTGATTCCGCTTGAGCTGGCCACGACGAATCCGACCAACCCCAATAACTCCCTGAAAGGAGTTGTAATCCAGCGCAGAAATCTGAAGTTGCAAAGGCCCATCTAAATCCACTTCTGGAGCAGGGCAATGATCGGCGATGGCCTCTAAAATTGGCTCCATACTCTCTGTCAGTTGATCCGGTTCTGGACCTGACAATCCATTAATGGCTGAACAGTACACGACCGGAAAATCAAGCTGATCATCGGTGGCACCGAGCTGATCGAATAAATCAAAAACTTTATCAATCGCGCCGTGCGGATCTGCACCAACCTTATCGACTTTATTCACGATCACGATTGGCTTCAGGCCCTGATTAAATGCTTTTTGTGTCACAAAGCGAGTTTGCGGCATCGGACCTTCGGCTGCGTCGACCACAAGAAGAACCGCATCAACCATTGACAAGACGCGCTCAACCTCGCCACCGAAATCAGCGTGGCCCGGTGTATCAACGACATTAATTCGATAGTCGTTCCAAGAAAGACCAGTATTCTTAGCGAGAATGGTGATGCCCCGCTCTTTTTCTTGGTCGTTTGAATCCATCACCCGCTCATTCAAGATATCTTTCCGATCCAGTGTTCCTGAAGCGGCAAGCAACTTGTCGACGAGTGTGGTTTTTCCGTGATCAACGTGCGCGATAATGGCGACGTTACGTATGCGTTCTATCATAATGGCCTCCGAGCGCGCGGGAGTATAGCGGACACTTGATGTCAGCTGTGTGTTTTTTTGCCTAGCAGCAATTTGCACTAATATAGTGCGATTAAAATCTCATTCTGCACAAATTAGGTGCAATTTAAGGGTGACTTGCACCACAATAGCACCCACATTTGCTTTAAAACCAAGCCTTTGAAAAAAGCGGCACAGCGATTGCTAGTAGCACTGAGCGCTCAGCCCGCATGGGGTGAGGATTTGAGTTCGACAGACGGAGCCAGACATGTCCGAAAATACTTTGAAATTAATTGCAGATAGCGAAGCCCGCTGGGTTGACCTTCGCTTCACTGATCCACGTGGCAAAGAGCAGCACGTGACATTCCCAGCCTCAAAAGTTGATACCGAGTTTTTTATTGAGGGTGCTATGTTTGACGGGTCCTCGATCGCTGGATGGAAAGGGATCAACGAGTCAGATATGATTTTGATGCCTGACGATTCAACTTCTGTCGTTGACCCATTTACTGAGGAAGTAACCGTAAACATCCGATGCAACATCGTTGAGCCCAGCACGATGCAAGGATACGAACGTGACCCACGCTCAGTCGCCCTCCGAGCTGAAGCATACCTGAAAACGACTGGTATCGGTGACACATCTTTCTTCGGCCCAGAGCCGGAATTCTTTGTCTTCGATAATGTGCAGTGGAAGGCTGACATGTCAGGGTCTATGTACAAAATCGACGCCGAAGAGGCGGCTTGGGCGAGTGACGCAGTCATTGAAGGCGGGAATATGGCACATCGTCCTGGCGTCAAAGGCGGATATTTTCCTGTGCCTCCAGTTGACTCCGCCATGGATCTACGTACTGCCATGTGTGAGACCATGCAAACTATGGGGCTTGAGGTTGAGGTTCATCACCACGAGGTTGCTACAGCCTGCCAAAATGAGATTGGTGTTAAGTTCAATACGCTTGTGAATAAGGCTGATGAAGTGCAGATTCTCAAATACGTTGTTCACAACGTCGCTCATGCTTACGGCAAAACGGCTACTTTCATGCCGAAACCGCTGGTTGGCGACAATGGGTCGGGAATGCACTGCCATCAATCAATTTGGAAAGACGGTCAAAACTTGTTTGCAGGAAACGGCTATGCGGGGCTATCTGATGAGGCGCTTTTCTACATCGGCGGCATCATAAAACACGCACGTGCTATAAATGCTTTTGCAAACGCATCCACTAACTCATACAAGCGGCTCGTACCAGGCTTTGAAGCGCCAGTAATGCTTGCTTACTCGGCTAGAAACCGTTCTGCATCGATCCGCATTCCTTACGTTTCTAACGCCAAAGGTCGCCGAATCGAAGTTCGCTTCCCAGACCCAACCGCAAACCCATACTTGGCATTTGCTGCCATGCTGATGGCAGGTCTTGACGGGATTCAGAATAAGATCCATCCAGGAGAAGCTGCTACCAAAGATCTTTATGACCTTCCTGAAGAGGAAGCGCTTGCTATACCAACAGTTGCTTCAAGTCTAGAACAGGCGCTGGATGCACTTGATATGGACCGATCTTTCCTGACCACTGGTGGTGTTTTCACAGATGACATGATCGACGGATACATCGATCTTAAGCGTGAAGAAGTGGAACGTCTGAATATGACGACTCACCCGGTCGAATTCGGCATGTATTACAGCGTTTAAGAGATTATGACGGAGGCCCTCGGTCTCCGTCATCAGAACAATGTATTTTGCACTTCTAAACTCTTTAAACAACGGGATATTGGTACTAGATGTGCGCGGGAAAATCTGTTGGGCTAATGAGTCGGCGTGCCGCATCATCGCAACAAATTGGAAATATTTAAAAAACCGAGACCTATCAGATTTTATAGCCGAAACACAGGTCAACGAAGTTAGCGACTCATTAGGTGATTGCGTCAAACTAGGTCACAATTTCACTTATAGAGAACTGCAGCTAATCTCGGGTAGGTCTTTGTCTACGACAGACGCTTCTTTTAGTAAATTGGAGCATAGTTTTGATCGTGTTGGATCAGTATTAGTAGAGTTAGCTGAAGTTGATCAAATTTTGAAGATTGCTCGTGAAGCAAAGTATTCAAAAGATGAAAAAAGCTCGAAGCAACTACTTAGAGGCCTAGCGCATGAAATCAAAAATCCACTGGGTGGAATTAAAGGCGCAGCTCAGCTACTGTCCAAAGAGGCAGACGCATCTATCTATCAAGACTACCTTGAAATCATAATTACTGAAACGGATCGACTAACCGGTTTGGTTGATAATTTATTAGGTCCAAACATCAGGCAAAACAATGATCCGGTCAACATTCACAGACTTCTCGAGCAATGTAGATCACTACTTAGCGCTCAAGCTGGCGGTAGCATAGACTTCCAGCGGGATTATGATCCGTCACTACCAGAGACGGTAGGGAGCGCAGAACAGTTATATCAAGCCATCTTAAACATCACAAAAAATGCGCTCGAGGCGGTTGCTGAATCTAATACATCATTCCCATGGATTCGATTCAGCACCCGCGCCATTCGCCGAGCGCATCCGGGATCTAAAGGTGCGCATACAATGCTTCGCGTGCGAATCGAGGATAACGGACCGGGGATTCCTGACGACCTCAAAGACAGAATCTTCTTTCCAATGGTCTCAGGTCGCGCCCAAGGCTCTGGAATTGGATTATCCATTACACAAACCATCATCTCGCGGCATCACGGTTGGATTGAAGTGGAATCTGAGCCCGGACACACTGCCATCGATGTGATACTGCCATTTGGAGATACGCCATGAACTCTCCCACAGTTTGGGTTGTTGACGACGACCGCTCGATTCGCTGGGTGTTGGAAAAAGCACTTCAGGGTGCGGGCTTGCAACACGCTGTCTTTGATTCTGCGAAAGCAGCCCGCAAAGCGCTCGAAGTCGAAACCCCGACCGTTGTCATGACTGACATCCGGATGCCTGGCGAAGATGGTCTATCACTCCTTGAACATCTCCATACCGTGTCGCCCAAACTTCCAGTCATTGTGATGACGGCTCACTCGGACTTAGACAGTGCAGTGGCCTCTTATAGCCGCGGTGCATTCGAATACTTGCCCAAGCCATTCGACGTCGATGACGCCATTTTACTGGTTCAGCGCGCACTCGAACGCCACCAGCAACACCCGCCGACTACTGAAGCTGAGGTCAATAATGCTCAACCACAGATTTTGGGTGAAGCACCCGCCATGCAAGATGTGTTTCGAGCCATCGGCCGGCTTGCCCAAGCGGAAATCACTGTTCTCATCAATGGCGAGTCTGGAACAGGAAAGGAGTTGGTCGCCAAGGCTGTTCATACCAACTCACCCCGAAAAAATGGGCCCTTTATTGCGTTGAACATGGCGGCGATTCCGAAAGATCTCGTGGAATCAGAGCTCTTTGGCCATGAAAAAGGTTCCTTTACCGGCGCCACTGGAGCCCGAACCGGACGGTTCGAACAAGCGAATGAGGGCACACTGTTTCTTGATGAAATCGGTGATATGCCTTTTGATACGCAGACTCGGTTATTACGCGTGTTGGCGGATAATGAATTTTATCGAGTTGGAGGCACGTCACCGGTGAAAGTCAATGTACGGATCATTGCAGCGACACACCAAAATCTTGAAGAGCGAGTTCGTGAAGGTCTGTTTAGAGAAGACCTGTTCCACCGCCTCAATGTCATCCGCATCCAGCTACCGGCACTCTGCGATCGACGCGAGGATATCCCTGCTCTCGCCGAACATTTCTTGGTGCTAGCCGCACGAGAAATCAATACAGAGCCCAAGCACTTGGGTGACGATGCCAAACGGGCACTGGCTGAATTTCACTGGCCAGGCAACGTACGACAGTTAGAAAACATGTGTCGCTGGTTGTCTGTCATGGCACCGAATGCCCAGATTCAAGTCCAGGATCTACCGCCGGAGGTGACATCACCTGTCGAGGGAACACAACGATCAACACTCACCTGGACAAGCTTGTTAAGAGAACGCGCAGCCAGCTTATTGCGTTCGCACGAGGGCGAAGTCATCAGTAAGCTGACTGAAGAATTCGAAAGAGCCTTGATTGAAGTGGCACTGGCAGACACCGCTGGCCGCAAGAAAGAAGCCGCGGAAAAACTGGGTTGGGGACGAAATACCCTGACCCGCAAACTCAAAGAACTTGGGTTTGCGGATACAGAAACAAACGACGATTAATTCGTAGTCTGCTGTTTCCGCTGTTCGAGCAATGCATCGAAATTGATCGGCGCCAGCATCGGCGCGGGGAAGGTGGCTTTAACGACCAACGAATCAATCGTCTCACGCGCATAAGGGAACAAAATATTGGGACACATTGAACCCAAAACATGTTCCACAGTCGCCTCATCGAAACCTTGAAGCACGAAAACACCCGCCTGCTGAATCTCGATTAAAAACGCGACTTCATCATCGGTCTTTACCGTCACGCCGAGCTTCAACACGACCTCGTAAAGGGTGTCATTCAATCGCTCGTTGGTCACATCGACTTCAAGACCAAGCTTTGGATTCCATTGCTTTTCGAACATCTGCGGAGACTTTGGTGATTCGAAAGATAAATCCTTGATATAGACCCGCGCGATTGAAAAATTTTGTGTCACTTCTTCAGACATGAATACCTGCTTCTTTTAGCCAAACTGTCAGTTGCCCCGAACGGAGCGCATCTTGGGTATCGTCACAACCACCAACGTGTCGATCACCAATAAAAACCTGCGGAACGGTTCGCCGCCCCGTCATTTCCATCATCTCTCGACGTCTTTCAGGATGTTGATCCACTCGGATCTCTCGATACGACACTTCCAGATCATCAAAAATCCGCTTTGCCATTATGCAAAACGGACAGATACCAGTGGTGTACATCACCACCTCGGTCATGATGACTTTCCTTTTTTCACCGGCAACGATGAAGCTGTCCATTCAGACATTCCGCCAGCCAGCCGAACCACTTGCTCAAAGCCACACTTTTTCAATGTTTTTGCGATTGATCTCGCCGAGGTTCCCATCTTGCAAACGACCACCACCGGATGGGTTTTATACCGGTCAAGCTCTGACAGCTTTTTATCAAACACGCTCGCTGGCAAATTATAGGCGCCTGCAATATGGCCCTGCGAGAATTCTTTCTGTTCTCGAATATCGAGAATCAATGCATTTTCCCGATTGATCATCCGGGTGGCTTCTGTGGTGTTCACCAATTTTCCCGCTTTTTTCGTTTCTGTGTAGTAAAGCGTTCCAGCAGCTGACAGCCACAACACCAAAAGCACCCAGTTCTCCTGAGCAAATCCAATAAAATCCTGCATAAATGTTGAGAGACCGTGATCCAAATCAAGACGTCGAGTATAATGATGTCGCTGACGAAGTCACGGGTCCCTCGTCAATTCCTTGCCGAGATCCGTTTAATTCGATGATTTCTGGACCAAACCATGCGACCAAAACCTGTTGTGCTTTTGATTTTGGACGGCTTCGGGCTGCGCGAAGCAGCAGATGATAATGCAATCTATCATGCGAACACCCCAACCTTTGATCGTTTAAGCCAAACCGTGCCGCACGCAACACTCGAAACATCCGGTGAAGCGGTTGGCTTGCCAAAAGGTCAGATGGGCAACTCCGAAGTTGGACATATGAACCTTGGAACGGGTCGCATTGTGTATCAAGACTTCACGCGCATCAGTAAAGCGATCGATGAAGGTGATTTTGAAACCAACGAAGTCTTAGTCAGTGCATGCCGACAAGCCAAAGCGCAGGGCGGCACCCTGCATATCCTTGGTCTGTTAAGCCCTGGTGGCGTGCATAGCCACGAAGACCATATTGAAGCAATGATTGGTCTGGCCGATTCCTTAGGCGTTCCAATGACGCGATTGCACGCATTCCTCGATGGGCGCGATATGCCTCCACAGTCAGCAGAAGCATCCTTGGTGCGCTTCCAACGCCTGGAAACCGTGCATACCCACTATAAGCTCTCAAGTCTCTGTGGGCGGTATTACGCCATGGACCGTGATAACAATTGGGATCGTATTCAAAACGCCTTTGATTTGATCACCAAAAGCCAAGCCGAATTCTCGGCAGGAACAGCTGTTGAGGGACTACAGCAGGCCTATCAACGCGGTGAAAATGATGAATTCGTTCAAGCAACTCGGCTGGGCGAATCATGGGAAATGCGCTCTGAAGATGTGGTCATTGTGATGAACTTCAGAGCCGATCGTGCGCGAGAGATTACCAAAGCGCTCAGTGCCAAATCGCTACCCGAACTCAATCGGCCCGACTGGATCCCCGATCTTTCAGTATCGACCCTGACCCAATACGCCGATGATTTAAATGCCCGGGTAGCCTTCCCCCCGGAAACGCTCACCAATACTTTGGGTGAGGTGGTTTCTCAAGCAGGCCTAACTCAACTTCGGATCGCAGAAACAGAGAAGTATGCGCACGTCACCTTCTTTTTCAGTGGCGGCCAAGAAGCCTTAGTTGCCGGTGAACATCGCGAATTGATCCCATCTCCTAAAGTCGCCACCTATGATTTACAGCCTGAAATGAGCGCTCCACAAGTCACTCAGTACTTAGTAGATGCCATTTCGAAACAAACCTTTGATCTGATCGTCTGTAATTATGCCAATGGAGACATGGTGGGACATACCGGCAATTTTGATGCTGCTGTGCAAGCGATCGAAGCACTCGATGAAGCAGTTAGACAAGTGATCCAAGCCTGCGAAGTGGTCGGTGCAGCCTGTCTGATTACAGCGGATCACGGAAACGCTGAACAAATGCTTGATCCTGACAATGGCCAACCCTTTACTGCGCATACCACAGGCTCAGTACCTCTCTGGTTAGCGGCCAATCCTTTGGGCACAAAAGGATTATCGTCTGGCGCTCTGCGTGACGTCGCACCAACATTATTGGCCCTGTTGGCTGTCGATCAACCAACCGAAATGACCGGCCGGTCGCTTCTTCAATTCTAATGCGAGCAATCGTTTGGTTATGGATCGCTCTTGTTAGCATTCAAAGCCAGGCTAGTGAGATTCAAGATGCTGAGACTCAGCGTCTCCGCACCGAACAACAGCTGAAGACACTTAAGCGCGATGTGCAACTCGATGCCAAAAAATTAAAGGTGATCGAATCAGAACTGAATCGACTGAATTCCGAATCAAAAAAACTGACTCGGGAAATCGCCTCTTCAGAACAAGTATTACGAGATCTCAGCGAAACCCAGCAAGAAACTGAAAACAAAATCGTCTCAAGGACTGCAGATCTTCAAAGACTCCTAGACCAATATCGGAACGAACTCGTCGCCTATTACGTCACAGGCCGAACACTCCGACCAAACACAACAGATCAAGGTCACCTCTCGGAGTATCTTCCATTTTTGTTAGATGCTCGTCAGAAAAATGCAGCGGAGATCGAAGCGACTGCCGACAACTTGCGATCGTTATTGGTCGAACAAGAGCGAAATACCAGTAACGCGCAAAAAACACTTCTCGACCTCACTGATACAAGGGACGCTCTATCTCAACGCACCCGTGACCAGCGACAGTTATTAGCAAGTATCAGCCGTAATTTACGGACCAAACAACAACGTGAAGCTGCTCTGAACTCTGATCTTCAATCATTGGACCGGCGGGTTAAATCACTCCAACTCGAATCCGGAGGCGCAGCGCTTGAACCCCTGAAAGGCAACATGCGATGGCCTGTCGATGGACGCGTCCTACGCCGCTTCGGGCAAAATCGACAAGACGGGTTTGGTGACTGGCAGGGACTCGTGATCAGTGCCACTGACGGTAGCGAAGTCAGAGCAGTACAAGCCGGGAAAGTCGCATACGCAGGCTATCTTCTCGGCTACGGACTGGTGATCGTGATTGCACACAATGATGGGCATGCCACCATTTACGGTCACAACCAGAGCTTGAAAGTCGAAACTGGGCAGGCAATTCTCGCCCGCCAGGTGATTGCGATTGCTGGAAATACAGGTAGTCTGAATGTGACTGCCTTATATTTCGGAGTGACCCGAAACGGAAAGTCTGTCAATCCAAGTTCATGGTTAAACTGAGAACATGATGAAAATAATTCGAAATACTCTGAGCTGTCTCCTCGTCGCCCCTTTTGCTCTTCATGCTGCAGAACCATCCTCTGATGTGGAATCGCTCGATGCCTTGCGTGCATTCATTGAGGTGTATGAACACATCAAGGGCGAGTACGTTGAAGAGATTGACGACCAAACACTATTAAACGATGCAATCAACGGCATGCTCACCAAGCTCGACCCCCACTCGGGCTATTTAAAACCGCGTGATGTTTCAAGCCTCCGCGACTCGACCTCAGGTTCCTTTGGCGGGATTGGCATTGAAATGGACGTTGTGAACGGTTTGATTGAAGTGATTGCTCCGATCGATGATTCTCCGGCATCACGCGCGGGAATTTTGGCGAAAGATGTCATCACGCATGTCGACGACCAACCAGTCCGTGATATCAGTCTTCAAGAGGCCATCGATATTCTGCGAGGACCGCTTGGCTCCACAGTGGAACTTGGGATTGTGCGGGAGGTTCAAGGCAAGGCCGAAGAATTAACCGTGGCACTCGAACGTGCTGTCATCCGAGTCACCAGTGTTAGGCAAGAGATGCTTCCCCACGGAGTGGGCTATCTTCGTATTTCACAATTCCAAAACCGCACAGGCCCAGACTTGATCAAGGCCATCGGAAATCTCAAAGCCCAAGGTCAGCTCAATGGCCTCATCCTCGATTTACGAAACAATCCTGGCGGCGTGTTGTCGGCTGCGATCGAAGTGGTTGATGCATTTATTGATCAGGGGCTTATTGTCAGCACCAAAGGGCGCGATGAGTTTCTCGATGCCAAGTATGAGGCGACGACCGCCACGGTCTTGGACCAAGAGCCGATCATCATTCTGATTAACGGTGGCTCTGCATCTGCAGCAGAAATCGTTGCCGGAGCACTCCAAGATCATGAACGTGCCGTGTTGATAGGCACGTCCTCTTTCGGGAAGGGTTCGGTGCAAACCATCTTAACGCTCGAAAACAATTATGCTTTAAAACTGACCACAGCGCTGTATTACACGCCAAATGGTCGCTCGATCCAAGCGACCGGGATTCAGCCCACCATTCAGGTGTCTGGCGGTGAGGCGTTGATCGAATCCGATACCCGTGTTCGTGAGGCAGATCTTCCCAAGCATTTAGAAAATGCAGGCACTGAAGACATCACCAGTGAGCGAGTTGTCGATCGGCTGACCAAAGATAATCAGTTACTTCACGCCTACAACTTGCTCCGCGGAGCTCAGCTTCTAGTCCGTTAACGACGGATCTCGATGCCAGCGTTGGCCATGGCTTCTTTGGCTTGGCCAATGGTGAATTGCCCGAAATGGAAGATGCTTGCGGCCAAGACGGCTTCAGCGTGTCCCTCGATCACACCATCAACCAAATGCTGCAAGTTACCAACACCCCCTGAAGCAATCATAGGAACGGTCACAGCATCAGCAACCGATCGAGTCAGATCCAAATCAAACCCATCACGAGTCCCATCGCGATCCATCGAGGTGAGCAGAATCTCCCCGGCGCCGTAAGCAACCATCCGACGAGCCCATTCAACTGCATCGAGACCAGTTGGTTTGCGCCCTCCGTGAGTAAAAATTTCCCAACGGTCTGACTCGACCTGTTTCGCATCAATGGCAACAACGATGCATTGAGATCCAAATTTATCTGCTGCTTTTTTAACAAACTCAGGCTCAAAGACAGCCGCTGTATTGATACTCACTTTATCTGCGCCGGCGAGGAGTAAATCGCGAATATTCTCGGTGTTTCGAACGCCTCCGCCGACAGTCAAAGGGATAAACACTTCACTCGCCATTCGTGACACCGTGTCATAGGTGGTCGCTCGATTCTCATGGCTCGCGGTGATGTCCAAAAACGTGATCTCATCAGCACCCTCTTGATTATAGCGTCGGCTGATCTCTACAGGATCGCCGGCATCCCGAATACCCTCGAACTGAACACCTT
Source organism: uncultured Litorivicinus sp. (assembly GCA_902528165.1). Taxonomy (GTDB): domain Bacteria; phylum Pseudomonadota; class Gammaproteobacteria; order Pseudomonadales; family Litorivicinaceae; genus HIMB30. The sequence continues at coordinate 74,641 of CABZRL010000001.1, forward strand.
TGACCACACGACCCTGATCAACATCAAGACATGGGATGATACGTTTCGCGAGCCCCACCTATTTTGACTCCGTCAAACCGATGGCTTCAGACAGATCGAGGGTACCTTCATAAATCGCCCGACCAGTGATTGCGCCAATGACACCGTCTGCTTCAACAGCGAGAAGCTCGGTCACATCTGATAGCCCTTTTAAACCGCCAGAAGCGATGACCGGACACCCTGTTTCACGAGCTAACGACGCAGTCGCCTCGATGTTGACTCCAGATAGCATTCCATCCCGACCGATATCGGTGTAGACGATCGAAGAAACGCCAACATCAGCAAATCGCTTGACGACTTCCACGGCTGATGCCGTACTTGCTTCAGCCCATCCTTCTATAGCCACCCAACCATCTTTGGCATCAACACCCACAATGATTTGATCGGGAAATTGCCGGCAAGCTTCTGTCACGAATTCGGGCTCTTTGACTGCTTGAGTTCCGATAATGACCCACCTCAACCCAAGCTCTAGGTACGCATCGATGGTCGCAATATCACGAACGCCACCACCAAGTTGCACCGGAAGCTCAGGATGTTTGGCCAAAATTCCTGCTACAGCCTCTTTATTTTCAGGCTTGCCAGCAAACGCACCATCGAGATCCACCACATGCAGCCGTTGTGCTCCAGCATCAACCCAGCGAGTTGCGGTCGCTACGGGATCATCTGAATAGACAGTCGCATCCTCCATGCGTCCCTGGCGAAGACGCACACAAGTTCCGTTTTTCAGGTCAATCGCAGGAATAATCAGCATGTCCCGTCCCAAGCTAAAAAGTTACGATAAAGTTGAATGCCAGGATCATGCGATTTTTCAGGATGAAACTGGACCGCAAACACCTTGTCTCCTGCAAGAACGGCTGCAAAAAGAGACCCATAGTCACAGGTACCAACAACACAATCGGCATGCACGTCCGCATATCGGTAGCTATGCACAAAATAAAAACGCGTTCGGTCTGGGATTCCCTCCCACATTGGATGCGCAACCTGTATCACTTCATTCCACCCCATATGAGGCACCTTAAGCGGCTCGCCGGCACGTCCAGTCATCGCCCGAGGAAATTGGGTGATGTGCCCCTGGAAGACACCAAGCGCATGGATACCTGAACTTTCTTCACCAAACTCAGTAAGAATCTGCATCCCGACACAAACCGCCATTAAGGGTTTTTTTCCAATCAAACCCGAAACAACGCTATCTAATCCACGCTCCCGAAGTCCTCTCATGCAATCGCCCATCGCGCCAACGCCTGGCAAGATCACGCGATCAGCGGCTGCAATTGTGGCCGCATCAGAGGTCACAACCACTTGATTTGAACCAGCATGCTCGACTGCTTTTGCAACGCTATGAAGATTTCCAGATCCGTAGTCAATTACCGCGACTGATTGTCGCATTTACAAAGATCCTTTGGTCGACGGAACGATTCCACTCATCCGCACATCAGGCGTCAACGCCATTCGCAAAGCTCGACCAAACGCCTTGAACACAGTTTCTATTTGATGATGTGAGTTATCACCCTTCAGATTATCAATATGCAAGGTGACTTGTGCATGATTCACAAAGCCTTGGAAAAATTCTCTGAAAAGATCTACGTCAAAGCCACCAACGGAAGAACGGGTAAATGGGATCTCATAAAACAAACCAGGCCTCCCTGAAAAATCGATCACAACTCGACTCAATGCTTCATCAAGTGGTACGTACGCATGACCATAGCGGGTCATCCCTTTTTTATCGCCAACAGCTTGAGCAAATGCCTGGCCCAGCGTAATACCGACGTCTTCGACAGTGTGGTGGTCGTCAATTTCAAGATCACCAGTCGCCTGGATTTGAAGATCCACTAAGCCATGACGCGAGACTTGATCCAGCATGTGCTCGAAAAATGGAATCCCCGTGTTGAACTCACCAATACCAGTCCCATCGAGATTCAGGTTGATTTGAATCTGCGTTTCCAGTGTATTTCGTTCAACTGAGGCAATACGATTTGCCATGGCCTGTTCCTTAAGCCGTTATAAACACCGTAGTATAGCGTTACTGGGTCCGACTGACGACAGAGGGTGTCATGCGATTTGTAAAAGGTTTTTTAATCTTGATAGTAATTTCGATTCTGGCGTTGGCTGCATCGGTCACCTACATCACCCAAGTACTCGATCCAAACGACTTAAAGCCAACGCTCGTCAATGCCGCGAAGAAATACCAGGTTCAGCTTGAACTTAAAGGAAATATTGAGTGGACGTTCTGGCCATGGTTCGGTATTTCAATGGACGATGTGCGGGCTTCATCGAACAATTGGGGGTTTGGCGCCGATCGATTGGAAGGCTCCTTGTCGATTTTCTCCGTCTTGAGCGACACCATCGTCATCGATCAATTGACTGCGATTGCTCCCAAGGTCAAACTCGAGCTCTCGCATTCGAAACAGCCATCGGTCACAAGCGAAGATACAGGCGCGTCAGAATCGAAAACGATTTTAGTCAGGCAATTAGCCGTTACTGACGGTGAGATTATTGGACTGCATCCTGATCTGATGCTCAGTCGCTTTCAGCTTTCCGTCGACTCTCTATCACCTGTAACAGCAACTGATTTATTGCTCTCTGCGTACATCAGCTTTCGTGATTATCAAATGCCAATCACGGTTCGCGCCGAAATCCTCCCAACGGCAACCTTTGACGGATTAACGATCCGGAAATCGTCCATCGAATCACGCGATTTCAACTTGGCGTATGACGGTTATCTGAGTGCTTCAAGCGAAGGACAATTGAGTGGTGAAGGTCAAATTGAGGTCGATGAGTTTTCTCTGCGGAAATGGTTAAGAGCCGGTGACTGGCCGGTTCCTCACACACAGAATCTCGAACGATTGAGTCGACTTTCCATCAACACTGGGATCAAGCTATCTAGCGAAATGATGAGCCTACGACCTTTTTCGTTGATGCTCGATGAGACCAGTATCGATGGCCGAATTGATCTTAGCCTACGCCCATTGAATGTGGACTTGGAGCTACTTGCAGACAAGCTCAACCTGGACAGCTATTTGTCCTCGAATCCGTCAGCACAGACAGGCTCATCGGCAATGCCGTTCCCCTTGGTGACTGGAACCTACAAACTAGATGTTGGCGAGTTGACCGTCTCGAAACACTTGCTAAACCAAGTGGGCTTCGATCTGGGTATAGGATCAGATGAAATTACGCTCGGCCGACTGGATGCAAATCTTTTTGGCGGAGAACTTCGGCTCGCGGGCACGCATTTGATTGCGCCACAGATAACCAATATCACAGGCTCAATGACTAAAATGCAACTCTCGCAGTTTGAGTTTCCCAAGCCGCTTGATACGCTATCGGGGTCTCTACAAGCGACCTTTGATCTGCGAATGGCGGGGCGAACACCGGACGAGATATTAGCGTCCGTTTCTGGGCCCTTAAGACTGCAGATCAAAAATGCGTTCCTCGGTCCCCTCAATCTGTCGGATACGCTCTGTCAATTGAGCGGTGGAAGTGAGGAAATCATTTCCGACGCTGCCGATACACTGATCGCGAGAGCAGAATTTCAAGAAGGAATCGCCGTCATCGAAGCTGTCGATGCAACCGTCGCTAATTTAAACATTCAGGGAAGTGGGAGAGTGAGTCTGGTCTCGACGGCCGCGAATATTCAAGGAACAATCCGTATTCCAGAGGATGGTGTTCTTGGTTCATGTATGGCTCCGGAATTTTTGCGTGGAATCCGTTTGCCACTCGTGTGTCGGGGACAAATCCGCAACGAGAATCTCGCGTGTTCAGTAGATGAAAAGGCGCTTCAACGCGTCTTGACTAAAGCGGCTGAGGTCGAGCTGAAAAAAGAAGCCCAAAACCAGCTGCAACAGACAAAAGACGAACTGAAGTCAGCTGTTCAGGATGCTCTTCAAGATCGTGTGAATGGCAAAGGATCCGAACTGCTTCAACAACTGCTGAAGCAATGATCGAGAGATTCGCTAAGCGTCTTGCGGATTGGCAAAAAAGGCATGGTCGACACGATCTGCCTTGGCAGCAGCGCGGACCCTATGAAACTTGGATCTCGGAGATCATGCTGCAACAAACGCAAGTTCAAGTTGTCATTCCATATTTCCATCGTTTTGTTGCGAGCTTTCCGTCGGAGGAAGTTCTCGCGGCAGCACCAATTGATGACGTGTTAGCGCATTGGGCGGGGCTTGGATACTACTCTCGAGCCCGAAATCTTCACCGAGCTGCGCAAGTGATTATGCAAGAGCATCAAGGTAGTTTGCCGAATGATCTTGACGCATTGATCGCCCTGCCTGGAATCGGGCGTTCGACTGCCGGAGCTATTGTGTCGCTCGGATTCGGAGCACGAGGAGTGATCCAAGATGGTAATGTGAGACGAGTATTGTCTCGTTTATTTTGCATCTCAGGCGATCTGTCCAAGTCAATTGCGCAAAATCAACTATGGGATCTTGCCGACACTTTGACGCCCGATGGCGGTGCAGAGTCAAAAGTACATGCGCAGGCGATGATGGACTTAGGTTCACTAGTATGTCGGCGTAGCAAGCCAAACTGTGAGGCGTGCCCAGTTGCCGATGACTGTCAGGCACTTCAACGCAATGCCATTGCCAGGTTTCCTGAGCGCAAACAAGTCAAGCAGCGACAAGACGAACTCTGGGTCATGTTGCAATTGGTCAATGCAAACGAAGAGACGCTATTTATCAAAAGGCCGTCACCGGGGATATGGGGTGGGCTTTATAGTCCACCAATTGGCTTAAGCTTGAACCAATTGACAGCCGATTTCTTAGGTAACGAACAGGTCGAGATAGAGTATGTTGGAGCAATCAATCACACATTTAGTCACTTTCGGGTTCGAATTGAGCACTATGTTGCCTCGGTCAATGCGGCGGATATACGAATAGGTGAGTGGTACCGAACTGAGAGATTTCAAAAAGGGCTTCCTGCCCCCATTCAACACGTTCTTAGTCGAGAGGAGATCAAATGATGCGTCTTGTTTTTTGTCGGAAATATAAGCAAGAACTCCCAGGGTTAGAGGCGCCACCGCTGCCGGGTCAGGTAGGAAAAGATCTCTACGAGAATGTTTCGGAGAAAGCTTGGAAAGAGTGGCAATCAAATCAAACCATGCTAATTAACGAACATCGTTTGAGTTTGATGGAGCCAAACTCGAGAAAATTTTTGATGGAAGAAATGCATCGGTTTCTTGAAAATGAAGAGTACGCTAGAGCAGAAGGCTACATTTCGCCATCAAGTTGACACCATCCAACAATTTCTGTTCAATACGCGACCTACTCTTGTCGGCCAGATAGCTCAGTTGGTAGAGCAGAGGATTGAAAATCCTCGTGTCGGGGGTTCGATTCCCTCTCTGGCCACCATGTAATTCAACGCTTTCAGTCTAATCGTTGGTCAGATATATTTTTATTTGGCTACACATAGGCTACAAAATGAAAGCTGTCCACCAAATCTCAAGCTTGTTCCGCAGACCAACCGCCAACGGCGACAAATGGGTTGTATCTGGCCGTATCAAAGGCGGAAATCCTACAAAGATCACGATTGGTTACTGTTCAATCATTAACGTCACCGAAGCCAGAAAAATTGCCAAACAGCATCTCGCTGAAATGGCCCAAGGCATCAATCCAAATCATCGAATTAAAATGACAGCCGCAAAGGGTAAGACGCTTCGTGAGGCACTAGACCAATACCTTCAAGCGAAAGGTCAGCAACTGAAGCCCAATACGGTGAGGAGTTACACGGGGACAATCACCAGAAACTTTTTTGGATGGTTAGATCGGCCCATCGCATCAATCACCGCTCAAGACTGTGTAACTAGGTATAGGCAAATTCGGGAGGAAATCTCAAAACGAGCGGCACAAATCCGTAAAGCCAATGAACCTGGTGAAGCTGAAGCCCAGAAAGCAATGCGATCACTTGGTGCGGTGCTAAGTTATTTTGCTAATGACATGCTCCCCGACAATAGTGGGCGACTGTTGCCACATGGAAACCCTGTCGAAGGCCTGAAAGACAAACGAATCAGACGGAAACTTGAGAGTAGAAAAAGAGCATTATCGTTTGAAGAGCGTATTGAGCTTTTAGATTTTCTTACACACCCCTCAAATTGGCAGTCAATTAGCGAAGATCACTGTCACTGGATCATCATTTTGCTTTGTACAGGCTTACGCCATGATGAGCCATTGAACCTTACGTGGAGTGATGTGGACTTCGTCAATAAGACTTTCACGATCACGCAAACGAAAAACGGCAAACCGCTTACGCTCCCAACGACAAAGCGGATCTACAACATCTTGTTGTCTAGAAAAATGAATTCAAATAGTTCCTCATCTTATGTCTTTCCTCAAAAGACGAATCCAAAGAAATCTGCAACCATGAATCGTGTTTGTCAGCGGATATCGAGGTTATGCAATATTGATTTCACGGCGCATGATCTAAGACGGACTACAGCAACTGCTCTTAATGAATTGGGATACTCAATCGAGGACATCGGAAGGATTCTTAACCACAGAAGAACATCGATCACCGACGAATACATTCAAACTTCTACAGAGCAACTTAGGAAAGCTTTAGAAGAACTTGAGTACATGCTTTTTGACGTCATGTGGGATGAAAAGAATGTGTCCGCATAGGTGCTATATTATTGTTTATCAAAGGTATTTACTTCTGGATATTATGGGGCTGTTAAAGACTCTGAAGCCCTACTGTCCCTACATATCTAAGATTTAAGAATGATGGGTATTAGGGGTATACGATGAACTGTTGCAGGCTTCATAGACCTACATCGCCCTATGCATACCACATCTCAATTGCTGTCATGGGTAATGGGAAAGATTAAGAGACTACAAAGAGGCTACAGTGTCTCCTATTGTAAGAACGTTAAGGACTGCACAGCACTAGCGTGTAAAGATGGCAGTGTCCCTATATCTTATACACTTTTTATCAAGCACTCTGCACAGCCAACAACGCTCCAAAGACAATCACACTCAGTTTGCAGAGGTTGCACTTTCTGATGTTCGTAATAACTGACGTATCCTCGATCAGTTAGCTAGTAATTGTTTGCAAATCACTTGGTCAAGCCCAGCCTTTTTGGCTTTCTTTACCGAGCTATTGTTAAACTTTCCCATGCTCCATGCAATCCGAGCAGTTCTGCATAAATCTTTGGCGTTAGGAGGTAAGTCTTCTACCTTGTAACTCAAATCTACTGGCTCAAATCTAGGTTCCCCAAGTTTTTTCAGGCTATCTGCTATCTGCCATTCGGTGAAATACAAAGTCTGTTTCGGGAGTTTGACGGGCCAATCAAACTCAAAGGGCGTACCCAATTGCGACCTGACCGCACCATTACTTTCGCCTTTAGAATCTTGCTGGTAAGCGGCAAATGAGATCTTGTTATCTTCTATCCATTTTCGATTCTCAGGCTGGAGTAGCAACCAACGGGAGGGAAACGTATTATAAACTCCAAACTTTAGCTGAAGCTTTTTCTTTCCTCCGTCCTTCAATCCACGCTCCGTTATTAATGGCGTATCAATGGAACAAAGAGTTCTACCGTTAATACTATAAAGGAAGAATGGTTCATCTCTACTATGATTCTCTTCTCCTCTAGTGTAATCAGCGAATATTTGAATCTCGAGCCATTCTTTACGTGGTAAATATTTTTTATTTAAAAAGCATGCGCCACCTGGGGCCGTGTCCGTGGAAATTTTCAATCCTTCCTCATGATAGTGAACCATCCAAATTGGCTGATTTTTTCGATGCAATTTGACTTGATGGATCATCTGCGTCATTGGAAACGTGATTGGAAATTCGGTCTCGTCAGGTATGTAGATGTTAGTCCGATAATAACGTCTCACTTGTTTTGGTTTGGAGCCAAAGCTTTGCAGATTTATTTTATAACCATCCTTGAGTTCAACTCGCTGGCGATCGTTTTCGCAATCTGACCAATTCTGATCGCCTCCACAACCTCCATGCTCAATTTCGAATTTGTAAACAGTCAGATTCAGTAATTGTCTTTCTGGTGGATTTTTGGTGATTGTAGATAAGCTCGGGTGCTTGTTTGAATCAAACTTCCACTGATCGATGATCTGTGCAAAGGCGTCTGGCACATATAAAACTGTTCCTGATAAGCAGGCAACTGTACCAACGACAATCAAACACAATTTGCAGAGGAAGAACTTTTTCATTACTTCAAACTCCTATTGTCGAGACAAAAAACCACAAGTGATCTAATCATCTGAAAATATTGAAAACAATTGATAAAACAATACTAATTACAATGCAGGTGACTATAGGAAAAAAGAACGATGTGTCACCCGATTTGAATGCAATATCACCGGGCAATCTGCCAAATGGTAGTTGCTTCAAGTAGGGGTAGAACAATCCTGCGATTACCAGAACTACACCTACACCAATTAGAAGGTTTTGCATTGTCTATCCATCAGTCAGTATTTGATTTGCGTCTTGCCACCGATGGAGATGTTGGCAGAACGAGATGAACTGGTGCTGACACCTGCATTCACAGAACCACTGTCTCCACTGACAGATGTGTTGGAGTTGTAGGTATAAGCACATCCATTCAACAGTGCCAAGGGTGGGAACACCAATAAAGCGAATACGATGAACCCTTTGGATTTTAGAAAACGATCCAGTCGACTTTTGGGTTTATTGAGCATCATTTCTTCCTCGTTATCCAACTTATTCGCAGACCATAAGTGACCTTTAACCAAAAGATATCAACAGAATCTAGTTGGCGAATAGCTCAGTGGTTGTGGACTCAAGAATATGACCAGAAGCAGCCATTGCATCTCCGTTGGCCTCGACAAATTTCTGCATATGCTCTTCACTTAGGCAATTGAGTACTACAACAACACTCTGATCGTCATCGAGCGCATGACCGTGATACAACTCAAAAATCCCGGCGGCTCTTGCTACAGGTTGGTGGCTGTAAAAAGCCTGCTCCCATTCAGCAAACGTGTTGCTTATCTCAAATTTCAATATGGCTGTAATCATAATCCTATCCCTCGCTTGTCTGGTCGCATAGGTACAACACAGTGAATATCACATCATTTATTTCAGAATGCTTACTAGAACCTACTTTTTTCCCAAAAATCACCCTTTTGCAAACCTGAGCAGGTACCACTAATACTTTGAAGGCTGTTTAGACGCCTCCCGTACTTGATTGATGGGTGGCCTGTGTTGGCTACGAATCGGCTACGCGTGAACCCACTTATTGAACAATTGGCTACACTTAGGCTACAAATAAATTACTTTGGCTACAGCATTTTTCTAGCTATGATAACTTGTGATATCTGACTATTCGAATGATTGCGAAGGATTCAGAAATATTGCATGAGGATTGAAAATCCTCGTGTCGGGGGTTCGATTCTCTCTCTGACCACCATCTTTTTCAGAGTCCCGACCGAAAACATTGCGCCAGCCTTCGATCATACAGCATGATTTCCCCAACCGATCGACGCCTATTCACGGGTTTCAACTCTTGTAGTCAAAACCGAGAAATAATCGACTTAAAAAAATATACGCAGATTTTGCGTTATGCACATATTGCCAGTATAAATATTGAACGTTGTCTGCGAACCACGAAGGAGACAGGAAATGATTCCAGTCGGTGTTGGTCGCGGATTGCTGGGTTCTTACGCGAGAATCGTTGAGCAAGAGATCCAAGACCAGAAAAAAAGAAGAATGCTGTCTAACCATCAGATCGGGAAGAAATGATTGATTGCGCGATTCCTGCTAGGAATTAAATTTTAATCCACAACAGACTGCCTCATAAGTATCACGCGATCTCTCTCCTTAATTCATTACGGATCGGATTTCGCTCCCGATAAATGGCATTGACCTTTGGCGCACGCTTGGCGCGCCTGAAGACGCTCTATCGCGCGGTCAATGTCGCGCGTTAGATAGTATAGGGTGACTATCCACCACCATATTTTTTGAATGTGAGTGTGTTCTTCTACCATGATAGACACCTACCTTTTTGGTTTTTTGTGTGCAGGCACATCCGACATCATCTTCTTTTGAATCACCGCAGCGATTCGCTTGGGATCATCTTTCACCTGTTTCCTTAATTTTAAGAACTCTCTAATCCGGTCATCGTCTGCCATCTGAAACTCCCATTTGGTAATGGATTATCTACCAATTCAAATCTGACAGACCATCGCAATCCCATAAATCTCAGCTGATCTTCCCTAGATCGTTGAAATTGTCCTAAATAATCTCTTAGGATGCAGATATCACTGACCTTTAAAAGGAATTGAATTGTGCGTACATGTTCTGTCTGCGGCACCGAAATCGATAAAACAACCGCTTATACAAAAACTGGCGAAAAAAAGCCCCAAGGCCGGCGTTGTGTTAACTGTGGCGATGGAGCATCTGCCGAAGTCGAACCAACAGATGCACCGCAGACAACGACCGAAGCACCAGCATCGGCTCCACCGCCAGAGACTCAAGCGACGGCAGCCCCTCAGCCGAACCCCGCGACGAATGATGCAGACGAGGGAGAAAGCTCAACAATGAAATATATGATCGGAGCAATCCTTGTTGCGATCATTTTGTGGCTCGTGATTGAGTAAACATCAACTGAGAGATGGTTAAAATAGCAAGGCCGCTCCACCTGCGAGCAGAGTGGCCGCAAACAAAAACCATCGCAATAATTTAGGGTCAGTGTAGACAGCAAGTTTGACACCGAAATAAGCACCTGCGACATAGCCTATCGACAAAATCAATCCCGCTATCCAAGCGACTTGGTCTTGCCAAATAAAAATAACAAGTGAGACTGCTGTGAAGACGAATGTGCAAACCAATTTGATTGCATTTGCCCGAACAATGTCATAACGCAACGTTCCAGCAATGGACGCCAACAGCAAAAATCCAACGCCGGCTTGAACAAACCCGCCATAAAATCCAGCCGCTAACAAGCCGACGCGCGCCGACGGCGTTTCACTCACTCGACGCACTTCAGTTCCAGTCGGAGGAGACACCACTGCCGGACGAAATAGGACCAACAGTGACATGCAAATCATCATTCCAATGAGCAGAGGCTTCAGAATATCCGGCGGCGCAAATGCTGCCACTAAAGAACCAAACAGACCACCGATCACCATCGGTATTAAGATTGCCTTAAGATCAAGGGTCTCAAGCTTGTCATGTCGCTTAAATTCAGAAATCGCGACCACTGACTCGACAAAAATACCCACTCGATTCGTTGCGTTCGCGACCTCTGGAGGCATTCCCATAATCATCAATGTAGGCAGCACTAGATTCGATCCCCCGCCGGCCACCGTATTGATCGCACCAGCGAGTAATGCGACGAATATCAGAATCGCTATGTCTAAGCTGGCAAGTTCCATTGAAGACTTCTTTCAAAATCGGCGAGGATACGCATCCTTTGTTTAAAAACAAAGCAATGGGCCTCTGTTGAAACGAACATCAGTGCCGATAACCGACGTTACATCTCAATAATCGCAGGTGAATCGATCTCAGCCAACCATTCTGCAAGCTCGTCGGCAACCGGCTTACCATGCTCTGCTAAAAACTCAAGAAGGCGCCTTGGGTTCATGGTCACAACCTGACTCTCAGGAAAACCGATACGCTGAATTTTCTTGAGCGCGATATCAACATCACCAACGGTGTAGTGAACATGAGAATCACTGGATAACGCGACTTTCCAATCGAGTGCATGAACAGTCTCAAGAATCTCAACACAGAAAGGTTCACTACCCAATCTCGAGCTGACAAAAGATGAGTTATTGATTTCGATCAGCACATTGTGATCACGTGCGGCCCGCACCACTTCTTCGATATCAATTGGATAATTTGGATTACCAGGATGCCCAAGAATCTGTATTAAGCCGGTTTCCATTGCATGAATAGCAGCCTGAGTGTGCTCTTTGCGTGAGGATGGTGGAAATACCGGTTCATGGAAGCTTGCGATTCCAAAATCCATAAAACTCATGAGCATCTCATTCACATCAAGCCGACGAGATTCAGATGGACAAATATTCGCCTCAACTCCACGAAGCATCGCAACCCCATATCGAATCCGAGGAAGTACGCGCATATTTCCAAAATGCCAGGGATGCGGTGAATCAGGCATCTCTGGGCCATGATCAGTGATACTGAACAACTGCAACCCTTTCTCTGACGCCGCCCGAAAATATTCTTCCACTGTTGAATAGGCATGTGTGCTGGCAACTGTGTGCGCGTGCGTATCAGTCAGATGCTTCATTCTTTCCTCCTACTTGATTTCTGTAGTGTATGAAGGTTTTATTTCAGAGTCTTGACGTTTGATGAATTGATCTTGAAACCACAAACCATTTCATATGCTGAAGATTGGATGCCCGCCCCGCAAAGGCTTTTGATCAAAACCATGGAAGCGCTAACTGGTCGAGGCCGTTTGATGCGGCGATATCGTGACTTCCAATCTGCATCCACAACCTTTCAAACCCCAGATGTTTGGGACCTGGCCATCGACCATCTCGGATGTCGCGGCCCATCAACCGATCAGTTTACGCTTCCATTACGGCGCAAAAATAAGGGTTTATTGTTAATTGCAAACCATCCATTTGGCGTTGCCGACGGGGTGACATTGGCATGGATCGCGTCTCGGATCGATCCAAATTTTCGAGTGATCGCCAATGGTGTCCTACGACAAGAACCCTCATTGAATCCAAATATCCTGCCGATTGAATTTCAACCGGGTCGGCAGGCCACTAAACAGAACGTAGAAACCCGACGTCAGTCGATTCAGACACTCAAATCCGGCGGCGTTGTCGCTCTCTTCCCTGCAGGCGCTGTATCTTGGTCACAGCGGCCAGGCGCACCCGTTGAGGATGATGCATGGAAACCACTGGTCAGCCGATTGATCAAAGCCTCAAACTGCGACGTCTTACCCATTCGTTTTGAGGGCGCTAATTCGAGGCTCTTCCAGAAAGCCTCCCGGACTGCGTTAAGTCTGCGTCTTGGTCTTTACATGCACGAGATCAAGCGGCGGCTCGATCAACCCATCTGCTTTGAACTTCTCCCGACGATCGACTTTGAAACAATTCCTGAGCTCCCAGATCAAGCGCTTGCCCACTGGCTGAGAAATCAGTTGTTTTCAGGGAGTGGAATCCACTGATCATCACCAGGAACTTGATCAAATCGCCCACCGACCCAGTCTGTTTTCGCCTGCTCAATGCGTGCCGAATCCGAAGCCACAAAGTTCCACCACAAATATCGCGGGCCATCCAACGGCTCTCCCCCGAAACAGAGCACACGAGCACCTTCGGGGGCTTTGATCTGAACATCGCGATCAGGTGCCAAAACCAAGAGCTCCGATGCTGGGTAAGCCACTCCATCAATCTCAAGGGGCCCATTGGCGCTATAGATGGCTCGCTCCACCTGTCCTTTCGGGTAGTGAATCTGACTCCCAGGCTGCATCTGAAGATCGACGTATACCAATTCAGCAGGGAACTCGACCGGACTTTGAAGCCCTAACCAATCGCCCAACAGCACCCGACCATCGACACCAGCCTCAGAAAACGTCGGAAGAGACTCCTCACCGTAGTGATGAAAATCTGGCTGAGTATCTTCCATGGTCTTCGGTAACGCCATCCAGCTTTGAATACCAAATAACTGAGCGATAGCCTGTCTTGACGCCGAATCTGAACGCTCTGAATGCACGATTCCAGATCCCGCCGTCATCAGATTCACAGCACCAGGACCAATGATCATGTCATTGCCCAAGCAATCTCTATGCTGCATTGAGCCCGTAAATAGATAGCTCAGCGTCGACAATCCAATGTGTGGATGAGGACGCACATCGAGGCCAACGCCTTCTAATAATTCTCCGGGACCAAACTGGTCCCAAAAAACAAAGGACCCAATGGAACGCTTTTCTCGAGAGGGTAACGCACGCTTTACCTCTAGGTTTCCGATGTCTGACGTACGCGGAATAATTTGTAACTCAACTGAATGCATACCCACCTCCGACTGTTATGGTTAAGGGCAGCAGAGCAAAGAAAAAGCGCTATCTGGATGCCGGATTCGGTCCATTTTGGAAAGAAGCCACCCGACTTCCTTTTCTTTATCAACGCGCGTATGGTCTCGCCATGCTCAACATCTGCCTTTATCAGCCCGAAATACCACCGAATACAGGCAATATCATCCGCTTATGCGCAAACACAGGTAGTCAGTTGCATCTTATTAAACCTCTTGGCTTTTCTCTGGATGAAAAATCCGTGCGACGTTCTGGTTTGGATTATCACGACCTCGCCCCCGTTGTCGAATTTGACTCCTGGGAGCACTATCGGGACCAACAGCAGAACCGGATCTTTGCCCTCTCAACCAAAGGAAACCAAAATTACGACGCGATCGATTTTCAGCCAGATGATGTGTTGTTATTTGGACCAGAAACACGGGGCCTCCCAGACACGATTCGGCATGATCAAGCAATCACAGAGGTGATTCGGATTCCAATGTGTCCCAATAACCGAAGTTTGAATCTTTCCAATTCCGTCGCGATCGTTCTCTATGAAGCTTGGCGTCAATTGGGCTTTCATGGAGCCATGACTTGAGCGTCTTATCCATTCAAAACATTCAAGTGAGCTTTGGCGGGCCTGCGATTCTCGATGACTTAAGTCTCAAGATTCAGCCCAAGGAGCGGATCGGATTGCTCGGCAGAAATGGTGCTGGAAAATCGACTCTGATGAAGCTAATCGCCGGAGAGATTCAAGCAGACTCTGGTGAGATGAATAAGAGCCAAAGCCTCAAAGTCGCTCGGCTGGTACAGGATGTGCCAACGGGGACCGACGGAACAATTTTTGAAGTGGTGGCCTCAGGCCTTGGTAACCTAACCCCGTTACTCGAGCGTTATCACCGAGTTCTGAAATCGCTCGAAAGTGATCCTTCAGACAAACACATGCAACAGCTTGAAGACAGCCAACATGCACTGGAAGCCGCCAATGGTTGGCGTGTTGAGCAAATGGTCGATCAAACTCTATCCAGATTTGGGCTCGATCCAGAGATCCAGTTCAATGCGCTGTCTGGCGGCATAAAACGTCGTGTTTTGTTGGCGCGCGCATTGGTGATTGAGCCCGACTTATTACTGCTTGATGAGCCGACCAACCATTTGGATATCCCGGCCATCGAATGGCTCGAAGAGCAGATTCGCTTATTCCAAGGCGCAGTTCTTTTCATTACGCACGACCGCCGCTTTCTCGACGCTTTGGCGACACGAATCGTCGAACTCGACCGTGGGATTTTGCGAAGTTATGAGTGCAACTATCAAACCTACCTTGAACGACGCGATCAGGAGTTAGCAGCTGAGGCTGATCAATTCGCCACCTTTGATAAAAAATTAGCCAAAGAGGAAGAGTGGATTCGGCAAGGAATCAAAGCTCGACGCACCCGCAATGAAGGGCGTGTTCGCGCGCTTGAGCAATTGAGAAATGAACGCGCAGCACGCCGCGAGCGCCAACAAACCGCCGATCTGACACTGATGGATGCCTCGAAATCAGGACGGCTAGTCATTGAAGCGCAGGATTTAGGTCTGACACTAAGCAACAAGCAATTGTTCGAGCATTTTTCAACCACCGTACTTCGAGGTGATCGCATCGGTGTCATTGGTCCAAATGGTGCGGGTAAAAGTACATTAATTAAGACGCTACTGGGGCAAATGACGCCCACATCTGGATCAGCAAAGCTCGGGGCAAACCTCGAGATCGCCGTCTTTGACCAGCTTCGTGAGACACTCGATGACGATGCTACGGTGATTGACAATCTGCATCATGGGTCGGATTTCGTTGAAGTAGGTGGCGGTAAAAAACATGTGATTGGGTACCTGCAAGACTTTCTGTTCTCTCCAGAGCGCGCTCGCGGCCCAGCGCGAATGCTCTCGGGTGGCGAACGCAACCGATTGTTACTGGCTCGACTCTTTTTAAAGCCCGCCAACTTACTGATCATGGATGAGCCAACCAATGATCTCGATTTAGAGACTTTAGATATCCTTCGCGACACATTATTAGGGTTCAAAGGAACGCTGATTCTTATCAGTCACGATCGCGATTTCTTGGATTCTGTGGTCACGGGGATTTGGTCGTTTGATCCAGATCACAAGCTGCGTGAATATGTGGGCGGCTACAGCGATTGGATCAGACAACGGCCCAAGGCTTCAGAACAGACCGATCACACGGTTGCAGAAAGAACAGTCTCTCAAGACATCAAACAACAAGCGCCTAAGAAACTCGCCTTCCATGAAAAACGTGAATATGACGCGCTTGGCGCAGACATTGAGCAATTAGAGATCGAAATCAAAGCGCTCGAGGATGTGATGGCAACCCCGGATTTTTTCCAGTCCAATCCCGAGCATGCGGCATCAGAAACCACTCGTTATCAGGGTCTTCAAGCAGAGCTCGAAGTCAAATTCCTTCGATTTATGGAGCTTGACGAGCGCGCGAACTGATCTCGATCAAGTTCTCTATCAGATCCGCCAAATCCTGGCGAATTAGGGGCATATCCTTATGTCATGCAGAGACTGAGGGAGCTCCGATGTTTGAGATAGACACAGAAACAATCAACACCTTCTGGCCAAGCCTGATTGTTGTCGCATGCATGATCGGCATCATGGGCTGGGCTATCGTGAAAGCGCTTGGCTTGATCGATCAAGATGCACGTAAAGAAACAAATCATCACCGAATGAATCACTGACCTCTGTTCAGTCAGACCAAGGCTTGCTAGGCTCTTGCCATGCTCAAACTCATTGTACTTATCAGCAGCCTTTGGCTGGCTTCAACGCAAACCATCGCTCGGGATTTTACAAGCTCAAATATCGACCAGGAATTCTGCAAGGATATTGCCTATAATCTGAAAGAAGTTGGGGTGAGTGTCTCTCATAAATCGATGACGCAATGCTCACTGCAAGTCCTCGGCGGCGCATCAGCAACCTTTGAACGATCCTACGGTGGTCCAGTCAAGGTCCGAGTCAAAAGCGATCCCTGCCGGATGTTCGCCACTCGTGGCGATAACGAGCTTGGAACTTGCTATGTCTTCCATCCGCGTAAAGTCACGCGAAAGGTCAAACACCGGGACTGCTGAACGTGTCTGTCCCACGCCTCAAACTCAAACTCGCCTTAGATGACAACGATACGTTGTTAGGGCCCGGAAAGATTGCACTACTCAAAGCCATTCAGAAGGAACATTCGCTGTCTCAAGCAGCAAAATCCATCAATATGTCGTATCGCCGAGCTTGGCTGTTAATTCAAGAACTGAACGATTCTCTCAAAGATCCCGTGTTAATTAGCAAAACCGGCGGCCAATCCGGCGGAGGCAGTGAATTGACTGCAATGGCCAATCAAATCATCGACGTCTATGAGCAGTTGACTCGTGAAGCAGAGGGAGCAACAGAGGCGACTCGTGAATCCCTCGCCTCGTTACTCAAGTAATTTACAATGCAGCGAGGGCGGCTGCGTAGTCTGGTTCATTAGACACTTCTTTTACCAATTCCACGTGTCTCACGATTCCGTCGCCATCAATTACAACAACGGCTCGCGCAGTTAAGCCCCGTCGTATTCCCGTGAGGACTGTCACGCCATAATCATTGGAAAAAGTCGATCGAAAAGTCGAGGCTGTTTTTACCCGGTCCAAGCCCTCTGATCCACAAAACCTTTTTTGAGCGAAGGGTAAGTCGGCACTAACACACAGCACTACAGTGTTCTCTAACGCTGCTAACTCTTCATTGAACCGCCTAGTACTGGTAGCACAGGTTGGAGTATCGATCGATGGGAAAATATTTAACACGAGCTTTTGCCCGGCAAAATCGAGTAACGTAATTTCATCCAGATCGTCTGTTGTGAGAATAAAAGCCGGAGCCTTTTCGCCTACAGCCGGGAGATTTCCAAGAACATCAACGGTTGTTCCCCGCCATCCAATTTGAACAGTCATACTAAACTTCCTTACCGACAAGTGCGTGACGTGAGGTCACCCGGATCGTTTTTCAATTCTGAGCAGATGAAAACTGTGCCCGGTATTGGCCATAACCAGCACGCTCAAGGTCTTCGACGGGCACAAACTCCAATGCTGCGGAATTAATGCAGTATCGAAGCCCCGTCGGCGCAGGTCCATCGGGAAACACATGGCCTAAGTGTGAATCACCAAATTTCGAACGGACCTCAATCCGCTTCATCCAAAGCTTTGAATCGTCCCTTTCAACAATATGCGATGACTCCAGCGGCTGCCAAAAAGAAGGCCATCCGGTTCCAGAATCATATTTATGAAGCGAGCTAAATAAGGGTTCTCCACTGACGATGTCGACGTAGATACCGTCGGTTTTCTGGTCCCAATAGGCATTTTGAAAGGGTGGTTCAGTGCCATCTTCCTGAGTGACCTGATATTGCAACGGAGTCAATCGAGCCCGAATTTCCTCAACATCTGGTTTTCGATAGGTGCTCTCTTTCAATGCCGCTCCATCAAATAATCTGAATCGTGGCTGCTGCGCCCATGCCCGATCTAGAAACTGATCTCGACCCGACCGGTATCGATAAAATTTATACTGCAAGGCGTTGGTTTTGTAGTAGTCCTGATGATAATCCTCGGCCATGTAAAAAGTTGGCACTGGAAGAATTTCCGTGACAATCGGCCCATCAAACACCCCTGCTTGCTCGAGCCTACGCTTCGACTCAAGAGCGAGTGCCATCTGTTCCTCGTTGTGGGTAAAAATGACCGTCCGATACTGCGAACCGCGATCAACAAATTGCCCACCAGCGTCGGTCGGATCCACTTGTTTCCAAAAGGTCTCAAGCAGGGTTTGGTAATCCACGATCCGTGGGTCATAAGTGACTTCCACGACCTCAATGTGCCCGGTATGTCCTGCTGTCACCTCGGCGTAGGTTGGATAACTTGTCGAACCACCAGCGTAACCAGACACCACTGCACTAACACCATGTATGGATTCAAAAGGAGGTTCCAAACACCAAAAGCATCCACCACCGAAGGTGGCTTTCTGGGTATCGGCCACTGACACAGTGCCCATAAGACAGCAGACCAAGGCGAGTGCGCTTTTCATCGGAACTCCGTTTAACGAATATTCACTTTAGAGTTGCGACTTTAGTCGCATTTGGGCAAGTCTTGCAACTATTCGTCCATCAATGATCGCAAGTCCCAACGCAATTAACAGATAAGCAAGGATATGCTGTATCGCCACAACCTCGTCCAAGAAGGCGATGCCGAGCGCTGAGGCACTAACTGGAACCAAAAATGTGACCAACACGACGTTACTGGCGCCTGCGGTCTTTAGCACCCGAAAATAGATGAAAAATGCCAGCGTGGTGGATAACAGGCCTATACCCATCAGAGCCAACCAAGGACCTATTCCCGGCATCGGAAGGCTCCATGGCTGGTCAATGAGACAGACAACCGGGAACATCCAGAGAGTTCCATATAGGACCTGACCGGTCGCATTCAACATCGGGGGATTGGACTTCAAACGTTTCGAATACACCGACCCAAATGCGTAACAAACCGTTGCCGTTAGACCGGCTGCCATGCCAAGTAATGACGCGCCACCCTGCATTGCTGCGGGGCCAAACAACACCAAAACACCACCAAATCCAAACGCAATGCCGAGAGTCTTTCTCAAGGACAGTCGCTCATCTGTGGTCAATTGATGAGCAACGACCGCTGTCATAATGGGCGTCGAGGCGTTGATGATTGACGCAAGAGATCCTGTGATTTCAGTCTGACCAAAACTGATCAAACTGAATGGGACCGCGTTATTGATCAATCCAATACAGGCGAACGAACGCCATTGCATCATTAAGGGTCGAAGTGGGTGCCCTAACAGTTTTAATAGGCCAACCAAGCCCGCAAGACCGACAATTAAACGACCAAGCACACTGGTCATCGGCGGCATCGCCTCAAGCATCACTTCAACAAAGAAAAACGATCCTCCCCACACCAGAGAAAGGATCGCTATACGAATCCAATCAGCGACTGCCATAAGACCTCACAATAGCTAGCGGCTAGCGTACACTAGGGGCATGCAAACCCCAACGACAGACAACCAATGGCTCAAAGCCGCAAACTGGCAAGAAGTACTCGAGGATCCTGACTCGCTACCTGCTGACATTCGAAGCTATCTGGAGACGCAAAATCAAACGACGGACCAATGGCTTGGTGGCGAAACATCCAGACAATGGATCATCGATGAACTGAAAGCGACCATCCGCGATCGGGACGATTCGGTGGCCATTTGGGAAGGAGAATTTCAATACTGGCAACGCTTTGTTGAAGGTGCCGAACACCCTGATTTCTTGAGACAACACCACACTCAAGGCGAACAGCTTCTGTTCTGCGGCGACGAACGCGCATCGAATCATCCCTACTACGATATTGGTGCGGCTGATCACTCGCCTAACCATCAACTGTTCGCAGTGACCGAAGACCGACAAGGATCCGAACGCTACACCCTTACCATCTTCAATGCTGGCTCCAGCCAACCACTGGAACCGGCCTTAGTTGACTGCCGTGGTGACTTTGAGTGGAGCACAGATGGTTCCAAAATTCTCTACACCCGTTTAGATGAACATCAACGACCGAGTACCGTCTGGTGTCACCTCATCGGTACAAACCAAAGCGACGACCAGTTGGTGTTTCAACTCGATCATCCTGGTCGCTTTATTGGTCTTGGTCAAAGCAGTTCAGAGGCTTGGATCACGATCGAGGTTCATGATCACCAAACCAACCAAACCCTTCTGCTTCCTGCGTCCCTCGATGATCTTACTCTTATTAAAGTGACCGATTGGATCGAGGGATTGGAATATGAGGTGGAACATGTCGAGCCCTATTTGATCATTCGTGGTAACCAACATCATGAAGACTTTGCACTGTTTCGAGCGCCGATTCCCACATTCACCCAGCCTGGCAACCCTGACCAATGGCACACCCTTTGGGTTCCAACGCAAGGACATCTCTTCAGTGATTTCGAAATCCTGAAGCATCACTGGATCATCGAGTACTCTGAAGAAGGTTGTGGCCGTTATTTCATTGCCGAACCAGATCCCGAGACCTTTAAGATTCGGCAGACCTTGGCGCTTGAATCGTCAATCCATGACGCACACCTCGATCCGTTACCCGGCTTTGAACGCGACACGATCCGCATGCGAATCTCCACTCCCGCCATGCTGCCGGAGGTTCGCGAAATTAACCTGCGAACCGGTGACTCCGTGCAATTAAAAGTCTCGATACCACCGAACGGCCACACAGAATCGAACTACGTCGTCCAGCGTCATTATGGAATCTCCGGCGATGGACAGAAAATTCCCATGACCATCGTCCACCACCGTGATGTCACTCCAAGCGCGCGCAGTCCTGTCTTGCTGACAGGTTATGGCGCTTATGGCATGAGTCTCACACCTGGCTTCAGCGCCAGTCGCCGGACACTTTTAACTCGAGGCGTGATTCATGTGACAGCACATGTCCGTGGTGGCATGGAGAATGGGTACCATTGGTATCGATCAGGCCGCATGGCTAATAAAGATCGATCCTTTGATGATTTCATCGGTGCTGCCGAAACCTTAATTCGCGATGGATGGACCTCGGCTGGAAACATTGTTCTCCACGGCGGGAGTGCCGGTGGTTTATTGGTTGGCACCACGGTCATGCGGCGACCAGAACTGTTTAAAGGCGTCATCGCTGACGTGCCATTTGTGGATGTCCTCGCAACCATGCTCGATGCTGATCTGCCATTGACGCCTCCAGAATGGCCCGAATGGGGTAATCCGATCGAATCTGCTGATGCCGAGCGCCGGCTGGCTCACTTCTCGCCGACGTTGATGGTCGAGCAACGTCGGTATCCTTGCATCGTGGCAACCGCAGGACTGACTGACCCACGGGTCACCTATTGGGAACCGGCACGCTGGATTCACCGGCTTCAAGCCATCGCCGAAGGCGGGCCATTTCTGCTCTACACCGAACTCAATGCAGGACATGGCGGCCCGAGTGGCCGATATGCAGGCCTTGATGATATTGCCCGAATTTATCAAGCTGTGATGCGACTGTTTGCCCTACCCAAAGAGGCACCTCATGCCCTTTAACATCGACTGGCGTTCAATCGACGATGTCCTGTTGGATATGGATGGAACTCTGTTGGATTTACACTATGACGCAACCTTTTGGTTAAACAACGTCCATTCCATTGTTGCGAATCTCACCGGGGAACCTGAACACGTAATTCAGGAGCGGTTTCATCGCGAACTAAAGAAGCATGAAGGCACCTTGGCTTGGTATTGCACCGATTACTGGGCTGATTTTTTTGGGATTGATTTGATTGAAGCCAAACAGCAATTAGCGCACTTAATCCGATTTCGCCCCCATGCTGAACAATTTTTAAACGTGCTGAATTCGCTGCCACTTCGCACACTGATTGCGACCAATGCACATCCTGATGTCATTCAACTCAAACTCAACGTGGTCCCACTGGAGGACATGGTTGATGGCATTGTTTCAAGTCACCAATACGGTGTTGCAAAAGAGCATCCAGATTTTTGGTGTGCATTATTCGATGAATATTCCATCAATCCTGGTCGAGCACTGTTCATGGATGATTCACCCAAGGTACTCGACGCAGCGGATCGCGCTGGCGTTCGTGAAGTTGTCGAAATCAGACACCCAAATCTTTCTGAACCACCGCGAAGCACTTGGAAACAGGGAATCGATGATTTTGATGTCTTATTCCCGGGACTCGAGGCCTTGGGTCGATCATGAGCGGCGTGAGACTCGATAAATGGTTATGGGCTGCTCGATTCTTTAAAACCCGAAGCTTGGCGCGTGACGCGGTCGATGGTGGAAAAATCCACATTGATGGTGTGAAAGCCAAACCATCGAAGATGGTGATCCCAGGCCTTGAGATTGAAATCTCTCGCGGGCAAACCGATATGATCGTCAAGGTGATCGATATTCGCGAGGATCGAAGGCCAGCTGTCGAAGCACAACAGCTGTACGAGGAAACGCCTGAGTCGATCAAAAAACGGGAAGCCGATCGTGACCTCAATCGATTCTCAAGAGCTGGCTTTCAACCAGCCGACCATCGACCGAACAAACGAGAGCGTCGGCAAATGACAAAGCTGAAAGGAATATTTCGTGATTGATCTGCCAGTTGACCAAGATGCCGTTAGGAAATATCTGTGTGACGATGCCCCCGATGCACGTTTGATGACAGTGAAACTTGGCCAATCGACAGACGACATGCTCGATCATCAACAGATGCCGGCACCGATTAAAGCACTCTGTGCGGAATTAGTGGCAGCAACCTGCGTCCTCGCGCATATGCTGAAATTTGACGGTGAGATGATCGTCCAGATCAAGAGTGCTGGTCCTGTGACCATGATGGTTGCCGAGTGTTCTTCGGAGGGGCGGATTCGGGCGACTGCTCAATGGGACGATATTGATCACTACACCACCTTCAGTGAACTAATTGGAAAAGGTTATATGGCCGTTACGGTGGATCCAAAACACGGCGAGCGCTATCAGGGTGTCATCCCATTGGAATCTGGATCCATTGAAGGCTGCATCAATCACTATTTCGACAGCTCAGAGCAACTCGACACCAAATTATGGCTTTCCAGTAATGCGACCACAGTTGCCGGTTTACTGATTCAACGCATCCCGGATGAAGGCGGCAGTCGCACGAGCACAGCATCCAATTGGGAAACGCTCTCGACACTCGCAGCCACCGTGACCAAAGAAGAACTCGCCTCTGAAGCGGGCCCTCTGTTGATCTACAAGCTGTTCCACGAACTCAGTCCACGAAGTTTTGACCCGTTTTCGATTCGTTTTGACTGCTCCTGCACACGAGAGCGATCGTCTCGAGCGATCCGCGCTCTTGGTGAAACCGAGGTAAAACAATTGTTTGCAGAGCAACCTTCGGTGACCGTCGACTGCCATTTTTGCAGACGGGTATACCAATACGATCAGGCTGACTTAGAATGGCTTCTTTCTGATCAGCCACCGAGGTCTGACACACTACAATGAAAACTGATGGGTCGAGTCGTTACGACGACCTCACCTTAGCCGAGTTAGTCGAGCATGCGCTCGCGCTGAACGAAGGGCAGCTGTCAGCGAAGGGCGCACTAGTTGTTTCAACCGAGCGTAAGACAACCGTTCAACGGTTTATCGTGAATGAGCCCTCTGTCAGTGACGTGATTCGGGCCGATGCACAATTTCACTTACTTGACCCCCAGGTGTTTAAATCGATCTGGGAGCGCGTCAAAGATGATGTGGTCGAACGCTCTCGATATCGCATCCACGCGCATATGGGTGTCGATCCCCCCATTGCAGTTCCACTCGAAATCACCACTTTGAGCGCCTGGCATGCGCTCAGCTGTCATCACCTATGCCACATCCCCGATGCATTTAACCCACGTGAAAAACCCAAATGGGAGTTGATCTGGGCTCCATTAGCGAGTTTTGGTGATGCGGAAATCCTGAGTGACGGCGGTGGGGTCATCCTGATCCACGTGGGCAAACGCCGGATTCTCATGGGAGGCGACCTAACAACAGGCGAGATGCGACGCACGCTACTCACCCTATTAGGACTTCTACTCCCCGAGAAAGACACCTTGCCTCTGCATGGCGCGGCCGCGCAAGGCGATGGTGAAATTACGCTATTTTTGGGCCCTGCAGGTACTCAGAAAACGACTTGGGCCCTGCGCTGTGGACAATTGATCGGCGACAGAGGTCTCTCCTGGTCCAACGCAGGATTGCATCGACTTGCTGATGGATGCCGATTGCACTTGGATCAAAATCTACCCATTAGCCTCGACGAAGCACTGCGATTTGGAACCATTGCTGAAAATTTAGCGTTAAAAAACGATCGCCGACCGCTACTCGACGACCCAGAAACTCGTTCTGAGCTCAAGACAACAACACATTTGGTGCTCCCATTGAGTCGTCTAAACGCGACCGCTGAGTCCAATACCCGAGGACCGAGTCAGTTGGTGATTCTGACCACCGATCCACTCGGCGTGTTACCGCCACTCGCAAAAATTTCGCGGGAGCAGTGCTTAGCCTGGTTCATCCTGGGCTATGGGAATCATCTCGGGCCACTGGAAGAGCGTCAGGCTGAAGTGGATATCCGATTTACACCGGGGTTCATGGATACTCTGTTGCCACGGAATCTCGATGACTATGTGTTTATCCTCGAGGATCTGCTAGAAGCTCATGATACACGCTGTTTCCTTGTGAATGCTGGCTGGCATGGTGGTAAAGCTAGCAAAGGGGACCCTCTGTCTGCATCTGAAGAGAGCGCTGTTATTACCGGGATGTATTACTGCACTGACTGGGAGCCGTTTGGCTCACTGGGATTATCGGTCCCATCCGGACAATCTGAAACCGCAGGACCATGGCATTCCAAGGATCGGTGGCCAGAATCTGGTGAATACACCCATCACTTATCACAATTAATCCAATCGATTGCAGACGAGCTGAATCGAACCAATGACCCTGAACGATGGCTGAACGCCTTGGAAATTGAGTGCAACTAAAATTACCGACCATCCCTCAGCGTGTCTTCGATGAGTGCCACACCGAATCCTTTGCCGAACGTCTCGCCGGCATGCGATTTGGCATTGAGAAAGAGGGCCTAAGGGTTCATGCGAATAACGGACAGCTGGCCGATACACCGCATCCCAAGGCGCTGGGCTCAGCCCTGACTCACCCGCATATTACAACGGACTACTCTGAGGCCTTGCTTGAGTTTGTGACAGGGACACATGCATCACCGCAGGCTGCGATTCAGGAGCTAGAGCAACTCCATGCCTTTGCCAACTCCGTGTTACCTGACGAGCGCATCTGGCCACTATCGATGCCTTGCTGGCTGCCCGAATCTGATCAAGATATCCCGCTGGCCTACTACGGTGAGTCACAAATTGGTCGACTCAAAACGATCTATCGGCGCGGGCTCGGTTTTCGTTATGGACGGCAAATGCAAACCATCGCCGGTGTGCACTTCAACCTCTCGTTTAACGACGAATTTTGGGCCTGGAAGGCGTCCATGAATGGCCATCCCGATGGCTCGGATACCCGAGTCATGCGTGATTCGGGGTATTTCCAGTCGATTCGGAATTTCCGGCGAATTCAATGGCTCATGATGCTTCTCACCGGCGCGAGTCCGTCGGTGGATGACAGCTTCCGTTTGCTGGCAACCGACCGTTTCCGAGTGTCTGGGCGGACTCGGCTTGCCGAGGGCGCAACCAGCCTTCGCATGAGTGATCTGGGTTATCAATCGGCTGCACAAGAATCGATCAATATTTGTTTCAATCAACTCGATACTTACTGTGACACCCTCGCCAAAGCCGTTCATCATCCATGGCCAACCTATGAAGGTCTGGGACTAAAAGACGAAAACGGATTCAAGCAGCTCAACACTGCGGTGTTACAAATCGAGAACGAATACTACTCAAGCATTCGGCCAAAACGCGTGCAACAGGCAGGTGAACGTCCGGTTCGAGCGCTGATTAACCGAGGTGTTGAGTATCTAGAGGTTCGAGCCATTGATCTCAATCCCTTTGCTCGCAACGGAATTTCAGACCATGAAGCATCTCTCATCACACTCTTGATGACCGCCGCTGCGCTTGCCGATAGCCCGCCGAACAGTGATGAGGAATGTGTCGCGATCAACGGCGTGAATGCACGAACCAGTTGGGCCGGACGCCGAGTGGATCAACGATACGATCAGCAATCCACTTTGAAACAAGCTGGACTTCAATTCCTTGCCACGCTCGATCCTGTTGCAGAAGCGCTGAATCAGAGCTTTCAAACAGAGAGTTTCACCGGTGCATTAGAGGACGCTCGTCTTCGCTTGGACGGGACCTGTCCATTGCTCTCTGAAGAGATCGAACAAGCCGCTTTGGCCGAGGGTCATTTAGCCTTTGGGCTGGCCCAGGCGCATCAACATCATGAGAATTGGAAGACCGTCACCCCATCGAAAGAACAACTGGCATTGATGGAAAAAGAGGCTGCAGACAGTGTTTTCGCGGAACAAGCAATGGCTGCGTCAAACGAAGGCTCATTCGATGCCTTCGTCGACGCCTACATCCATCAACCCTGATTAGTTCGCCGGGTTAATTTCCAATAATTCAACATCAAATACGAGCACTGAGTTCGGTGGGATTGGGCCAGTTCCTGAGGGTCCATACGCTAAGGCCGACGGAATTGTAAACTCAAACTTTGATCCGACCTTCATCAATTGAACACCCTCAGACCAACCAGAAATGACACCATCTAATGGGAAGCTCACCGGCTCACCGCGAGCAATGGAACTATCAAAGACGTCACCAGAAATCAGTCGGCCTTCATAATGCACCTTAACCGTATCAGTCGCCTTGGGAGCATCGCCGGCACCCTCTGTGATCACGCGATACTGCAATCCTGACGCTGTGACCGTCACACCATCTTTTTTTGCGTTCTCAGCCAGAAAGGCTTCACCCGATTTCAAATTTGCTTCAGCCATCGCCTCAACCTGTTGCTCTTGTTGTGCACGAATACGTGTTTGTGCGTCTTGAACCGCTTGATTGATCGCTGGGCGATCCAATTTCCAACTGTTGGGATCTTTCGAATCCTTCAATCCTTCGAGAACGAAGTTTGGATCCAAATCACCAAAATCATTCTGGATTCGCTCTCCCAAGATGATTCCCAGGCTGTAACTGAGTTTTTCCAAACCGGTGGAAGGTTCGTTCGCAAGCGCGGGGGTCGCCAACAACGAAGCAATCAACGCGCCCCGAAACAATGATTTCATACATACTCCTTAATTAGGTTTCTGAAAGCCTATCAGGCTCCGGGGCTGAAATGCCACGTAAGACTCGATTTCCCTCAACAATCCTTGAACCTGTGGTCATGAAACAGAGTGCCCCAAACCCCCATGCCAACCACTCAAACCATTGTGGAAACAGACACATCAACGTCAGAACCAGGGTCGTTTCAAAGCCCTCGGTCAGTCCTTGCAGATAGTAGATGGATTTATCCTTGAGAGATTCGTTTTTCAGCCCATGGCGAGCGGCAAAAATCGAAAAAGCGAGAAACGTCGAACCGGTACCCACAAACGAAAACAGCAAAAAAGCAGCCGCTAAAGCCACATCCGGGTCGCGGACGGCAAACGCAAAGGGGATCGCACTATACATCAAAAAATCCAAGGTAATGTCGAGAAATGCACCCTGTTCTGTGGGTCCCTGTTGCTGCGCTAATGCACCATCGAGGCCATCAAACAGACGATTCATCAGAAATAGTAAGCCGCCGAGAAGGAGTGCATCAGCGGCAATCAAGATGGCTGCAGCCAACCCAATCACTGCACCAATCAAAGTCACTTGAGTTGCCTTGATTCCGGCTGCATCCAGGGGTTTCACCGCAAACGCCAAGGGCGACTTCAGCCGCCGGACGAAAAAGGCGTCAAACATACACACTCTCCATCAGGTGGTCGGTCCTCACTATGATGTGTGACCAAAATACCGTATCCCTCATCCGCTCTGATCTGGTCAAACAGCGCAGACTGCACCTGTTGCCGAGTCAATGCATCCAGCGCGCTGAACGGTTCATCCAACAGAATCACTTTTGGATGAGGCGCAAGCGCTCGCGCCACTGACACACGCATCATTTGTCCACGCGACAACTGAAAAGGATCACCTACGATCATCCCAGTAAGACCCAGTTGCTCCAGAAGTGCTTTGATCCGAGCAGTCCGCTGCGCCTGATCATATCGATTCAGAGATAACGCAATGTTGGCACCAATCGATAAGTGCGCAAACAATAAAGGATCCTGGAATACCATTTGTGAATAGGGTGCTAACCGCTCGATTGGATCCATGGCCCGGCCATCCATAGTCACCTGACCGGACAGTTCCACAGAATCTTCGGGCTGAATCAGTGCCTGCAATAAGGTTGATTTTCCAAGACCAGACGGGCCTTGAATGGTGAATACCTGACCGGGTTTCAACGCGAAAGAAATCGGCTCGAACAACGAGCGACCGGAACGGTTCACAGAGACGTTATCGAAAATCAGCACCACCCTCTCCCTGCATTCCGATCCGATTTCGCCATGACCACTGATTCACTAACTGCACCAGAACAAAAGCCATTAACGGGAGTAACAGATTCATCAAGCCTGAAAACGCAGCGATGCGTCGCTCACCGCTGACAGCCACCATCAATTCTGTCATCAATGTTTCTATCCGACCGCCGCCTAACAGAACTGTTTGTGTGTAAAGCGCACAGCTCACGCTAAACGCTAATGCCGCGGCGATTAAGAGTAATCGGCTGTGTCGAGGAATCCAGATCTGTATCACCGCTCTCCATCGAGCCAAGCCTGATTGATTCAAAATCATCTGATACCGCAGATCACGTGCGAACCAAGCATCGCTCATCACAATCATGACATAAGGCAACGCAATCAGTGTGTGTCCAAGGATAACCGGCCCAAGACCAGGTGCTCCGCCTAAAAGATAAATCCAAGCCAAGAGGCCCGCCGACATTGGGAGCGCCGGCATCCAGAGAAACGCCCACCACACCCAATGCAAACGCGCGTGCCCTCGAAACACTTGATACTCAAGCACTGCAATCGCAAAACCCACTGATAGGACAGTCGTTGTACAACCGATCATCAGTGACATCATCATCGGATCCACTAAAGGAGCTAACGCAGCCAGACGAAAGGACATTACAGGCAAGACATCGACCACACTCCAGCGTTGAGTGATCGACCACAACAGCAAACTCAGTAACGACAAGCAGACCAGGCTAATCAGGCACCGATCGATCGACAACCATACCCATCCCGGCGTGTGAAGCACCATCCGTTCTTGATGCAATCGTGTTCGAAACACGCGTCGAAAAATGAGCCATGCCACGCCTAAACTCAACAAGAGAATGATCAGTCCTAAGGAGCCAGCCTGGCGGTTTAACGGGTTCGGATCTGTCACTAACTGAAACAATCGGACTGCAAAGACCTGTGGTTGATCAGGTCCTAGAATCAAACTGACTTCCAGGTTAGTCAAACCAAACACGAAAACCACAAATAAAGCGGGCTTCATGAGACTAAGCACTTGCGGCCAAATCAGTTGATTAAACGATTCGGTCTGCGTGAGGCCCGCTTGTCGAGAGAGTGCTCGATAGGAAGCGAGTGGCAGTCGTTGAGCAATTGGAATCGCAATCGCTGTCAAGAATGCAGTTTCTTTGATGACCAAGGACGCGATAAGCCCAAATCCCCAAGGATCTCTCGGAAACAGATATTGATGATCAGCTGAGGGCCCGAAGAATTGTGAGACCCATCGCCAACCGACTCCGCCTGAGGATAGCGCTAACAATAACCCCAATGCCAGGGCGCTGTGAGGAATCGCAAGTAATAGGCTTTGCCAACTTCTGACTGAGCCACTGGTAACACACTGACCAGACAGGTAGCGAGCAAGACTGATCGAGATTGCAAGCGAGACAACGGCAACCCAAATCGACAGGACGATTGATTGAACCAGCGCCGGCTCGTTGAGTAATCGATCGACACCGGCAGTCCAAGATCGATCAGAATATTGACCGAGGGCCTCATCGAACAAGCCAACAACCGGAATGACAAGAATCAGGCCAAAAACACGCTCAACCCAAGTCACCGAGCCTGTCCAAAATAGCGTGACTTCCATGCTGCTTCGAGCGGCTCAACCCAGCTCGCGTGAGGCTCGGCTAACGGAGTGCCAAGCTCAGCTCCGGTTAAAGTCGCAGGCCCCAACTCAAGAGCCTCAAATCGCGCCTGGTCAGCCCCTTGCAAACGTCCCACATCGATCACCGTTGGATCACCCCAGACTGAAGGAGAGGCTTTATCGGCCTGGGCTTCAACGCTGAGAAGCAGATTGATCCAAACCTGCGCACCTGCCCGGGCCGATGCATTAAAGGGGATCGCCAGGAAATGCGTATTACCGATGGTGCCATGCTCGTGAATATAGGTCCTAACTGTGGGTGGAAAGCGGCCATCTAAGATGCGCTGTGACGCATCATTCGGATTAAAGCTGAGCGCCATATCGAGAAGACCATCTGCAAATAAATCCATCATGGCTTCTGCTGAATCCGGAAATTCCCGCCCTGATCTCCAGAGGTGGGGGTGGAGCGCGTCCAGAAGCGCCCACATCGGCTCGGTGGCTGCCTGAAAACGCTCTGCTGCATAAGGTTCGCTCAGCCATTGTGGATAGGGCGTCGTTTCCAATAAGACTTGTTTGAGAAATGTTGTGCCATGGAAATTGGGCGGCTCTGGATAGGTGATGCGTCCGGGATTCGTCTGGACATATTGCAACAGCGCCTGCATTGACCGCGGGGGATTTGGTCGCCGCGCCTGATCATGCATAAAAACCAACTGCGCTCGGCCCCAGGGCGCCTCTAAACCATCGGTTGGGACTGAAAAATCCGTTGCAATTGTTGGATCATCCAGATTGATGTGTTGTGCTGATGGCAAACTAGCAACAAAGGGCTCGCCAAGCAGTCCATCGCGTTTCATCCGGGCGAAATTTTCGCCATTGATCCAGAGCAAATCAACAGACCCCTGATCGGATGCACCGACTCGCTTCGCGGTCTGAATTCCTTGAATCACCATCGAAATATCATCAACTTTGACATGCTCAACGTTGATCTGTTGACGTTCACTGGCGATTTGAGCCCAACGATCAATGTATTGATTGATCGCAGGAGAGCCTCCCCAAGCATAAAAATATACAGTCTGGCCACGAGCCTCACGCTCAATCTCGCTCCATGATTGAGCTGTGGCCGAATAGCTGGCCATTAGCACAGCCATGAGAACAAAAAGACGAATCCACATCATTATCCGATCCTATTGATGGCGGCTCTTCAAGACCGCAGAGACTGCTGTCAACAAGCCAAGTAAAACCAAAGGTAACCAGACCTCCGGGCTTTGCAAGAGATTCCAAACTGGCTCATCGCCAGCTGTCAGTATGGTCTCGAGGTTGCGACCAACAGCCACATAAATCGCCGTCCCCGGAAGGATTCCAATCAGGGTTGCAAACAGATAGTCCCGAGACTTCATCGAGAGCAGTGCGGGCAAAATATTGACTAACCAGAAGGGGAAAAATGGAATTAAGCGCATCGTCAGAAGCCATCGGATCGGGCTTTTGACAAAGACAGATCGAACTCGGTCGATCACCACATCGGCGCGACTGAAAAAGAACTCCCGAGCGACGGTTGATGCCAGAATAAATACCAGAAATGCACCCGTGGTTGCTGCCAACACGATCGTAGGCAAAGCCACCCATCCAAACACTGCAGATCCCGTCAAGGTCAGAAATGATGCGATCGGGAGCGATAAACTCACAGACGCGACGTAACTGAGAAAGAAAAGGCTCAAAGCCCACCAAAATTGATCGCCGGCGAGTCGTTTAAATTCGGCATAATGACTCAACATCCCGCTGATGCTGAGGAAATCGCGACTGATCCAGATCACGAAGATCAAACCAATCAAACCAATGGCCCACAACAGACGTTTCAAACGCTGATTCCTCTTATTGTCATCAAGTCCTCGTTGCTGAAACACGCGAAACTCCATTTCAATTCAGATACCCTATGGGCATCTGCATAGATTTCATCCACAGAGGTTTATGATGGCGGAAATATTTCCAGTCGGTTATCCAACACGGCGTCTACGTCGCAATCGCCGCGACGCGTTTTCACGGGCGCTGGTCAGAGAGAATACTCTGACGACCTCACATTTAATCTATCCGATGTTTGTGCTCGACGGACATGATGAACGGGAAACCGTGCATTCCATGCCTGGGATCGAACGGTTATCGATTGATCTGATGCTGAAACAAGCCGAACGCGCTTTTTTATTCGGTATCCCAGCGGTTGCCTTGTTCCCAGTTGTTCGCAACAACAAGACTGATGATGGACGAGAAGCTTACAACCCAGATGGTCTGGTACAGCGTGCCGTTCGTGCGCTTAAATCAGAATTACCTGACCTCGGCGTGATCACCGATGTCGCACTGGATCCCTATACCACCCATGGTCAAGACGGCCTCATTGATGCATCAGGCTACGTCTTGAATGACGAAACCTGTGACGTCTTGGTTCAACAAGCGCTCTCGCATGCCGAAGCAGGAGCCGATATCGTGGCACCGAGCGACATGATGGATGGGCGCATCGGCTTGATTCGTGATGCGTTGGAAGATGAAGATCATATTCATACGCGCATCTTGGCCTATTCCGCGAAATACGCGAGCGCATTCTACGGGCCCTTCCGAGATGCTGTGGGGTCCAGCACGAATCTTGGAAAAAAGGATAAGCGCACCTACCAAATGGATCCGTCCAACAGTGATGAAGCATTACATGAGGTTGCTGAAGATCTATACGAGGGTGCAGACATTGTGATGATTAAACCAGGGCTTCCCTACCTGGATATCGTCCAACGGATCAAAACAACCTTTAAAGTTCCGGTTGTGGTCTATCAAGTCAGCGGCGAATACGCCATGATTCAAGCCGCACATCAGAACGGATGGATTGACGGCAAGGCCGCCATGATGGAAAGTCTTGAATCAATGGTTCGTGCCGGAGCGGACTGTATACTGACTTATGCCGCGATCGAGGCGGCCGAAAACCTCACTGCCTAGATAAGAAAACATAACGAGGACGAAATGAGCGATCACATTACAACTTTGACTAACGAAAACTTTGATTCAACAATCAACGACGCGCAAACCCCTGTACTTGTAGACTTCTGGGCCGAATGGTGTGGCCCTTGTAAGATTATCGCACCGGTCTTGGAGGAACTTGCGACTGAATATGACGGCCGCCTAACCATTGCCAAGTTGAACGTCGACGATCATCGCGAAGCGACTGAGAAGTTCAATATCCGTGGTATTCCAACCCTCATCCTTTTTAAAAATGGTGAACCAGAAGCCACAAAGGTCGGCGCACTGTCGAAAAGCCAGCTGGCTGCTTTTATTGACTCAAACATTTAAAGGACTAGACGAGCACGCCGAAAGCGCCTAAGCTTTCGGTGTGGATGCTCTCCATCCCCCTTTTGTATTTCAGAACTCAACGTTACCAACCAACCAAAATAGCGCCCACGGTCCGTTCCAGGGTGATTCAGAGAACACATGAACCTCACAGAACTTAAGAAAAAATCAATGCCGCAGCTCCTTGAGATTGCGGAAAGCATGAACCTTGAAAATCTCGCACGATCTCGCAAACAAGATGTGATTTTTTCCATATTGAAAGCCCATGCGAAAAGTGGTGAAGACATCTATGGCGATGGCGTCTTAGAAATTTTGTCGGATGGCTTTGGATTTTTGCGGTCTGCTGACTCGAGCTATCTCGCGGGTCCAGATGACATCTACGTCTCACCGAGCCAAATACGGCGATTCAATCTTCGTAAAGGTGATTCAATAGCTGGGAAAATTCGCCCTCCAAAAGATAGTGAGCGCTACTTTGCGCTGTTGAAGGTTGATGAAATCAATTTTGATAAGCCAGAAAACGCCAAGAACAAGATTTTATTCGAAAACCTTACGCCCTTGTTTCCCGAAGAACGAATTAAAATGGAGCAAGGCAATGGTTCAACTGAAGATTTAACTGCCCGAATAATTGATCTGGTCTGTCCGATCGGTAAAGGCCAGCGCGCACTGATCGTTTCACCGCCGAAAGCTGGTAAAACGTTGATGCTTCAGAATATTGCCAACAGCATCACCAGAAATAACCCCGAATGCTATCTGATCGTCTTGTTGATCGATGAACGGCCCGAAGAAGTCACCGAAATGCAACGAACTGTTCGCGGTGAAGTCATTGCATCAACATTTGACGAACCTCCAGCGCGGCACGTGCAAGTCGCCGAAATGGTCATCGAAAAAGCCAAGCGACTCACAGAGCACAAGCGCGATGTGGTGATCTTGCTGGACTCAATCACCCGTCTTGCTCGGGCATACAACACCGTTCAACCATCATCAGGCAAGGTTCTGACAGGTGGTGTGGATGCGCATGCCTTAGAACGACCAAAGCGATTCTTTGGTGCCGCTCGAAACATTGAGGAAGGCGGTAGTCTTTCGATTATTGCGACAGCACTGGTCGATACCGGTTCGAAGATGGATGAAGTGATTTTCGAAGAGTTCAAAGGAACAGGTAACTCTGAACTGAACTTGGAAAGACGTGCCGCAGAGAAACGGATCTTCCCAGCGATTAACATTCGTAAATCCGGAACACGTCGCGAAGACCTGTTGACGACAGAAGAAGAACTACAGCGGATGTGGATTTTGCGGAAACTGCTGGATTCAATGGAAGATCTCCAAGCGATCGAGTTCTTGGTTGATCGCATTAAGACAACCAAAACCAACGATGAATTCTTCCAGTCGATGAAAAAGCGCTAAGCGAGGTCTTGGAGTAAGCGGTGTCTTAAATCTTCAAGTGCCTCTGTTCGACCCGTCTCGGACTCAACACGGAGCAGCAAAACCAGGGGATTGGATGGATCCAGTTGGTTCGCGCGATCAATGTGATGTCTTGCTTCCGCCTCAAGCCCAGAAGCCAGTGCGAGTCTCGCTTGAACGACCTCCAAAGCAACCGACTCTGCCTGAGCTTTCGCCAGTGAATTTAAGCTGGCCAACCGAGACAATGGGTCACCATCGCCAACCGTTTCGAGGCCTAGGACCCAATCTTCCCGCCACTGCTTTTTCAGTGATTTCAACAACGGCTTAAATTCTCTCGGCATTGAATCGTGTTCAATCGCTTTCGGAATACTCGCCATCAAACGTTCGGCAGATTCCAAATAACGCTCGGACTCATCCAACTGCTCCAGTCGACGCGCCGCCTCAGAGGCCAACAGCCAATGTAATGCAGGTAAGGACTCCGAACTGGCATCTTTTTTTAAGACCGCAAGTGCGCGCGCGGGCTCATCACGACGCAACCAAAGTGCGCCTTCGACTAATCTAGAATCTGCTTTTCGGTGACGCATCCGGCCCCAGGCTCTCAATAAATTGAGGGGGAGCCGCCCAAGCGCACCGCCTAAACCAAACAGCACCCAAAGCGCGACCGTGATTGCGAGAAAACAAATGACAAAGGCCCAGAGTGACATCTCAATGGTGTACCCGCCGTAGGCGAACAGTACATAACCCGGGTCAGCCTTAACCCGATCACCGAGATACAGCCCGAGCGCCAGCAATGCTCCGAGAATCCCAAGCCAAATAGATAATCGAATGAAGCGACTCACTGCTCCACCTCAGTGGCGGAAACACGCTCTTGGGTCAGCGCATCGCGATACGCTTTGAGTGCACGAAGAC
Organism: uncultured Litorivicinus sp.; assembly: GCA_902528165.1. GTDB lineage: Bacteria > Pseudomonadota > Gammaproteobacteria > Pseudomonadales > Litorivicinaceae > HIMB30. The sequence continues at coordinate 110,946 of CABZRL010000001.1, forward strand.
CTTGAGCGGCATCAGGGATTTCTCGAACAATAGGCGTTCCCTCAAGCGCACTCAGCACCGACATCACTTTGAGACCAGCACCTGCTGTCACGTCGAAAAAGTGCGCACACAGACGCTTCGCCTGAGCCAGGCCCGCATCAAATAATGCTTGGTCTTCTCGAATCAAGGCGACCTTAATCTGCTCGAGGCTCAAACGCAAAACTTCGCGTGCTCGACCTGCATCCGATGCAGAAACTAAGGGTGTAATGGGCGCATTCACCTCACGAATCCGGATAAATTCTGATAAATCACCCAGCCACTTTTGCACATCAACTGCCTGATCCGTGGGCGTGTCGGCCCTCAATCGACGAATTGGCAACTGTAGCTCGTCCAATACAGGATCGAGAGCCAGAAGGTCCGCTTGAATACCAAGCACGTCAATGGTCGGGATTGAAGATAAGGTATTTAAATCTTGCGCAAGCAGCTCTCTGACAGACAGCAACCGACCATCTTGTAACTGACCAAAAAGCGCTTGTGCGGTGCGCATCAAGTTAACCGCGGTTTCTGGGTTGCGCTCAATCAACAACCGTTGATCAGCCAGTTTTAATAAATACTCGGCTTCCGCGAGGACATAACTGCTACGGGTATCAACTTGTGCTTTTGCCAGTTGCTCAGCAACCATTTCCACCCGATCAATCACTGACTGATTACGCGCATCCGCACGGCTCACGTCAGTCTCAAGCCGCTGAATGTGTGATTCCAGCGCGCGGGTCTCAGTTTGCAGCTTTTTCAGCTCACTTAACTGAGTTCCCAGTGTCTGTACAATGGCATCAATCGATTGCACCGAGCCTCGGATCGTTTGAACTTCCGTCCAACCCAGCCAACCGCCGACACCAACGGCCGCAGTCGCGACAATACTCAGTGTCAAAGAAAGCAACGCACCCGACCGATTGGTTTGAGCAGGTCTCACTGGGTCTGAGGACTCAGCGACGACTTCCATCTCCTCGGGCGCGACGACTGCCTCATCGGCTGACTCGGGCTGTGTTTCTTCAGGCTTTGACACTCGGCTCTCCTTGCATCGCCAGTTCGACCGCATCAGATGTCGGTGCGTTGATTTGATAATACCGGCTTCCCGAGGGTAATTGTTCTTTCGCATCGGAACTTGTCACAAAATGCAGTGTGGGCGTGATGTCCACGCGTTGTGACACCGCGGTATCCAAAAATGCTTTTAACAACGCAACAGAACCATGCACGATCGCTGTAATTTCCGACACATCCAAATCCGATGGCTGCAGACAACTCTCAAGGGCAAAGAGTTCTAGATGCACAACCGGATCGTCCACGAGCTGATTCAAACCATCAAATTGGCGGCCTGATCCGTGTCCGCTTGCGACGATGATGCGACTCTGAGCGTGGACTTCTCGCTGCATTTGCTCAATCAGCGATGATGATCCGGGTTCACTGCCTTCGCGAACGGATTGAATTTCTGAGTTGAGGATTTGCGCAGTGCCTGGACCCACCGCCCAAAAAGTCTGAGAGTCAGGCCATTGCGTCCATCGGCCAAGGATCGCGTCGATCAATAAATGCGCGGTTTCAGGCGATGTCACCACAACATCAGAAAACCGATCAAAATCGCCGATCGCAGGATGCAATGACACATCTAACGGACAAGCCTGCAGACACGAGATAGCAATCGGCTCGAAACCTGCCGCATCAAAGGCCACGCTGGTTCGAGGAAACGCAGAAGGCAGTCGGTTTAACCAGATTTTCAAGCCTACAAACCCGCTTGAGCGAGAAGCTCTTTCGCGCCCTGCGCGATTAACTTCTCGGCGACTCGAATACCGAGCGCCTCAGCTTCATCGTATTCACCCACATCGTTAGCTTTCAATAGCGTCCCGCAATCAGCGGATCCAACCAAGGCACGAAGCCACAAGCGACCCTCACGCTCGATGGCGTAAGCAGCGATCGGAACCTGACAGCCCCCGTTTAAATGACGATTCAAAGCACGTTCCGCCCGGCCCGCAATTTCACTAGCCTCATCTTGTAATGTCATTACAATTGCCCGGGTTTCTGAATCGTCTTGGCGGATCTCAATCCCCAAAATCCCTTGTCCACATGCTGGCAAGACATCCTCAGAAGCAGTCTCAAATGCGATCCGGTCACCAAGCTTGAGTCGCTTGAGTCCAGCAGACGCCAGAACTAATCCGTCAAATTCGCCAGCATCCAGTTTTCTCAATCGAGTTCCAAGATTTCCTCGAACGGGTGATAACTTCAAATCAGGCCGCAATGCTCGGATTTGCGCAATCCGTCGCAAACTGGACGTTCCCAAATGCGCGCCGTCGGGAATATCCGAAAACCCCATCCATGCCGTTGTCCCGGCACGATGCACCACCGCATCCGCTGGAGTTTCTCTCGCAGTCAGGCAACATAACTCAAGCCCGTCCGGTAATTCCATCGGAACATCTTTCAGTGAATGCACCGCCAGATCAGCACGCCCATCATAAAGAGCGGTCTCGAGTTCCTTGACGAAAACGCCTTTTCCACCGATTTTCGTTAACGACACATCCAGGCGCTCATCGCCTTGAGTGGTCATTTCCAAAAGCTCAATGGTGATCTCTGGGAATGCCGCTTGAAGACGATCACGCACGTGATATGCCTGCCACAGTGCCAGTGGGCTTTTACGCGTTGCGATAGTTAATGTTTTTTGCATGTGTGGTCCTTTGTTACACAAAGTATACTGGATGCTTACAGAAGGAGTCTCTATGAGTCAGGAAACCCCCAAAGCGCTATGGGGCGGTCGCTTCTCGGAATCCACCGACGCGTTCGTCCAAGCATTCACGGCATCTGTTGGATTCGATCAGCGGATGGCGCGCGAAGACATTGAAGGATCAATCGCACATGCTTCGATGCTCGCCGAGCAGGGAATCCTAACAAGCGACGACTGCCAAACCATTATTGAAGGTCTGCGTCAAATCGAGTCAGAAATTCAAGCAGGCAATTTCTTATGGTCAATTGCACGTGAAGATGTGCACATGAATATTGAATCCCGCCTCATCGATTTGGTTGGTGACACAGGCAAAAAACTTCACACCGGACGGTCAAGAAATGATCAAGTCGCGACGGATATTCGATTGTGGCTTCGAGGTACGATTAATCACGCGATCAGTGAGCTCTCACGCCTGCAAAGTGGCCTCATTGACCTTGCTGAGCGCGAAGCTGATTCAATCATGCCAGGCTTCACACATCTTCAGGCAGCCCAGCCCGTCACCTTCGGGCATCATATGCTGGCGTGGAATGAAATGCTTGAGCGTGATGCAGGCAGATTGCTAGATTGTCGTCAACGGATGAATCAATGCCCCTTGGGAGCAGCTGCGTTGGCGGGTACTAGCTATCCCATCAATCGTGCGCGGACAGCCGAACTCCTTGGCTTTGATCGACCGACAGAAAATAGTCTCGATTCAGTCTCTGACCGTGACTTTGGAATCGAATTTTTAAGTGCTGCCAGCTTGGTGATGATGCATTTATCTCGTTTTTCTGAGGAGCTCATCAACTGGAATTCGACCGCTTGGCAATTCGTCGATCTACCCGACAAATTCTGCACCGGCAGCTCCATCATGCCTCAAAAGAAAAATCCCGATGTCCCTGAACTTGTTCGTGGAAAATCTGGACGGATGTTTGGACATCTGGTGAGTCTCCTGACGCTGATGAAAGGCCAGCCACTCGCTTACAACAAAGATAATCAAGAAGACAAAGAGCCGCTATATGATGGCGCAGATACCTTATTGGGATCATTGCGGGCCTTTGCGGATATGATGCCTTCACTGGTGGTCAATCGGGACATCCTGAGAGAATCTGCCATCCGCGGCTTTTCAACCGCGACCGACCTCGCAGACTATTTAGTTCGACGAGGTCTTCCATTTCGTGACGCTCATGAGGTCGTTGGTCAGGCAGTGGCACTGGGTGTCCAAACCCAGAGAGACTTATCTGAAATGGATCTCGCTGAGCTTCAGAGCTTCAGTGACTTAATCGGCGATGACGTCTTTGAAGTCTTAACGGTTGAAGGATCTGTCAATGCGCGAGATCACATCGGTGGTACAGCGCCGAATCAGGTTCGGGCGGCAGCGGCGCGCGCACGGGCTCGATTGGAGTCGCGTTAGTCGGGAGCGATTGCCGCTAAGATGGCTTGGGTTTGAAGTGCTGTCGACCCACGATGTGCCTCGACCCAAGCCTCAGCCGCCGAGCCTATTAGCTCGGCATTCTCCATTGCCTTAGCCAGGACTTCCGATAGGTTTTCCTCATCGGCTCGATACATCCCACCTGCCGTCTCTAGCCCATCGGTAATCGCCTGAAAGTTATACATTGATGGTCCAGCAACTAGAGGCTTTTTCAGTCGTGCCGGCTCGATTGGATTCTGGCCACCTTTGCCAGAAAAGCTTCCGCCAATGACAATCACATCTGATTGCGAGATATAGGCACCCATGTGACCGAAAGTATCGCCGATTAGGAGTTGCGTCCCTGGATCGAGCTTCAGTGACATCTGACAAGCGTTCAATCCAGCCGCTGTTGCCGCATCGCGAATATCAGCTCCTCGCACTGGATGCCTGGGGACGATCAATAATGCAATGTGTCGCTCTTGACGAGCCCAATGCATGAATAACGCATCATCCTCAGGGTGGCTGCTCATTAAACAGACGAGGGGGCGTTTGTTTTTCCAAGTCATCACCTGATGCGACTGCTCTTCTGGAATTGGCGGTACTGGTTGATCCAGCTTGATCGATCCAACCTCAGAAATCGCATGTGCAGGCACACCCAACAGGTGCGCGTGGTTCGCGTCCCCGGGGAATTGCATCAACGCGCGCGATATCTTCGACCACATCGGTCTGGTCAACCCGCCGAAACGCAGATATCCGCGAACAGATCGATCACTTAAGCGGCCATTAGCAAGGATGACAGGAACCCCAGACTCATGACAGGCAGCCACTAAATTTGGCCACAATTCGGTTTCAATCACGATCAGCACTTTCGGTGTTAAACGCCTAAACCATTGACCCCATATCCACGGAAAATCCCAAGGAAACACATGACTTTCAAATTCACTGTCAGACAACAAATTCAAGCCTGAAGGCGTCGTTGCCGTGATCAAAATCTTCAGTGATGGTTCCTGCGTAATCAACATTCTGGCCAACGCCAAGCCGACTTTGCACTCCCCAAGACTACAGGCATGAATCCAGAGGGTATCCGATCGAACCATCGGGAGTTCTAACCCCAGTCGGTGGCGCACCATGGGGCCTGATTTTTCACGACGATATTTCTTCACCACGTGCCCGATCAGCAGTGGCAAGCAAAGTATCAAGATCAATGAATACAGATGTCGTCCCATAACTGAAGATGCTAGCATGCCTTCATGAAAATCATCGTCGGCGGCGGGATTTCAGGGCTCTGGTTAGCAGCTGAACTGAAAGCTCGCAACATTCCATGTTGTGTCATTGAAAAAAGTGCGCTCGGCCAAGGTCAGACCCTGGCAAGCCAGGGCATGATTCATGGTGGAACTAAGTATGCACTCGACGGGCTCTTAACCAAAGCTGCCAGCGAAATCGGTGCGATGCCCAGCCGGTGGAAACAGGCGCTGAGTGGTCAGGGGACAGTCGATTTACGACAGGTGCAGCTGGAACGCAGCAATCAATTGTTGTGGTCCGTCGAATCCATCACCGCCAATCTTTTAGGCTTTTTCGCAAGCAAAGCCATGCGATCGCGCATGGAGCGAATCGATCCAACCGAAGAAGCTGCGTTTGATCACCCGAATTTTCACGGTCATCTCTATCGACTCACTGAACCTGTTCTGAAACTCGATACATTAATCCACGCATTCTCAGACCTGCTCGACGGTCAATTATTTACGGCAGAAGTGACCGAGTTAATGGTTGAAAATCAGATGATCACGGGTGTCGAAACAACCGCTGGTTCTTTAAAAGGCGACGTGATTCTGACTGCGGGCGAGGGAACCGAAGCTCTGGTTTCCGCACTCGATATTGAACCACCAAGGATGCAAAGCCGTCCGCTAGCAATGGCTGTTTGTCGGTTGAAAGAACCCATTCCACCGGTATTCGGACATCAACTCGGAACCGGGAGTAAACCAAAGCTCACTGTCTCAACACACCGTGTTGGTGAATCTCAGTTTTTATATTTGGGTGGGCAACTGGCTGAAGATGGCGTTGAGCAAGATGATCTCACCCTGTGTCATCGAGCCGAACATGCGGTGCAAGAAGCCCTCAGCTGGCTTAAACCGCAAATCCAATCCACCCACGTGTTTCGAATCAATCGGGCAGAGCCCAGTACTCGTCAAGGTCATCGACCGGATACAGCGTTTGTCTCGAAGGTCCATCGCCTCATCATTGCTTGGCCAACAAAGCTTGCGCTAGCCCCAGCCCTCGCAGATCAGGTCATTCCATTGCTTGACGAGGAGCGCGCAACCGTGTCCCTTCCAGCGTGGCCGAGTGCTCACGTCGGAGGCTATCCATGGGTATGACCCGGCGTCCGCTTGGACAGACCGATTTGCTGTTGAGCCCTATCGGACTCGGCACGGTCAAAATTGGTCGAAATACCGACGTGAAATATCCTGAGGGATTTGAGCTTCCTTCAGACCAAGCGGTCATTGATTTACTGAAATTGGCTGCTTCTCTCGGGATCAATTGTCTGGACACAGCACCAGCCTACGGCGAATCAGAGAAACGCCTAGGTGAACTCCTTCCACACATCAATGAGTCATTTCATCTGATCACGAAAGTTGGCGAATCCTATGCCAAAGACACCGGTAGCCATTATGACTTTTCAGAGAAAGCCATCATTCAGAGCGTTGAGCGCAGTTTGAAACGTCTCAACCGTGATCACCTTGATGTCGCTCTATTGCATTCAGATGGACATGATGTCGAGCATTTACAAGCAGGCGCTTTAAATCCACTCATTCAGGCGCGGGACGAGGGACTCATCACCGCTGTTGGGTTATCCGGTAAAACCATCGAAGGGGGACGTCTCGCACTCGAGCAGGGTGCCGACTGCCTGATGATTACGCTCAATCCGGAGCAACAGGTCGTGCGTCCCTTGATTGCTGATGCTGAGCAATTCGGTGCGGGACTCCTGATTAAAAAAGCGCTAGGAAGCGGTCGTTTAATCACATCGATGAGCGAAATTTTTCATGCTCTATTCGTCCACTCACAGATCACATCCGCTATCATTGGCACCATTAATCCTGCGCACCTGCAAGATAATTGCCGCGCACTCCCGGTAGAGATTCAAACATGAGCTTAGACGCGATCAAGGCCACTTTTCAGGCAAGCATCGACACCAAAACGCTCTTAGTCAACGACATCGAGCGACTTGAAGCCTTGCTCGAAGTTGCTGGTGTGGCATCCTCAACTCTGAAAGCGGGTCATAAAATGATGTTGTGCGGCAACGGTGGTTCGGCTGCAGACAGCCAACATATTGCAGCAGAGCTTATTGGTCGTTTTGAAAAAGAGCGTCAGTCCATGGCAGCCATTGCACTGACCACTGACACATCTGCGCTGACCGCCATTGGCAATGACTATGGCTACGATCAAATCTTTTCACGACAGGTCGAAGGGCTTGGACAATCTGGCGATTTATTGATTGGTATCTCAACCAGTGGAAACTCAAAAAATGTCGTCAAAGCCATGCAAGTGGCTAAGAGCAAAGGCATTCGAACGGTGGCTCTGGTTGGTGATAAACCAGAGGGCACTATGCAAGCAATCGCCGATTATGTGTTGGCCGCACCTTCAACCAACACTGCGCGTATTCAGGAATGCCATATCCTGATGATGCACACGCTTTGTCAGTTGGTTGAATCCGACTCTGTTTGACGAATTTTGGCGATTAAGTGGCTGGTCGACAGATTCGCCACTTCACCCAAGACTTTGACTTCACCACCATAGGCGAGCACCCGTTCAAAGCCCACCACTTCTTCAATCGATTGATAATCACCACCCTTCACCAACACATCTGGCCGGATGGCGTCAATTAAGGGAATCGGGGTGTCATCCTCAAAAGCGATCACCGCATCAACAGCGCCAAGCCCGAACAGGACCTGAAGGCGTCGCTCAACCGAGTTAACGGGGCGCTCAGGACCCTTGAGCCGCGCGACCGACGCATCCGAATTCACTGCAACAATCAAGCGATCACCCATGGAAGCAGCTTCTTTCAGGTAGACCACGTGTCCAGCGTGTAAAATATCGAAGCAACCGTTGGTCATCACCACTTTTTCACCGTGTGCCCGACAGTGTTCCGCCCAGAGGACTGCTTCCTCCACCGACTGAAACAGACCGTGATCGACCGATACCGCTCGTTCGAGCTCGCGGCTACTCACGGTCGCTGTTCCCAAATTCGACACCACAATACCAGCGGCACGATTTGCCAGTTCCGCAGCTTCGGCCAGACTCATCCCAGAGCCAAGGCCTGCAGCCATCGTCGCGATCACAGTGTCACCAGCGCCTGTGACGTCAGCAACTTCTCTCGCGGTTGCGGCAAAATGATGAACCGAGCCATCACGATGTAGAAGTGTCATTCCTTGCTCTGAACGGGTGACCAACACGGACTCCAAGTCCAATGTGGTCATGAGGGCGCGTCCTTTCTCGATCAGCTCCTGGTCATTTGACCAAGCACCACAAACCGCCTCAAACTCAGCACGATTCGGTGTCAGCAGTGTCGCACCTCGGTATTTTTCAAAATTCGTTCCTTTGGGATCAACCACGACTGGGATCCCGACTGCCTTTGCTTTTCGAATCAGCGACTGCGGCTCCAGACTTCCTTTCGCATAATCACTGAGGACTAAAGCGTTGACACCTGTCATCAAGACGGTCTCTGCAAGGGATGCAGCATCAGTGGCAGCAAAAGGAGTTTCAAAGTCGAGCCGAATCATCTGATGCGACTGGGCCAAAACACGTAATTTCGTAATTGTCCGATGTTCAACCCGCATCAAGACCGGATCCACGTTATGGTTTTTTAAGGTTTGCTCCAAAAGATCCGCATCAGCATCCGATCCAACTAAGCCTGCGCAGCTCACCTGTGCACCCAGCGATGACAGATTCAATGCCACGTTAGCCGCTCCACCTGGCCTCGCTTCATCATGGGTGACACGAACAACTGGAACTGGGGCCTCTGGAGAGATGCGACCTGCATCACCATGCCAATAACGGTCCAACATGACATCGCCAACCACTAAAACCCGCGACGCGGAGAACATATGTGACACAGAAGATCTCTCTTAAGATTCGAAGCTTGTTATAGTACCGAGCTTCATCACTGAACCCAACCGGATTACACATGGGCTTATCTTTCGTTCCGCTGGGACTTGGCTTGATTCGATTGCTGGCACTGATGCCTCCGGCACTTGGTATGGCAACCGGGCGACTGATTGGTCGTCTTTTATTTTACGCCGCAGCCAACAGACGGCTGGTGTGCGTGCGTAATATCGGTGTGTGCTTTCCACAGTTAAACCCAAAGGCCCAGCGTCAACTGGTGAAAGAGTGTTTTGAGGAACATGGGATTGGTTTGACTGAAACGGCCTGGTCTTGGCACAGGCCTGTCGATTTTGTTCATGACAAACTGGCGGTCTCAGGAGACGAGCATCTGTCCAATGCGATGCAAACGGGCCGAGGTGTGCTCTTGATCTGCCCGCACTACAGCATGCTCGACTTGGTTGCGCCCTTGATGCATGCCATTGCTGGGCGTTTTGTCATCAGTTACCGTCCCAATGACAACCCCCAGTTTGATCAGGCGATGTGTCGCGGTCGCAAACGCTATGCTGAATTGGTTGATGTCCGCGCGTTACGCGAGATTATTAAACATCTCAAACAAGGTCAGATGGTGTGGTTTGGACCTGATCAAGATATGGGTCCAAAAGGATCGGTCTTCGCACCTTTCTTTGGTCGCCCTGCATGCACGGTAACAACACCTGCTCGACTTGCTCGCATGTCAGGTGCTGTGAGTCTCTTTCTTGATTTACACCGGGATGATCAGGGCAGGTATCAGGTGCGACTACAACCCATGCCAGAGAATTATCCCGCAGAAGACGAATTGGAAAATGCGACACATCTGAATCAGTGCATCGAAGACGTACTCAACAACCATCCGGCTCAATACATGTGGATGCACAAACGATTCAAGACCAACCCAGATCTTACTCGGCAGACGCTCTATCAAGCTGACTGACCCACATCATCACCTCGTCGGCGGCGATATTATCCATCTGACCTGTCGAACTTTTCAAAATGTGTGATTGCTCACCCACAGGGCCCACTAATCTAGGTTTTGTTGGACCATACAAAGCAAGCAATGGAATACCAAGGGCATCGGCAATATGCGCAAGGCCCGTATCAACTGAGACAACAGCTCGAGCCCCTGAGATTGCGGCCGCGACATCACTCAAGGACTGCTGATTAAAAATCCGAACAGGCAGGCCCTCTGTTAATCGGCGCACAGCTTCAAATTCCGAATCGCTGCCCACCGGTAGAACGACTTCTGAAAACTGAGGCAACGCATCCTCAATCACAAGCCTCCATGCCTGATCTGACCAACATTTCCGCTGACGACTGGCTTGCGTCACCAGCACCAGTCGATCCGATAAATCAAATGGACGCCCTAAATCAATCGAAGCATCGGGGTCTGTGTCTGGAACGGCATAGCCGAGTGCGTTAGCAAATAACCCTCGAGTTCTCGAAATCGCGTGCTTCGATCGATCAACGCGATGTCTGACGTCGTAGACGCTTGCTGCCCAACCTTCTTTGGCCGATCGCCGGTCGAACCCATGCTTCGGTCCATTGGTGAATCGAGTAATCAGATACGCGCTTTTTAACAATCCCTGAGCATCAATCACCGCATCGTAATGCTCTGCACCCAAGACTTGTTTGTAAGCAGCAAGATCGTTCGAGAGCAACAGTCGATGCAGTCGACCTTTCCAGCGTCGCAACGGGATCGCAAGTACATCACCCACTGATGGATGCCAATGTGGAATTTCAGCAAAAGCAGGCTCGCAAACCCAGTCAAACCGAATGTCGCCCAACGCTGTGTAAGCATCCGTCAATGCAGGCAAGGTGTGAACCAAATCACCCATGGAGGATGTTTTCACCACCAAAACGCGCATTAGACGAGCCGATTCATTTGGCTTACAAGTGCCTGGAACACCTCATCAACAGACAGTTCTGACAGGCACGCTTGATGCTTTAACGGACATTCTCGTTCAAAACAGGGATGGCAGGGCACAGGATGGGTGAGCGTCACTGCCGATTCACTGAGCGGCGGCGTATGCACAGGCGATGAGGGCCCATAAAGTGCGACCAACGGTCGGCCGGTAGCAGCAGCAACATGCATAAGACCCGAATCATGCGTCACGACTGCCTGAGTCAGGCTGATTAAATCAACAACCTCAGGAATTGAGGTTTGACCAGTCAAGTTAACAAACTCAGATCGTTTTGGCTCAGGCACCTGATCCAGGATCAACGCAGCATCTTCGGCGTCGTTCGGGGAGCCAAGCAACAACACTTGGTATCCCTCATCAACCAAGCGTTTTGCCAAATCAGCGAAGCGATCCAACGGCCATTGCTTAGCCGGACCAAACTCAGCACCAGGACATAGGCCGACCAACCGATTGGTCTCTAACCCATGAGTTTTGATCAGTGCCGCCTGCGAGTCTTCATCGATCGCTAGCTGAGGGAGTGGAGGGGCCTCAGGTAATTGATTGGCTGATAACGCAAGATTCGCTGGAAATCCAAGCGCCATATATCGATCGATCATCCGAGGAAATCGGGTTTCGTGGAGAATGCGAAGATCGGTCAATAGTTTGTACCGATACTCGCCACGCCAGCCAATACGTCTTGGAATACCCGCCATTGCCGGAATCAACGCGGATTTCAGTGAGTTAGGTAAAACAAAGGCACGATGGTAATTGGAATAGCGCAGTGTTCTCGCAAATGCCCAACGTTTTTTCAGCTGAAGTTCGCCATGATCAAAGGGCAGTTCAATCGCCTGATCAACTTCAGGCATCCGCCGTGCAACATCCAAACTCCACCGAGGGGCGAGCATATGAATCGGATCTTCTGGCCGTTTGGATTTTAAAAACGCAACCAACGATTGCGCCATAATCATATCGCCGACCCAGTTCGGGCCAACCACTAAGGTTGGCATCGATCAGTCCTTAACGAGTGTGACCCACTCGCTGAACTTTTCATGACGGCCGTGCACGACATCGAAATAATCTGCTTGCAGCATTTCGGTAATGGGTCCACGAGTTCCTGCGCCGATTGGGCGTGAATCAAGTTCTCGAATCGGTGTCACTTCAGCGGCAGTTCCGGTAAAGAACGCTTCATCGGCGATCAACACTTCATCGCGCGTGATTCGTTTTTCAATCACAGTCAAACCATGTTCTTTAGCGAGCGTGAAAATCGTCTTGCGAGTAATCCCATCAAGACAACTGGTTAATTCAGGGGTGTAAATCACACCATCTCGGACAATAAAGAAATTTTCACCAGACCCTTCAGCAACATAGCCCTCAGGATCCAACAATAAGGCTTCATCAGCTCCACCTGTCAGCGCCTCTTGTAACGCAAGCATGGAATTCATGTAGTTCCCATTGGCCTTGGCTTTTGTCATGGTGATGTTGACATGATGACGGGTGTAGCTCGAGGTCCGCACCTTAATACCGTGCTTCATATTTTCTTCACCCATGTAGGAGCCCCAAGCCCAGGCTGCAACAATCACATGAGCTTTTAATGCATCAGCACGAAGTCCCATGCCTTCGGAACCGTAAAAGACCATTGGTCGCAGATAGGCATGATCTAAATCGTTCGACGCAACCGCTGCTTTTTGCGCCGCATTAATCTCTTCCATCGAAAATGGAATCTGCATTCCAAGGATTTTCGCCGAATCGAACAAACGACGCGTGTGATCTTGCAACCGAAAAATTCCGGCGCCGTTGGCCGTATGATAAGCCCTCACACCCTCAAAACACCCAAGACCGTAGTGCAAGGTGTGGGTGAGGACGTGGACCTGACAATCCCGCCAAGGCTTGAGCTCTCCATCAAACCAAATCAAACCATCTCGATCAGCAAAGTTCGGCTGCATGTTTTCTTTCCAATCAATTCACAAAGACATCCACTGCGTCCAAAGCGCCTGAACCAACATTCGATCATTCTCAATTACACTCGTTTCAACCCGACCAACTCGGTCAGACAAAATGGCGCCATGATTCAATGCCCGATAATGGATATACGCTTTTTTTAACGCATCTGCATCCGCAGTTGAAATACATCCGGACTCGGAGAGTCCGTCGAGCTGACGGGTATTATCCGTGTACATCGCTAGCTCAGGATGTGATTCTGCATGTGCTAGAACCTGATATTGCACCATAAATTCGATATCAACGATACCTCCTCGATCGTGCTTTAAATCGAAACCAACATCACTCGGTCCACTACCCAGATGCGAACGCATTTTTTCTCGCATCTCCACGACGTCTTTGAGCAGAACTCGTGGCTCTCGCGACTGTTGCAAAATGTCCGACCGGAGTGCCTTTAACATCGCGCTTAGCTGCCGATCACCGGCGACCGGTCGGGCTCTGACAAACGCCTGAAGCTCCCAGGTCCACGCGGACTCGCCCAAATACTTCTTCAGCGCATCAAGTCCGATTACCATCAATCCTGAGCGCCCAGACGGCCTCAAACGAGTGTCGATGTCATACAAACGACCAAAACGAGTGTTGGTCTCGATCAGCGCAATCACGCGTCGAACAACGCGATTGACAAATACGCCGCCTTCAATCGGAGTCTCACCATCAGTCAGGTGATCAGCATCAATCCCATGCACGAATACCAAATCGAGATCTGAGCCATAGCTCATTTCCAACCCACCCAATTTGCCGTAACCGAGAACTGCAAGGCCGAGCGCATCCTGCTGATCAGATTCGGTGCACTCAGGATGTCCATACTTGTGAGCCACTTCGCGGTAGGCATAGTGGAGCACTTCCGTCACCACCGCCTCAGCAATCCACGTGAGCTGATCAGACACTTGCATGAGTGGAATTTCGCCACGAACTTCAAACACGGCGACCCGAAACGCAAGACCTCTTGCAAACTGCACAAGAACTTCCGTCAGTCGTTCAGCATCATCAGGATCAACGCGTTGTAGCCGCATACTCAATTCTTGCCCAATGGCTTCGCGCGATAACACCGCCTCACTCGGGTCCAGCGTTAGCAGCTCATCGAGTAACGCGGGCATTTCAATCAAGCGTTCTGTGACCCAAGAGGATCGCTTCAAAATATCCAGCATCCGCTGACGAGTTGCTTGATTCTCTGACAACAAGGACAGGTAAACACTTCGACGCGCGCAAGTGCCTATGAACCGTAACATCCGCTCAGTGACTTCAATCGGATACTCCGTGAGTTCAGGGCTCAATTGATCCAGAAGCGTGACGAGACGCGCACGCGCAATCGGCTCAAGACGCTCACAGGTCGGATTCTCACGAAGGGCATCTAAACGCTCCCGGACCGCTTTAGAGACCTGAGTCTGTTGTGGCTCGACCGCTTGCTCAACACGCATGAACGAGACAAAGGCTTCATGCACCCGATCAGTGACTTGCCGCCGAACTGTCTCAAATTGATCGGCATTTTCAAAACCTAAGACGGCAGCCAGTGGTCCACAGTCTGCAGGTAGTTCTTGGGTTTGCTGGTCACTTTCCGCCTGAATGACATGCTCCACATGCCGCAACCACAAGTAATCTTCGCGGAGCTGTCGACCGTCGTCCGTTGTAAGAATGGATTCATCCACCAACGCAGATAACGCCTCTAAAAAACCTGTCACTTGCAGAGTTGGAATCTGTCCGCCTCGAAGCAATTGCATTGACTGCACGATAAATTCAATCTCTCGAATCCCACCCCGGCCGACTTTGACGTTTTGATCACGCCCGTTTCGACGGACTTCCGTTTCGATTTTCGATTTCAAATCTCGAATAGACTCAAACACGCCGAAATCCAAATATTTGCGGTACATGAAGGGTTTCAGCGAATGAAGGAGATCGGTGCCAAGATCTCGATCACCAGCGACTGGCCGCGCTTTTAACAGAGCAAATCGTTCCCATTCACGGCCGTGCACCTCATAGTAATCTTCACAGGCAACGACAGGGATCGCCAGCTGACCGGCCGATCCCCAAGGTCGTAATCGCTGATCTACTCGTGCCACGAAGCCATCGACAGTAAGCGCATCCAGTGACTTGGCCAATTGCTGCGTCAGTCGTGTGAAATAATCTCCGTGATCTCGAACACGCGGACCCGACGTTTCACCATCCTCAGCAAAGACGCAAAAAATATCGATGTCAGAGGACAGGTTCAGCTCTCGACCACCGAGCTTACCCATTCCCAAAATGGTCAGTGCAGGATTTGAGGGCGCGCCAAAAGCTCTGTCCAAGATGACTCTATGGTGAGCAAGGCTGGCGTCAAGTGCACTCTCGGCCAGTTGTGTGGTCACCCGAACCGTGTCTTCAAATGTTTCAAGGCCGGACAGCAATCGATAGATTAATCCCGCTTGGGTTTGATTTCGCAAGATTCGCGCATGATGATCAAATTCTGGCGTGCTCAGTGGTACGTTTTTCTGCCAATCTTGACGAATGGCCGACTCTGTGGGAGCAGTGGAGCCAGCCCCCTTGAGCCAAATCTGCTCTGGATCAAATTTCTCCGTCCAACGTTTTAAAAACTGCGAATACTCAGTGGGATGCATCCATCGACTCCAGTGATTGTCTGATCATCCAACGAGCCAGGCCTAACGGTAGCCCACCATCCCGTAGAGAGGCACGAAATGTCGAGATCGCCTCGTCATCGGCAATGGCGTCCAACGCTCGAACTGCTTGGTCTGGCGAAGGTCCAGACAGGGGATCCAGTGCACGACTTAACCAATGTAACCAGTCTGTCTCAGAAACAGGGGGGGGATCCTGCATCGGATCTGCTGCACGGATCAATCGATCGCCTCGCTCAGCCTTTGAGATGACAGCCAGGAATGACGGGAGGCGGTTGGCCAGTAAGCAACTCAATTCAACGAGCGGTTCGATGTCACCTGCAATCAATTCAAGCTCAAGCTCGGATACCGGTGATGTCTTCTCAGCGACACAGACAGAACCCAAATCTAGTGAGATCATCACATCACAACCATCCAAGCTGACACGCCAGTCGGTCCGTTGAAATGCATTTTCAAACACAACATCGAGCGCGCCATCATCGATCAACTCGATAACAGCAACGGGCAAATCGACGGTTTTCATCAGCGCATAATCCAGCGCCGGCTCATCGATCGGAAAATTCCATTCACTCCGTTGCGTCAATCCGCCCTCATCAGGCTCTCTGATTTTCACTGTCATTTCATGTTGATCAATGATCGAGCGGGTACGAATCGAGACTCCGGCTTTGTGGAGCTGACCTGACAAGTCGTAATAGCGGTTAACCAACAACCGAGTCGTTCCAGTGGGCTCCCGCCCTAAAAGGTTTCGGAGTGCAGCAGAGACCGATATAGAATCGCAATCCCTGAGCCCTAATTTCAGCTCTCGCTCAATCGTGTCTGGAGTTGATTCCCGATTCATCGCACAATTCCCTGTCAGGAGAGGAGTTTCACCATTCAAACACAACCACTGGTCGCCTGGCTTCGTGAGGCAGGACCATACATCGAGCAATTCAGGGACAAAACCTTTGTTGTTTTGCTGTCCGATTCCGACCCCACTGAATCTCACGTCAGTCGGTTGGTGGAAGACCTCGTCTTACTCAATGCCTTAGGCGTTCATCTCGTTCTCATTCAGAGTACACGCCATGCCATCGACTCGTATATTGCTGAGCAAGGTTTAGAAAGCGCTTACCACGGCCACCGTCGAATCACAGACGAGTCTCTCCTCAATCGGATCATTAGCCTCGTGAGTCAGCATCGGCTGACCTTTCGTGGGCTGTTTATGCGAGCAAAACACCGAAATCGAGCTCGCTCGTCTTTGATTTCAGGAAATTTTGTTTCTGCGAAACCCTTGGGTGTGCATGAGGGTATCAACCATAAGCTCACCGGATCAGTGCGGCGAATTGATGCGGAAGCGATCCATCGTCAGTTGCAAGCTGGTTCCATCGTGTATCTCGATCACTTAGCTCACTCACCGGCAGGGGAATTGTACAACTTAGCCAGTGAAGAGGTAGCCGCTGAGACCGCGGTCGCGCTGCATGCCGATAAACTGATTCTCATGGGCGAAACACCGCATTGCATCAATGCGCAAGGTGATCGTATCTCAGAACTTGCCTTGGCGTTAATTGGAACCACCCGGGCACATCAAAATGACGGGATGAAACGTCGGCTTGATGCCGCAGAACGGGCTGTTCGAGGTGGCGTTGGCCGTTGCCATCTGCTCGGTGCAGGGATTGATGGCGCAATTCTGACTGAGCTGATGACTGCCGACGGAACAGGCACACTGATCGCTTCGCAACCGGCGGCCCCCGTTCGCCAAGCACGAGTTGATGATTTACCTGGACTGATCCATTTGCTCGCACCTTTAGAAGAAAAAGGTGCGTTGGTTCAACGATCTCGCGACAAGCTTGAAGCGGAAATCAACCACTTCTTCATCATAGAACAAGATGGACGGATTTTAGGATCGGCAGCGCTCTACCCGCTAGATCACGCATCTGCAGAGCTCGCTGCTTTGGCCGTCGATCATGCAACCACCGAGCAGTCGATTGGCAGCAAATTGCTCAAACACATTGAACAACAGGCGCGCGCCTCCTCAATCACCAACTTGTTTGTATTGACGACACAAGCCAGTGATTGGTTTAAAGAGCGCGGCTTTGTCATGTCTTCTGTTGAAGCCTTGCCAGAAAATCGGCAGGCTTTGTATAACTACCAGCGAAATTCGCTGATCCTTCAAAAAGAACTATAGGACCCACTATGACCGACAAACGTCGCCCTTATTCGTCCGTCATCGTCGATGGACTTACACAAACCCCGTCTCGCGCAATGCTTCGCGCTGTGGGCTTTGGTGATAATGATTTTAAAAAGCCGCAGATCGGGATTGCAAGTACTTGGAGCATGGTGACTCCGTGCAATATGCACATCAACGAATTAGCGGATCATGCAGAAGCGGGCGCCAACGCTGCTGGTGCCAAAGCGGTGGTGTTTAACACCATTACCGTCAGTGACGGCATCAGCATGGGAACCCCTGGGATGCGTTATTCACTGGTCAGCCGTGAAGTCATTTGTGACTCGATCGAAACGGTCGTTGCGGGTCAAGGATTTGATGGAGTTGTCACCATTGGTGGCTGTGACAAGAACATGCCAGCCTGTGTCATGGCCATGCTGCGCTTAAACCGTCCATCCGTTTTCGTCTACGGTGGAACCATCAAACCAGGCGCAGAACGTCGAGATATTGTCTCCGTGTTTGAGGCAGTGGGTCAGCGGGCTGCCGGAACGATTGATGATGAACAACTAATTGCTGTCGAAAAAACAGCGATTCCTGGACCTGGGTCCTGTGGCGGAATGTACACCGCCAATACCATGGCGAGTGCGATCGAAGCACTCGGCTTATCGTTACCGAATTCATCAGCGCAAGAAGCAGTCTCTAGCGATAAAAAAGAGGATTGTGAACGCGCAGGTGCTGCGGTCATGCGAATGATTGAAACAGATCTCAAACCCTTGGATATCGTGAGCAAAAAGTCTTTCGAAAATGCGATTACTGTGGTCATTGCACTGGGTGGTTCGACGAATGCCGTGCTTCATATCCTTGCCATGGCACAATGCGTCGGCATCGATATCGCTCTTGATGACTTCACGACCATTGGTCAGCGGGTTCCAGTCCTTGCCGATGTGAAGCCATCAGGCAAATACCTCATGAGTGAACTCATCGAAATTGGCGGGATTCAACCACTGATGAAGATGCTCTTGGATCGCGGGCTTTTGCATGGGGATGTGATGACCTGTACGGGCCAAACCATGGCCGAAAATTTAGCCGACGTGCAGCCGTATCCAGAGTCACAGGACATTGTTCATGCGTTTGAAAACCCGGTGAAAAAAGACAGTCATCTTCGGATTCTCTACGGCAACCTAGCACCTGAAGGTGCGGTCGCTAAGATCTCTGGAAAGGAGGGGTTATCTTTCACTGGAACAGCACGTTGTTTCAACTCAGAAGAAGAAGCGCTCAAAGCCATCTTGGATGGACAGATCGAAAAAGGAACGGTGATTGTGATTCGTTACGAAGGACCAAAAGGTGGCCCTGGAATGCGCGAGATGCTGTCACCAACGAGCGCCATTATGGGCGCCGGACTCGGAAAAGATGTCGCCCTGATCACAGATGGCCGTTTCTCAGGAGGGTCACACGGCTTTGTGATCGGACACGTGACACCTGAAGCAGCGGTTGGTGGTCCAATTGGACTCCTACAAGACGGCGATACCATTACGATCGACGCAGAAACCAATGCTCTGACTGTTGATGTGGACCAAGCAGAAATGCAACATCGTCAGTCAACCTGGACTATGGAGAAAGAAACGCCCAATCGCGGTGTTCTTGCCAAGTACGCTCGATTGGTTTCCTCAGCAAGTCTCGGCGCGGTCACCGACGGCGATCAGTAAGCAGCCCGCCGGTCCCAGGTCTCATAACTGTGGGCCGGTGATACTTCATCTGCTGGATGGTGATCCACGGATGTCTGCGCAAACTGCGATGCATCCGGTGCTTCAAAAAAAGCGTCTCCATCTGGCGACGCATGCACTTGCGTGACGTACAACCGATCGACGAATGGCATCGCCTCGCGATATAAGGTGGCGCCACCGATCATCATCACTTCATCTGCACCATCAAGATCCGCTTGAGCACACGCAAGCTTCAAACCATCCTCTAAGCTCGTCACCACCCGCACGCCAGGCGCAGACCAATCAGGATTGCGAGTGACCACAACATTCGTTCGGCCGGGAAGCGGTCGACCAATGGATTCAAATGTTTTGCGTCCCATGACCACGGGTTTACCCATCGTCACTTGCTTGAAGTACTTGAGATCACACGGCAGGTGCCAAGGAAGTTGATTGTCAGCACCAATGACTCCGTTATCGGCTCGTGCCACGATGAGAGCGATTCGCATCAGATCGCCACCGGTGCTTTGATGTGAGGATGCGGGTCATACCCCTCAATGACGATATCTAACTCTTGGTAACCCGTGATGGACTCGGGCGTCCGAATCAATGACAGCGTTGGAAGCGATCGCGGTTCCCGAGTTAATTGCTCACGCGCCTGTTCCACATGATTTTGATACAAATGCACATCACCACCGGTCCAAATGAAATCACCAACGCCAAGGCCACACTGATCAGCAACCAAATGGGTCAGTAATGCGTAGCTTGCAATATTAAATGGCACACCTAAAAAGACATCCGCAGAACGCTGATACAGTTGACAGGACAGGCGTTGATTCGCGACATAAAACTGAAATAGCGTATGACAAGGTGCTAATGCCATGCGTCCCGCAAGGACGTTATCTTGTGGAGACTGGGTTTCATCTGGCAGCAGCGATGGATTCCATGCCGAAACGAGAAGACGACGCGAATTTGGTCGAGCTTTAATCGCCTCCAAAACCTCGGTCAGTTGGTCAATCACGCCACCGTCACGGTTCGGCCATGAACGCCATTGCGCACCATACAGTGGCCCGAGATCACCGTCTTCAGTAGCCCATTCATCCCAAATCGACACGCCATAATCACGCAAATACTGGGTATTGGTATCACCATGAATAAACCAAAGTAGCTCATGAATGACCGATTTCAAGTGCACTTTCTTGGTGGTGACGAGTGGAAATCCTTCGTTCAGATCGAACCGCATCTGGTGTCCAAAGCGACTCAATGTCCCTGTTCCTGTACGGTCGCCCTTCGCCGTGCCGTCGTACAGTAACAGCTTGAGTAAATCAAGATAGGCGCGCATCTAAAGATCCTTTTCGTAACATCAACAACCAAAGACCAACCGCGATCATCGGAAGCGTCAACAGCTGGCCCATCGTCATCCAATTAGCCCAAATAAACCCGAGATACGCATCCGGCTCGCGAACAAACTCAACTGCAAACCGAGCGATCCCATAACCGACTAAAAATAGCCCCGTCACTTGACCGCGTCGCCGCGGTGTCGATGAAAACCACCACAATAACGCAAACAACAGCGCTCCTTCCAATGCGAACTGGTAAAGCTGACTCGGATGACGGGTCAACGCATCGGCTTTCGGAAATACCATACCCCAAGGCAAATCCGTCGGACGTCCCCACAGTTCACCACCAATAAAATTCCCGAGACGGCCAAGTCCGAGCCCAATGGGAATCAGAGGAGCGAGCGCATCGCCAAGTGCAAGCGGTGCAACCTGATGTTTCCGTGCAAAGATCCAAGTCAGAGCGATCACGCCCAATAATCCACCGTGAAAAGCCATGCCGCCTTCCCAGACATAAAATAATGATAGTGGATCCTCAATCAATCGCGCCGGTTGATAAAACAGCATATAGCCCATGCGACCACCCAAGATCACACCGACCGCTATCCAGCTTAAAAAGTCGGACATTTGCTCGCGATGAATCGGAAACAGTCCGCGATCAATGCGATACAAGGCTAGCGCATAACCGCCTAAAAATCCAAACACATACATGAGTCCATACCAATGGATTTGAACGAACCCTAAATCTAGCGCGACGGGATCAATGATTGGATAACTCATACAACAGCATTCCAAATCAGACGGATCGAAAGGATCGCGAGAAAACAGGCAAACAGCCGTTGCAACAATTGTTGATCCAACGCATGCGCAAAACGCGCACCTAGGCGCGCAGAGACGGTTGAGGTCGCAATGATGCCTAAAAACGCTGGGAGATACACATATCCGAAGGCCCAATCTGGACGACCTGGGTGATCAAGGCCTGCGAGAATAAATGAAATTGCACCAGCCAAAGCTGTCGGAATCCCAAAGGCGGAGGCCGTGCCAATCGCGTAGCGGACTGAAGCCCCATGCGAGGTCATAAAAGGAACAGTGAGCGCGCCGCCTGCAATCCCCATCATCGAACTGATCCAACCGGTCAAGGCTCCTGCAAACGCAAACACAGGAATCGATGGCATGCGAATCACCCCACCGTCTGAGCGCACCTGATTCTTGATGAATAACTGAAATGACATGACCAGCAAAAAAGTCCCTAACATCACAATCAATATCTGGCCGGGTAACTGATCTGCTGTCCAACCGCCGATCGCTCCACCGACGATCAAGAATGGAGCGATTTTCATGACCCACGGCCACATCACTGCTCCTTTGCGCTGATGAGCAAGAGTGGAGCTTAATCCGGTAAATACGACACACGCCAGACTGGTTCCAATCGCAAGATGCGCCAAGAGCTCACGGTGCATACCGATGACCTCAAACGCTAGTAGCAATACCGGAACAAAAATAATCCCACCGCCGATACCGAAAAGGCCAGCCAGAACCCCCGCGACGACACCCAGCGGTAAATAAATCAAAATTTCTGTCACGCCATCTCCACTTGGAGTGTTTCGCGTAAATTCGGTGGGACCAGCAGATTCAGCTGCTTTTCCAGGAACGCTTGAGCTACCCGTCGACGCACGTGTTGACCGGATTCGCTCTGAAGCGCTTGTTCTGCAAGAAATCGACACTCGGCCGAACTAAAGGTTCCGAGCGCTCTTTTCACAGACGCGAGTGCGCCAGACGACATGGACAATTCATTGAAACCGAGACCAACTAACAGAACGGCCGCCAGAGGATCACCCGCCATCTCGCCACACAACGCCACCGGAATCTCAGCTTTCTTACCTGCCTGTGATATCGCCTGAAGTGCGCGCAATATCGCAGGATGGAACCCATCAAACATGTCCGCGACACGGGCATTGGTGCGATCAACAGCGAGCAAGTACTGCGTCAAATCATTGGATCCAACCGATAGAAAGTCTGCCTCTCTCGCAAGCTCAGGCGCAATGTAAACAGCGCTTGGCACTTCAATCATGACGCCAACTTCGGGAGCCGAAACCTGATGTCCCTCGGCCGTCAGTTCAAGAACAACCCGCTCAATCAGTGCTTTCGACGCGCGCAACTCGTCCAAGGTAGTGATCATGGGCAACAAAATCCGTAAATTACCCAGACCACTGTCGGCGCGAAGCATGGCGCGGATCTGGGTCAGGAAAATCTCTGGGTGATCCAACGTCACCCGGATGCCCCGCCATCCTAAAAAGGGATTTTCTTCAGCGATGGAAAAATACTGAAGGCTTTTATCCCCACCGATATCTAATGTTCTCATCACAACTGGCATTGGTGCATAAGTTGCCAACTCAGTTCGATACTCACTTTCTTGTTCATCTTCTGTTGGAAAACGAGACCGAGCCAAAAAAATAAATTCAGTTCGATACAAACCCACTCCATCGATCCAGCTTCGTTGGCGTTCAGACAACTCGCCGAATGGTCCTGCATTCAGCATCAGTTGCACATGCATCCCATCGGCAGTCATCGCAGCCCCTGGTTCAATTTGTTCCAGGTCCAATTCTAAAATCGCTGCATCATCAATCGCACGCTGATACTCAGCCAGAACGTGTTCGGAGGGCTCGACAATCACCTCGCCTCGCCACCCATCGACGATCACATGCGCACCTGAGATTTCACCCAAAGGGAGATCCACAGCGCCCATCACTGCTGGAATACCCAGACTTCTTGCCAAGATTGCGACATGGGAATTTGCTGATCCTTTAATCGAAACAATTGCTTTCAATGACTGCGTATCGACCTCGCCCAGCATGACCGGGGTCACATCTTCTGCAACCAAGATCACGTCATTGGGATACTCAAAGTGTTCAGATTGTTCATGGAGCAATTTCGCAAGAATCCGACGGCCCAAGTCCATTAGGTCCGTCGCACGCTCTTTTAAATAGGCATCATCCATTGCCTCAAAGCGCGCGACCAAATCCAACACAACGTACTTCAATGCCGTCGGTGCAGTCTCACCGGAACGGATTCGCTGACAGACTTCACCGCTTAACGTATGGTCTTCAAGCATCCTCAGATAGGTATCAAACAATGCGGTTTCTTTGCGTGCCAAATGCTCCGCCAGTGAATCACTGATTTGTCGCAACTCAGCTTTCACCTCACCCAAGGCCGCTTGAAACTCATCAAGTTCATGCTTGGGTTGATCGGTCCGTGCATCCTTCACTCGTCTTAAATTGGCGGGCGGTTGCCTGACGAAAGCCGTCCCCGTCGTCACCCCAGCAACACCTGCGACTCCCTTAAAATGAATATCAATCGGTTTTTCGCCATCGGGATGACTCAGGTGCAATCGGCCAGAGACCTTAGCGTGCGCGATTAGTGCTGAAATTTGCGCCGCGACCGTGACCAATAAGGCCTCTTCGTCATCACTAAATTTCCGCTGCGTCGTTTGCTGAACAACCAAAACACCCAGAATTTGGCGCTGGTGGACAATCGGGACACCCAGAAACGACTGAAAAATTTCTTCGCCCGTTTCTTGTAAAAAGCGAAATGCCGGATGATTTGGGGCATCGTCAAGATTGACCAGCTCACCTCGACTGCCAACCGTGCCGACAAGACCTTCAGTTTTGGCAAGGCTCGCTTGGCGAACTGAGTCTGGATTGAGTCCATCGGTGGCCATTAATAACCACCGATCGGTCGATTCATCGAGCAGATAGACAGAACACACCCCTGTCTGCATCGTGTCTTTGATCCGAGTCACGATAATCGTGAGCGCTTCGTCCAGTGTTGCCGCATCCGTGACTGCCTGAACGAGACGCCGCAGAATGTCTAGCATGCCATGGGCCCAAACCAGCGCAATGCGGGCGCCAACTCCATCATCGCCTGACGATACACATCTCGCTTGAAGGGAATTACCTGACCCAGTGGATACCAATAGCTCACCCATTGGTAAGCGTCAAACTCGGGATGATCCGTCGCATCTAAGTCTGGCTGTGTGAAGGGATCTGTCAACGCAAGCAAATACCAACGCTGTTTTTGACCAACACAGGTTTTTTTACCTCGCGGCCGAATCAACGATTTGGGCAGTCGATAACGCAACCATCCAGCGGTCTGGGCTAGAACAAACACTTGATGCTTGGCAATGCCGAGCTCTTCATGAAGCTCGCGATACAAAGTATCTTCAGGAGTCTCGCCAGCCTGCATGCCACCTTGAGGAAACTGCCACGCATCTTCACCGCGTCGACGTGCCCACAGAACAGAGCCGGTCGGATGCGCGAGAATGATTCCCACATTTAACCGAAAACCGTCCTGATCAATCATGACTTGAAACTCCCTAAAAACCCTCGCATTCTTTCAACTTTTAACCAATCCCTCAATCAAAAGAAGTATTCCATGCAACTTGCCATCTTCGACCTCGACCATACGCTCATCCCTTTCGATAGCGATAAAGCTTGGAATCAATTTTTAATCGATATCGACGCAGTCGAAGAAGAGTACTATCGAGAAAACAACGAACGATTTTATCAAGATTACTTAAATGCCGATCTTGATATCCGAGCCTATCAACGATTTGCCTGCGAGATCCTCCAGACCTATCCAATCGACCAGGTCACCGCTTGGCGTGACCAGTACGTCCAAGAAATCGTCAGGCCTCAACTGCAAATCAAAGCACTGGAGTGCATCCACTCCTATAAAATTGAGGGATTTCACACGTTGATCATTTCAGCAACGAATACCTTCATCGTTCAACCGATCGCCAGTCTTCACGGCGTTGATAGCTACTTAGGATGCGAATTTGAAGTCATCGATGGGCGCTATACGGGCGAGTTAATCGGTGTTCCAACCTATCAAAGTGGGAAGATCGATGCACTGCATGCATGGCTCAAGACACAGCAAGAAAGTGCTTCGACGATTCATTTCTATTCAGACTCAATCAACGATCGTCCGCTGCTAGAAAAAGCAGATCAAGCATTCGTGGTTGACCCAGATCAGTCGCTAGCAGAACTCGCATGTCACAAAGGTTGGCCAGTGATACAGTTTGCCGACTAACTGGAGCCCATCATGAAGCATATCGGCTATTTCACCCATTCAGACTGCATGATCCATGACATGGGCCACATGCATCCGGAAAGCCCGATGCGCCTGCAGGCGATTGATATTGGGTTGCAGGCGAATGGCTTGATGCTTGACCTCACCCCCTTTCAAGCATTGCCAGCAGAGCACGAGTGGATCGAACGAGCCCACCCTCATGACTATGTTCATGAAATCGAACAAATCGGCTATGACGCAATTAATGGTGATTTGATCCCCGTCGATGGTGACACCTCCATGGGACCAGGATCCTTGCGTGCTGCCTTACTCGCCGCAGGTGCCGGATGTCAGGCAGTTGACCGTGTCATGGCAGGCGATATCCAGCGAGCGTTTTGTGCCACAAGGCCACCCGGTCATCATGCCGAAAAATCCTTAGCGATGGGTTTTTGCTTATTCAACAACATCGCCGTTGCAGCGCTCCATGCAATTGAACAGCATGGGTTAAGTCGTGTTGCGATCATTGATTTTGATGTCCACAACGGCAACGGAACGGTTAATATTTTTAAAGATGATGAGCGCGTCATGGTGTGTTCATCGTTCCAGCATCCATTCTATCCAAATCGCCACTTCGACACCCCAGGTGAGCACTTAATTCTGACGCCAATCAACGCGGGCTCAGACGGGACGGTCTTCAGAAGCAAAGTGGAAAAAGATTTTCTCCCAGCCCTTGACGCATTTAAACCTGAACTGGTTCTGATCTCAGCGGGCTTCGACGCGCATACCAAAGATCCGCTCGGTGAACTGAACTTTGTTGAGGATGACTACCGGTGGATCACGACCCTGATTAACGACGTCGCGAATCGTCATAGTCAATCACGTATCGTATCTATCCTCGAAGGTGGGTATCATCTCGGGGCGTTGGGCCGTAGCGTGTGTGCCCACATCGAGATAATGCTAAATGACTGACTTATCGGATTATCAACAAGTTCTCACCCCCAATTACGGTGTACCACCAACCATCATTGTCAAAGGTGTTGGATGCGAGCTATTTGGCCAAGACGGGGCACGCTATTTGGATTTAGCCGGCGGGATCGCTGTCAGTGCACTCGGTCACTGCCACCCAGGCGTCGTTCAAGCGCTCACCGAGCAAGCCAACAAAGTCTGGCACCTCTCCAACGTGCTCGCCAACGAACCCGCTATTCACTTGGCCAAAGCGTTGGTTGATGCAACCTTTGCTGATCGGGTCTTTTTTTGTAACTCTGGTGCGGAAGCCAATGAGGCCGCTATCAAAGCGGCAAGGAAAGCGGCTTTCGATGTCTATGGTCCTGAGAAAATTGAAATTATTGCATTCAATGACGCGTTTCACGGTCGGACGATCGCAACGGTCACCGCAGGCGGACAACCCAAATACCGGACAGGTTTTGGGCCAATGCCGGAAGGCTTCACTCACTTACCATTCAACGACTGCAAATCCTTAGAAGCGCAAATCTCGGAAAACACCTGCGCTGTGATGGTTGAGCCGATTCAAGGAGAAGGGGGCGTCAGACCAATTTGCCCTACATTTTTTGAAAAAATCAGAGCCGCCTGTGATCGCGTCGGTGCAGCCTTAATTGTTGATGAAGTCCAAACTGGCATGGGGCGAACTGGAAAGCTCTTTGCCTATCAGCATAGTGATGTGTCACCGGATATTCTCAGTAGCGCTAAGAGTCTTGGTTGTGGATTTCCGATCGGCGCCATGCTTTGCAAAGAATGGATCTCAGAGCATTTCATTGCCGGCACCCATGGAAGCACCTATGGAGGAAACCCACTAGGTACAGCAGTTGCTGGCAAAGCACTTGCATTGATCAATACACCTGAACTTCTCAGTAACGTCACTGAGCGAGGCCGTCAGTTAACGCAGGGATTGAATCAACTCAACGCGAAGCATCAATTATTAAAGACCGTGCGGGGCCAAGGTTTATTGATTGGCGCAGTCCTCAAAGACGAGTACGCAGGCCGCTCTGGTGAACTGGTCAAACTCACCATGCAAATGGGACTCATGACCTTGGTTGCAGGACCGAACGTCCATCGCTTCGCGCCACCATTAATCATTGCAGAGTCTGAGATCAATGACGCCTTGCAACGATTGGATCAGGCCTACGCTGCATTTAACAAACAACCCTAACTGGACCGAATACGCTACACTGGACCTAATGAAGATGTACCGAACCAAATCGCGCCTTTTCTTAGCAGCTCTTGCTTTCTCGTTGTCTCAAGCGTCTCTTGCTTTTGATGTCGCAGGACTTCAAATCGGCGATTCCGTCGATGATTTTCAGTCGCTTGATAGCCCAGCTAAAGAGTTTTTAACGATCACGCACGACCCTGAAGGAAACATCGTTCGTATTTTCTATCGGCAAGAAGGATTACCCAACGATGAGAAAACTCAAGCGAAATTAGTCAATCGGATTTGTAACAAGTATGGCCGCGTCACTCCGTGTTATTCGGCGCTTTCAGCAATTGAATCAAACGATAAGAAATTTTTAAGGTTCTTCCATCTCTATCGAGATAACAACGAAACCCAGGAATTGCGCGCACGTATTCGCCGAACTAAAGCATTTAGCTTAACACCTGACTTGACGGTGGAAATCGACTTAATGGATTCGGCTTATGCGAAAGCATTGCGGGAACAGAAAGCAACCGCTTCTGATTTGATTGACTTCTAAATAAGACAAAGCCAGCTCGGTCATCGAGCTGGCTTTCAGAGTCACTGTTGACGCGAGGTCTCGATCAACTCATTCAACAGTGCAAACAACTGACTCTCGCCACCGGCCTGTGACACACCAGTCACATAACGACCGTTGACAACCAATGCTGGCACACCTTGGATTCCATAAGCACGAACACGAGCATCAGCCAAGCGCAGCGCACTCTCTGTTGCAAATCCGTCAAGCTCTCGTTTCACCACCGCCGGATCAGCACCAAACCGCTCAAAAAAGGCGATGACCTCATCAACACGTTGAAGTCGCTGACCTTCACGGTGGATCGCGTTAAATAAAGGTTCATGAATGGTTTCTAACAACCCCAAATTTTTAGCGACCCAGAACATGCGCGCATGCATTTCCCAAGAGCGACCAAAAACCACCGGCATACGGACAAAATTCACATCGCTTGGAACCTTTTGAACCCATGCCTTCAGTGCTGGATCCAAGGAATCGCAGTGCGGGCATCCGTACCAAAACAATTCCAGTACCTCAACTTTCGAGGAATCTGATGTGACCACTGGCTTTGACAGTGTCTGATAATGAACTCCTTCCTGGAATCCATCAGCAGCCCAAGCTTGATTCAGCATCAAGCTCAAACCGATCACCATTGTTGACAGGAAGCGCTTAAACATTACTGAAGACCTCCAACATAACTCGCTACCGCCCAGATATCTGCATCAGACAGGTTCTGAGCAACTCCGTTCATCATGGCATTCGCACGCGAACCTTCTCTGTAAGCTTTTAACTGAGTTTCAGTATACCCAGCCCATTGACCCTTTAGCGAAGGAAATCCTGCGGAAGCAACACCAGCTCCAGTTGGACCATGGCAGGCTGCGCAGGCACTCACACCTTTTGCTGAATCACCAAAACGGAATAATTGCTCACCACGAGCGACTAAGTCGGCATCAACAGCGCCACCAGACGTTGCTTGGGTTGTGTAGTAAGCTGCCAAATCGGCGATATCGTCGTCAGACAACGCAGCAGCCATACCCGCCATAATAGCGTTAGCCCTCGAACCATCGCGATAGGCCTTCAGTGTCGACGCGAGGTAAGTCGCGTGCTGGCCCGCCAATTTCGGGTAATCAGCCGCAGCACTATTACCATCAGCCCCATGACACGCAGCACAGGTTGCACTTTTAGCTTTACCTTGGTCTGCGTTTCCGACGTAAGTTGCGGTTGCTTCAGAGCCAGCAGCCATGGTGAGAGTTGATGATAGGGCCAATCCAATAGCAGTGAATAAAGACTTCATTCGTTTCATCTCTTTGTTGGGAAAGCGATCCATTTTTCGATGACGTAGTATACATTGCACCTGAGATTTATGCAGTGAAGGATTTAATCGCCGTGCGCGACACCCAAGTAGACCCTAGGCTGGCACAAACCAAATTTTTAATCAGCGCTCCAACACTGAACCACTGCCCGCCAGAATGTGGTCCCGAAATCGGTTTTTGTGGCCGCTCAAATGCCGGTAAATCAAGCGCCCTCAATACGCTCACGGGGCAAAAAAGTCTCGCGCGAGTGTCAAAAACACCTGGACGAACCCAGCTGATCAATTTCTTTGAAGTGCCAGGAACTGGCGGGTTTTTGGTCGATTTACCCGGGTATGGTTTTGCCAAGGTTCCTAACGCGATCAAAAAACAATGGCAACAGCATCTTGGTGAGTTTCTCGCAGAACGACGAACATTAACCGGGCTCGTTCTTCTCATGGATGTCAGACATCCCATGACCGCACTAGATCAGCAAATGCTTGCTTTTGCAGACCACCGTGAAATGGATACCTTGTTGCTTCTGACTAAGAGTGACAAGCTCAGTCGTAATCAGGCCGCCAAATCAAGATTGTCTGTGCAAAAAGACCGGCCGCGCTCTGTGGTGTTAAATTTTTCGAGTTTGGATAAAACTGGCACCAAAGAAGCATCGGAATGGATCACTCACCATCTTGAAGGCCACGCACAATAAAAAACCCCGGTAGCTCACACCGGGGTTTCAACGTCCGACAGGGGTCTCGTCGGAACAACGAATGAGGGAATATCGTTGCCTTACGAACTAAGACCCATTGATTTCAAGAAAGTTCAAAAAAATGTGAATTATTTTTAGTGCGCCTCGAACCAGCTGTCTCCACTACCGATGTCAACCACCAAAGGAACCGATAATTCAGCAGCAGCCTCCATTTCCAATCGGATGAGCTGTCGCGCTGGATCTAGATCGCGATCCCTGACCTCAAAAACCAATTCATCGTGCACCTGAAGCAACAAGTGACAACCTA
Source organism: uncultured Litorivicinus sp. (assembly GCA_902528165.1). Taxonomy (GTDB): domain Bacteria; phylum Pseudomonadota; class Gammaproteobacteria; order Pseudomonadales; family Litorivicinaceae; genus HIMB30. The sequence goes on from CABZRL010000001.1 coordinate 141,962, forward strand.
AATCACTTGTGGCTAATGCCTGATGCACACGCAGCATTGCTCGCTTGATAATGTCCGCAGCAGTTCCTTGCATGGGTGCATTAATCGCTGCCCGTTCTGCCGCTTGCCGAACCGGAACTTGTCTTGCATGAATATCTGGCAGGGTCAGACGTCTTCCAAACACAGTCTCAACGTAACCTTTCTCATGCGCCATTGCGCGCGTGGAGTCCATGTAGTGTCGAACCCCTGGATAACGCTCAAAATAGCGATCAATGTAGGCAGCCGCTTCAGCGCGCTCAATCCCAAGTTGCCGCGCTAATCCAAACGCACTCATGCCATAAATCAGGCCAAAATTAACGGCTTTCGCACGCCGACGCTGCTCATCTGTCACGAACATTGGCTCTAAATCAAAGACCTCTGCCGCTGTCGCACGATGGATATCATCACCGCGCGCAAACGCATCCACCAAGCCCTTGTCGCCCGACAAATGCGCCATAATCCTCAGTTCAATTTGCGAATAATCGGCTGCCACGACAGACCAACCGTCTGGTGCGATAAAGGCTTTACGGATGCGACGGCCTTCCTCGGTTCGAATTGGAATATTTTGCAAATTCGGATCTGACGAAGACAAACGTCCGGTCGAGGTCACTGCCTGATGAAAAGAGGTGTGCACCCGTCCATCCGCTGGATCACAGTCGCCGGGTAGTCTGTCCGTGTAGGTGCCTTTGAGTTTTGAAAGACTCCGGTGCTCAATCAATAGTTTCGGCAACGGATAATCAAGGGCCAATTCCTGAAGCACTTCTTCGTTCGTCGATGGCGCTCCTTTTGGCGTTTTTTTCAGGACAGGTAACTGAAGCTCATCAAATAAAATCTCTTGCAGTTGTTTCGGACTGGCTAAGTTAAATGGCCGCCCCGCCAACGCCTGTGCCTCAGATTCCAACTGCTCGAGACGCACGCCAAGGGTCACTGATTGCGCGTTCAAAATATCGACATCAAGTAAGGCTCCATGATTTTCCATTTCTCGGAGAATCTGCATTACAGGGAGTTCTAATTCTTGGGAAATCGACTGAAGCGAGGGCACTTGATCCAAACGCTCTACAAACTGGTTGTAGAGCCGTAATGTGATATCGGCATCCTCCGATGCGTAGTGTGAAGCTGACTCAAGCGCCACTTCGTCAAAACGAATTTGCTTCGCCCCTTTTCCACAGACGTCTTCGTAAGACGTGGTTTCTACGCCTAACAAGCGTTTTGCCAGTGAATCCATGTCATGGCGCCCTGCTGCCGCATCCAGCACGTAACTCATGAGCATGGTGTCGGCCAATCGGCATTGCGGCAGTAACCCAACGGTTTCTAAAATCGTCAAGTCATATTTCAGATTATGACCAACCATGGTCAGGTCGCGGTCAGCGAATAAGCCTGACAATGCAAAAAGAACCGGGGTCATGTCTAATTGTTTGCCCTCCACATGCCCCACCGGGATGTAACAGGCTTGGCCAGCCATGCAAGACAATGAAACCCCAACTAACTTGGCATGTCTGGCCACCAATGAAGTGGTCTCTGTATCCAATGCAAAAATTTTCGCTTGCCGGCATTGATCCATCCAAAAGGTCAATCGCTCAGGCGTCGTGACCAATTCATAGGATGTCTCAATGGCTTCAGGGGTTGCCAAAGATGTCTCATTTACCACCGGGGATTGTTGAATTCGCTTCAGAAACTGATTCAGTTCGAGATCGGTATACAGCGCCGTTAACTGTTCAAGGTCTGGGGCAGATCGCGCCAATTGCTCGAGACCAACGGGTAATTCACAATCAGTTTTGATGGTGACCAATGCCTTTGATAGCGGGAGCACATGCATGTGCTCCCGAAAGGTTTCACCAATTTTTCCACCAATCGACTCAGCACTTTCCACAACACCATCAAGTGATCCGTAAGCATTGAGCCATTTAGCTGCTGTTTTTGGGCCACATTTCGGGATACCCGGTACGTTGTCGACACTGTCTCCAGTCAAAGCAAGAAAGTCGATCATCCGCTCTGGAGGTACGCCGAATTTCTCCTCAACGCCGATCGGCGTCAATGTGCTATCGCTCATGGTATTCACAAGGGTGACTTGGTCTGTCACAAGCTGAGCGAGATCCTTATCACCTGTGGAAATCAATACCTCTTCACCGGCAGCCTCTGCTTGCTTTGCAAGCGTCCCGATGACATCGTCAGCCTCGACTCCCGGAACGGCCAATAGCGGAAATCCGAGCGCTCGAATGATTGAATGCAGGGGCTCAATCTGCTCCCTGAGTTCATCCGGCATCTTTTCTCGATTGGCTTTGTACTCCGCATACATGTCGTCACGAAATGTTTTCCCCGATGCATCAAACACCGCAACCATTCGTTCAGCGCCAGTCGAATCAGCGAGCTTATTTAACATTGAAATGACACCCCGAATCGCACCAACTGGCTGACCGGTGCTTGTTGTCAGTGGTGGTAAGGCGTGAAACGCTCGGTAAAGATAGGACGACCCATCAACTAAAACCAAAGGTGCAGGCATTCAAGCTCCTGAGAGTGTTGCTTTTGTAACTGTCGATGCATAATACCGCGCTTGGACAGGACGCGGCGATGAGTGTTTACACAGAATTAACTCTGCAGGAAATGCAGGACTTCACTAAACAATTTGGGTTGGGTGATTTAATGAGCTTCCAAGGAGTGGATGCTGGTGTGGAAAACACCACCTATTTTGTCTCTTTTGAAACAACAGAAACCGTTCTGCAAATTTTTGAAGAACAGGGCTTTGATGAAATCCCATTTTTTATCGAACTGAACCGGCGCTTGTCAGAGGATGGTGTACCGGTGGCTACTCCAATCGCGAATCAACATGGCGACCGTCTGTTTAACGTCAAAAACAAACCGACTGCGCTATTTACACGAATCCAAGGGTCAACGCTCGATCCCATTTCAGTGAATGCATGCCAACAGATTGGTGTTGCATTGGGTCGAATGCATGCAGCAACACAACATTATCATGATCTCACCCGTGAAAATCACCGTTGGAACACTTGGTGGGAAAGCAATGTCGAGCGTGTCCTTGATCTTGTTCCGACGGCGCACCAGGAAACGCTCAAAGATCAGATCAGTCGATCACAACTGTTTGTCGATTCCGCCCAAACGCTTCCCACAGGCATCATCCATGGTGACCTTTTCTGTGATAACGCATTATTTCATCAGGGAAAACTGGCTGGTATCATCGATTTCTACAATGCATGTAACGGATGCCTACTGTTCGATTTAGCTGTCACAATTAACGACTGGTGTTCTGATCCAACAGGGCGTCTTCAAGCGCATAAAACCGACGCCTTGATGAGTGGTTACCATCAACATCGCCCGCTCATAGCCGATGAAATCGACTGTTGGCCGCTTGCCGCAGAAACCGCGGCGCTTAGGTTTTGGATGCTCCGATTGGTTGCACTCGCTCGTAAGCGTGAAGGCGGCCCGCAAGCACCCCCGCATGTCAAAGATCCGAATGACTTTTTAGAGATTCTCGTGGCCAGACGCCTCGATCCTCAATGCCAACTCATCTCAAGATAGCGTCGGTTGCCAGATTATGGCGGCTGGCGCTTCCTTTGATTATTGCAAACATTGCAACACCACTACTGGGGCTCGCTGACGCGGCGATCTCGGGACACCTTGATCACACTTATTATTTAGCCGCTGTCACGGTTGGTGCTGAACTTCTCGTAATCTTCTTTGGCACCTTTTCGTTTTTAAGAATGGGCACTACCGGCCTTGTGGCACAAGCTGTGGGCGCCAATGATCCGCTGCGGTCGGTGAGTCTCTTAAGTAATGCCGTCTTCATGGCACTCCTTATTGGACTTGCATTGATGCTGCTAGGGTCGCATGCCATCCATCCGATTCTTCAACTGGCAAAACCAACCACAGAAATGACTCAACCGCTTGAGCAATATTTGACAATCCGATTGTGGGGAGCGCCTGCTCATCTGATATTACTGGCTTTGACGGGCTGGTTTATCGGGCAAGGTTTGACACGGATTGCTTTGCTTCTGGCCATCAGCATCAATGTGTTAAATATCGGTCTTAATTATTTTCTGGCGATCGAACTGAACATGAATAGCCAAGGTATCGCTCTTGGTACCGTCATTTCCGAATATGCAGCAGTTGCCTTCGCCGTCGTCATGTTGCTCAGGCAGCTCAAACGTCAGTCACTTGTGCTGACCTCTCCGTGGGATGTTGGACTGCAGATCCAACTATTGAAGATTAACTTACCGCTGATGCTTCGAACCCTGTTGTTACACAGCGTATTCGTCACCTTAGCAGTCCTCTCTGCCAGATTAGGCATCATTGAAGCTGCCGCCATCGGACTCATGCTAGTCCTGCTGGCCACAGTCGCATATGCACTTGATGGTTTTGCCTATGCTGCTGAGATCGAAGCCGGACAAGCACTTGGCGAACGCCACTTGCGTCGTTTTATCGAAAGCCTCTGGGCAGGTGCCGCCTTATCATTTGTGTCCGCTGTGATGATCGTGGCCGGCCTAATGCTATTTCACACGCACATCTTCTCGGCTCTGACGGATTTCCAACGTGTCATTCACCAAGCGTCGGAACTCATGGCCTGGTTTTACTGGATTGTATTGGTGTTGTGTTGGTCCTATTGGCTCGATGGAGTATTTATCGGTCTCACCAAGTCGCTGGATATGTGCATCGCCATGGCGGTTGCAACCAGTGTCGGGTGGTTTGGGAGTCTGGGGATCCTAGAGGCCGCGACCGTTGACCATTTGATGGCAGCGTTTTTGATCTTCTCCGTCATCCGAGTAATTGCGCTCGGTATCAGACTCCCGACCATGGTCGCGGAAGTCAGGCGTCTTTCGGCCCTGTCGCGTCAAGAATTCGAACCGGTTTAACATCGTCATCAAAGACTGGGTCTGTGTAATTCACGCGCGTCGTGATCTCAGATGCCTCAGGTGCTTCCAGAGCAATCACATCCTCATGTCCACACAACACGCATTCTCGACGCATAACTCGCTCGTCCTCATCTTCCCAAGCCCTGACCTTATCTTGTGCGCTGCATTGCTGGCAGACCGCTCCTGCAATAAAACGTTTGATTGGCATCATTGACTCCAGTATTGGTTCGGAAATAGTGTGAGGGTTTCGTCACATCACAAGGATTAGTATGACCGTTCGCGCTTATGATAACCAACACCCCGAGATTGACGAATCCGTCTGGATCGACCCGTCTGCCGTTGTCATCGGGAAAGTCACACTGGGCAAAGAGGTCTCGGTCTGGCCGCAAGTCGTCATTCGTGGCGACGTCAATACCATTACCGTCGGCTCGCAAACCAATATCCAAGATGGAGCCATCTTGCATTGCACTCATGACGGACCCTACTCACCTGGTGGCAAAGCGCTGACCATTGGCGAACGCGTCACAATCGGTCATCAAGCCTGTCTCCATGGCTGCACCATCGGTCAAGAGGTGTTAATTGGAATCGGTGCCACGGTGCTCGACGGAGCAGTTGTTGAAGACCAGGTGATGATCGGGGCAGGAACCCTAGTTCCTCCGGGGAAGACCCTCGAATCAGGCTATTTATATGTCGGATCGCCTGCGAAAATGGCCAGACCGCTAAAAGATCGCGAAAAAGAATTCCTCAGATATTCGGCTCTTCACTACATTCGATTGGCGAACAGCCACAGAGAGGTAACGGGCTAATTCGCAGCCCGTTCGACCTTCTTCGCTTTTTCAACGACTTGCGCCGCCAATTGTTGTTTGTAGTCCGCCAAGCGATCACGTAGGGCATGATCGCCAGTGGCAACAATTTGAGCAGCCAGCAGTCCTGCGTTATACGCACCGTTGATCGCAACAGTAGCGACCGGAACGCCCTTTGGCATCTGCACGATTGAGAGCAAGCTATCCTCACCATTCAGGCAAGTTGCAACGACGGGCACCCCAATCACAGGCAGTTCTGTGACAGCCGCGATCATTCCCGGAAGATGCGCCGCACCACCTGCACCGGCGATGACGACATCCAGACCGCGGTTCCTAGCCGAACTCGCATATTCCATTAACCGCTCAGGAGTCCGGTGAGCAGAAACGACCGTCGCTTCCACTGGAACACCTAACGTTTTTAACGCATCCACGGCACCTTCCATGATGGGCCAGTCAGAATCCGATCCCATTATGACGCCAACTTTTACATTCATTGCGGCGTATCTCCTCGAATCATTAATACCTTGCGAATCGACTCTAACCGTTGAACCAATTCATGATGATCTTCACCCAATAATGTGAAGTGTCCCATCTTTCGACCCGGTCGACACTCATCCTTTCCGTACAGATGTAGGTGAGCATCCGGAATCTGCGATAACGCATCGAGGCCCTCGATAACTGGAGTACCGACAAAACCAGATTCGCCAACCAAGTTGGCTGTTAATGCATGGCCACGTAAGTCTGTTCGTCCGAGCGGTAAATTCAGGCAGGCTCTTAACTGATTCTCAAACTGACTGGTAACGCAGGCTTCGATGGTGTGGTGCCCTGAGTTGTGAGCGCGCGGAGCGACCTCGTTCACTAACAGTTCGCCTGCTTCGTTGATAAAGAGTTCAACGCCAAACAGACCGGATGTTCCAAATGATTCCACTGTCTGTTTGGCCAGTTGTTGCACTTGTTGGCGCAAGTCCCCACTTACACGAGCGGGTGCGAGCAAATAATCGAGCAAATGCAGGTCTGGATCGACCACCATTTCAACGGGGTCATAGGCAACGACCTCTCCAGATACACGACGCGCGACCATGACTGCCAACTCAGTCCCGCCTGACACGAATTGTTCTAAAAAACTTCTGGTTTCGAGTCGCCGATCCCAATCATCAGCCGACCGAATGACATGAACACCGCGACCATCGTAACCTCCGGTATGAGTTTTCTGTACACAGGGCAAACCAAATGCAAGGACGTCTGCAAAAGCGGGATCCTCCCGTAAATCAACAAAGTCGGCGGTGGGAATGCCTTTCTTTCGGTAATGCTGCTTTTGCTCAAATTTATTCTGGATCAACCGGATAGTGGAGGGCGATGGCACCATTTCCATCCCCTGATCCGCCAAAGTCATCAAGATATCAGCGCCCACATTTTCCAGATCAAACGTCACTATGTCGGATTGCTCACAGAGCTGACGCAGCGCATCGGGGTCATCAAGCGCTCCCTGTATTTGATCAAAAGCTACCTGGCCTGCTGGAGACTGATGCGTGGGGTCTAGAATAGTCATATGCACATGCAGTGCGTTACAGGCCGGCGCCAACATCCGAGCCAGCTGTCCGCCGCCGACGACCCCAAGACGGGCCAGAGGAAGAGTTTGGGGCATGTTTGTCATCTCAAAAGGCCAGCAGTATACCAAATCATCGGCAAGAGTCCGGCGAGCGACCGAACGCAATCAGCTGAGCAAAGGGATCGGGATAGAGCCCGGTCCATAGTTCAAATTGTCTCGCTGCCTGTGCGAGCAACATCCCGAGACCATCAGCACGTTGATCTGTGAATGACCGGCACATCTTTAAAAATGGCGTGTCGTCAGAGCTGTAAACCAAGTCGTAGCAAGCGCCGTCGGCATTTACAATCCGATCGGTTAATTCGACCCCGGTACTCCCAGACAGTCCAGCTGAAATACCGTTAATCACTAAATCAAATGGCCGACCCTGAGAATCTAGCTCAGACAGACCTATCCCTCGCACCCGTCGATCATAGTACCCAACCAAGCGGTCCAATTTCTGAATCGACCGATTCGCAATCACGATTTCATCTGGACCACGGTCAATTAACGGCCCCAAACAACCTGCGACTGCGCCCCCAGCACCCAAAATAAGTACTCGCCGTCCGGCTGGACTCCAATCCAACCGATCCAAATCATCCAATAGACCCAAACCATCGGTATTGTGACCATAAAGACCTTGTTCCGTGCTCATCAGGGTATTGCACGCCCCAGCTGATAAGGCCTCGGTTGAGAGATGATCAGCAAGCTGATGAGCGGCCCACTTGTGGGGCACGGTAATGCTGAGTCCATCGCCTCCTTCATCGAAAAATCGTCTCACTTCAGATTCGAACTCACGCTCTTTGACTAATAGCTTGTCGTAGACGACTTCAAGCCCCAATTGTTCCGCAAACCGACGATGGATGTCGGGAGACTTCGAATGGGCGATAGGATCGCCAAACACGGCAAACCGATAACTCACAGCCAATCTCTCGGCTTTAAGTACTGAGCCAGCCGCGCTTCGTCACTCTGAGCTTCAGGCACGTAACCATACTCCCAGCGCGCCAAAGGTGGCATCGACATTAAAATTGACTCGGTCCGACCCCCACTTTGTAATCCAAATAGGGTGCCTCGATCGTAAACCAAGTTGAATTCCACATACCGACCTCGACGATACAACTGAAACTCCCGCTCACGCATCCCGTAAGTCATCTCTCGACGACGGCGAACAATCGGCACATAGGCAGGAACAAAGGCATCGCCAACCGCTTGCATAAACGCGAAACTTTGGTCAAAACCAAGCTCATTAAAATCATCAAAAAATAACCCGCCAATCCCTCGCGTTTCGTCGCGGTGCGGCAGGTAGAAGTACGCATCACAGGCTGCTTTGTATTTGGCGTAGTAATGATAGCCAAATGGACTCATGGCATCCCTAGCGACCCGGTGAAAATGTTCACAGTCCTCATCCATCGGGTAAAACGGAGTGAGATCAAACCCGCCACCAAACCACCACACTGGCTCCTCACCCTCTTTTTCTGCGACAAAAAAGCGAACATTCGCATGCGAGGTCGGCACATAGGGATTTTCCGGATGAATTACTAAACTGACGCCCATGGCTTGCCACGATCGACCTGCAAGTTCAGGTCGAGACGCTGTCGCCGATGGTGGCAATTTGGACCCCATGACATGACTAAATCCGACTCCAGCTTTTTCAAACACAGCACCATCCGCCATCACTCGTGAACGGCCACCACCGCCTTCTTTACGCTCCCATTGGTCCTGCTGAAAACTCGCCTGAGCGTCCTCAGCTTCGAGCGCTTGGCAAATACTGTCCTGAAGCCCCAATAAATATGACTTCACCACATGAAAATCCATCATTTCATCAATCCCTAATGATTGTTCCCGTCTGCATATCCCGGATGGTACTTGGTTTCAGGTAGCCCTGCGTGTGTCCGCGCGCCACATGATCGACCAAATGTGCCAGCTGATTCATCACCTGCCATCGAGTCAGACAGGCTGCACGACCTGATCGGTTCGCAGAAGTCGAGACCAGCGGACCAGTCAAATCTATCAACCGGACTAAGGCTGGCATTGTCACGCGGCGAACAGCCAATGACTGACGGCCACCTGTGAGTAATGTAGGACACTGCAAATTGACCGGAATGATCCAGGTTGACGGCCGACCAGATTCCTCGTCTGCTTCCTCCCGAATCGGGCAAGCATACCAATGAGCAAGATCGTCAAATTCAGTCACCAATGTAATCAAACCTTTTGAGGGATCTCGCTGTTTGATTTGCAAAACCCGGTCAATCGCCGCCAAAGACCCGACGCGACAACTCAAACCCCAAACACCCTCTGTAGGGATCGCAGAAACACCGCCAGACATCAGAATGTCTGCATTACTCTTTACATCATTTACAAAAATCATGGGTCAATCAGCATTAACTAGTGCACAGCATAAACTCCAAATGCGGTTTGGTCTTTAAGTGTCAAGATCTGTAAAGTCCCTCCCAGACATTGATTGAGCAAAATCGGAACCTGATCGCCTGGGCGCAAACCTTGCTGAATTCCTCGCTGGAGCCGGCCATATCGACAAACAGGTAAGAGGCCCGCTCGTGAATCAACCAATCGTTGCGGGTGGAGAGGGATCAAGGGCTGCTGATATTTAAACGCTACAGGCGTTAGTGCGGACCGACTGACAGCAACCAACTGACTCAACGTTTGCGGCCTGGATATGAATTCGGCAGTGATCCCATCGGCTAGGATATGGACGTAAATGCAATCCTTCTCACAAGGTGCTGAATGTTTCACATGAAACAAACGAACCATCGGACATGCATGGGTCAAATCAGCCAAAAACAAAAGCATGGTCATGAACAGTGCGAGGCACCTTGGACTTCAGGTACAATTTCGGTTTATATCAATCACTCTATGAATCAGACACAACATGGCATTATGTAAAATTCTTGAATTCCCGGATCCTCGGCTTCGAACGATGGCAAAACCGGTTGAAAGCGTCGATGACTCGATTCGTGTTTTGATCGATGACATGTTTGAAACCATGTATGAAGCGCAAGGGATCGGCCTGGCAGCAACGCAAATCGATGTTCATCTGCGAGTTGTAGTCATTGATTTGCAAGACGAACAAAATGCTCCCCTAGTCATGATCAATCCTAAATTTGAGCTTTTAACCCAAGAAATCGATGAAATGCAAGAAGGCTGTTTGTCGGTTCCAGGGATTTACGAGGTCGTTAAACGGCCTGAGCATATCCGGCTCAACGCACTCGACCGTTCGGGTGAGCCCTACGAAATGGAAGCCGAAGGGCTGCTGGCAGTCTGTATCCAACATGAATGCGATCACTTAAACGGCAAGCTCTTTGTTGATCATTTATCAGGCCTTAAACGATCACGAATCAAATCAAAATTGATCAAACAAAAACGAGTTGAGGCGACTTCTTAGATGTTGCGAGTCCTGTTTGCCGGCACTCCTGACTTTGCTGTCCCAACACTCAGAGCTCTCATTGACGATCCGGACATCGTCATAGAGTATGTCCTCACACAGCCAGATCGACCCAGTGGGCGAGGACAAAAGGTGTCAGAAAGCGCCGTGAAACGATGTGCGCTTGAAGCCAACTTAACGGTCAGACAACCGATCACACTCAAAGATCCAAACGAAATCGCATGGATTCACGAACAAGACTTTGATGCCATAGTCGTTGTTGCCTATGGGCAGATTCTCAATGCGGAAGTTCTTCAAAGCCCACGTCTTGGCTGCCTGAATGTCCATGCATCACTCCTTCCCAAATGGCGTGGAGCAGCCCCGTTGCAGCGAGCGATAGCAGCTGGAGACACAGAGACTGGTATCACAATTATGGTAATGGATAAGGGCTTAGACACGGGACCTATGCTCAACACCGCATCAGTGCCAATTGATGACCAAACGACAACGGCTGAATTACACGATCAGCTGGCAAAGATCGGTGGTCCGCTACTGGTTCACTCACTGAAACAGTTCGATCAGGGAGCCCTCCAACCGATTGAACAGCCTCACGAAGGGGTCACTTACGCCCATAAAATCACGACAGATGATGCCTGTATTCGTTGGAATCGCGACCAAACTCAAGTCATGCGGCAAATTCATGCATTCAATCCTGTCCCCGGGGCTTTTACATTTGCCGGTTCATCCCGAATTAAAATTTATTCTGTTCGCGCAGCAACGGGTAGCAACAGTCAAGCTGGCATGCTCTGGAAGGAAAACGATCAAATTTTAGTCAGTACATGCAATGGGAACCTACAAATACTCGACTGCCAGCTCCCCGGTGGTAAGCGAATGGTGCTTGAGCAAATGTTATCGCATCAATCAGCACCCTGGATCGAACCGATTCAGTTGCTGGAGCAGGACGCGTGAAAAAATCGATCAGAGCGCATGCTGCAGAAGTGATTGATGCGCTCCAAAATCAGCAATCTAATCTCGATGCGCTGCTTCGGAAACATTCGGTTCATCTAAACCCAAATGACAAAAAACTCTTACAATCGATCTGTTATGGAATTTGTCGCGAATGGTTCCATTTAGAGGCCATCGAATCGCAACTCTTGGATAAACCACTCAAAGCAAGGGATCAGATTCTCAGCGCCATCGTCCGCTGTGGCATTTTCGAGCTTGGCTGGATGGGTAGCAAAGAGCATGCGGTAGTCTCCGAATATGTGGATGTCACAGTCACCGAGGGACGACCTTGGGCGCGAGGCCTTGTGAATGCTGTCTTACGACAATTCATCCGCAAAAAATCAGAGCTTAAAATGGAGCGTCACTCCGCACAGACACTCTGGAATCACCCGCAATGGCTGATTGATGCGATTCGACAAAGCTGGCCAGACCATTGGGAGCGGGTTCTAGTTGAGAATAATGTTCATCCTCCAATGACGTTGCGTGTCAATCGTCAAAAATTAGATCGAGATGCTTATATCGAGATACTAACAACACAAGAAATTGAGGCCGCCCCAGGCTCAGCACCGGATTCCGTGCGCTTGGCAAAACCAGTTCCCGTTCAATCTCTAGAGGGTTTTTCGGAAGGGTTTGTCAGTGTGCAGGATGAGGCGAGCCAATGGGCTTCGATCATTCTGAACCCACAGGACCACGAACGGATTCTTGATGCCTGCGCTGCGCCCGGCGGAAAAACCTGCCACTTGCTTGAAATGTCTGACTCTCAAGTCATTGCTCTGGATGTCAGTGAACAGCGGCTATCACGAATTAAAGAGAATCTGGTTCGGCTCGGTTTGCGTGCTGAACTGATCGCTACCGATGCGTCACATACGGAAAGTTGGTGGGACCAGCACGCATTTGATGCTGTCTTACTCGATCTTCCTTGCTCCGCAACTGGGGTAATTCGACGACATCCAGATGTCAGACTGATGCGCTCGGAAACGTCATTACGATCATTAATTGGAATGCAAACCATGATCCTCGATGCGACATGGGACACCTTAAAAATTGGTGGTCGATTGTTGGTTACCACCTGCTCCATCCTACCCCAAGAGAATCAGCATCAAATTCGCAAGTTTTTGGAGCGTCATGCCGATGCGCGCCTCACGACCATCGATGGCATACCAGGTCTCGACACCCTATATGGAACCCAGCACCTTCCCACGCACGCCGGAGGAGATGGTTTCTTTTACGCGCTTCTGGTTAAATCAGAGCCCACAAATAACGGGGTATCGGCTTGAAAATCATTATCCTAGGCGCCGGACAGGTGGGAGCCACGCTGGCGGAAAATCTTGCTTCTGAAGCCAATGACATCACCGTCGTGGATACAGACCGTTTTCGGTTGCGTGCACTACAAGATCGGCTAGATATTCGAACCATTCATGGGAACGCGTCTTACCCAGATATTCTCAAACAAGCCGGCGGTATTGATGCGGATATGCTGATCGCAGTCACAAACTCCGATGAGATTAATATGGTGGCATGCCAAATCAGTCATGCACTCTTCAGAACCCCGACAAAAATTGCGCGAGTTCGTTCCCCCGCTTATGACGGGGACGATGATGGAAAAACGAATCCGTTATTTGGAGGTAAAACCGCCTTCAATATTGATCAGATTATTCGTCCAGAACAGTTAGTGACCGAGGCCATTTTCCGTTTAATCCAACAACCAGGTGCGCTCCAGGTGATGGATTTTGCTGGTGGGTTGGTGCAACTTGTTGCCGTGAAAGCATACTCGGATGGTGCACTGGTCGGACGAGAACTGAAAGATCTTCGCCAAGACCTTCCCAAAGTCGACACACGTGTAGCTGCGATTTTTAGAAGAGATCGACCGATTCTGCCAAGGGGTGATACGGTCATCGAAGCTGATGATGAAGTCTTTTTCCTCGCTGCTCGAAAAGACATTCGAGCTGTCGTTTCTGAACTGCAAAAACTTGAAAAACCTTATCGACGCATCCTCATCGCCGGTGGCGGAAATATTGGAGCACGTCTTGCGACCTCAATTGAAAATCAATACCGCGTCAAGTTGATTGAACGTGGCCAGTTGCGATGCAAAGAACTATCAGAAATGCTCAACAGGACGGTTGTTCTACAAGGAGACGCATCGGATCTAGATCTGCTTCTCGAAGAACGAATCGATGACGTAGATGTTTTCTGCGCCGTTACCAATAGTGATGAAGCGAATATCATGTCATCGATGCTCGCAAAGAAGTTAGGTGCACGAAAGGTCATGACCCTTATCAACAACGCAGCGTATGTTGACCTTGTACAGGGTGGGCTCGTTGATATTGCTGTAAGCCCAGAGCAAGCCACGATCGGCTCACTGCTGCAGTTAGTTCGCAGAGGCTCAATCCAAGCCGCTCACTCTCTCAGACGTGGCGCTGCAGAAGCCATCGAAGCCGTCGCTCATGGCGATGAGCGATCCAGTCGAGTTGTCGGTAAGAAAATTGGCGACATTGCTTTGCCAGGTGGAGCAACAATTGGCGCGATCGTCCGAAACGATGAGGTTTTAATTGCCCATGATCACATCGAAATCGAACATCAAGATCACGTGATCATGTTCCTCACAGACAAGCGAAAAATTACCGACATCGAACGGTTATTTTCGGTCGCTCCGACCTTCTTGTAATGACACATTTCGGCCCGACTCTTCGAATTCTTGGATTGCTCCTGATGTTATTCAGTCTGACCATGCTGCCGCCTATTGGTATCAGTGTCATTTTCGATGATGGACAGATTCCACTGTTTGGGGCAGCTGCGGGGTTGATTTTTGGAGCTGGGTTCATCAGTTGGCTTCCCGCACGTCGGCAAAAGCGGGATCTCAGAATCCGTGACGGTTTCGTGATCACTGTGCTTTTTTGGCTGGTGCTGGGCAGTGCCGGCAGTGTGCCATTAGCGCTATCTGAACAACTCAATTTAAGTATGACCGATGCGTTATTTGAGTCCATTAGCGGGCTGACCACAACTGGTGCGACAGTGATTGTGGGTCTTGATCATTTGCCGAAATCGGTGCTGTTTTATCGGCAACAACTGCAGTGGCTCGGCGGGATGGGGATCGTCGTTCTCGCGGTCGCGATTCTTCCGATGCTTGGTATCGGTGGAATGCAGTTGTACAGAGCAGAGACACCCGGACCCGTCAAAGACGCCAAATTGTCACCTCGAATCGCCGAGACCGCGAAGGCACTTTGGTTAATCTATCTCTCGCTGACAGCTGCCTGCGCATTAGCGTATTGGATCTCAGGAATGGCGATATTTGACGCCATCTGTCATGCGTTTTCGACCATTGCAATAGGAGGCTTCTCGCCGTATGACGCATCGATTGGTCATTTCAATAGCGTCTCGATTGAAACCGTTGCCATTATCTTCATGGTAATTTCGGGAATGAATTTTTCGCTTCATTTCGTCGCATGGCATAACAATAGCCTCAAGCACTACCTGCATGATCCTGAATGGAAAACCTACCTGTTGTTCTTGTTTGGTTTATCGCTTCTGATTTCGCTAGCCTTGGTTGAAAACGGGACTTATCCCGTTAACGAGGCATTCCGAAAGGGAATCTTTGAAGTGGTCTCAATTGCAACAACGACGGGGTTTACAACGGCTGATTATGCCAACTGGCCGACGTTTATTCCGTTTTTGCTCTTAATGAGTGCGTTTATCGGAGCCTGCGCAGGTTCAACGGGTGGTGGAATTAAAATCATCCGCATGTTGCTGTTGTACAAACAGGGATCTCGTGAAATCAAACGGCTCATTCATCCAAACGCGGTGATTCCGATCAAACTCGGAAGAAAACCGGTGGGATCTCGAGTGATCGACGCCGTTTGGGGATTTCTTGCGGCCTATGTCCTCATTTTTGCGGTTTTGATGCTGGTTTGTATGGCGCTGGGTGAGGACCCAATTACCGCGTACTCGGCGGTAGGCGCGTGTCTGAACAATCTAGGCCCGGGGCTCGGGGACGCAACGCTGAACTATTCCACACTTTCAGATGGGACCAAGTACGTTTTAAGCTTCGCGATGCTGTTGGGGCGGCTGGAACTCTTCACTCTTCTCGTGGTGTTATCCCCCTCATTTTGGGAACATTAAGGATAGCGTAGGGAGCCGTCTGGGGCATTACGAAACCGCCGATACTCCCATTGATATTGCTCTGGATACTCTCTAACCAGAGCTTCAATTTCTCGATTCATCATCACTAGCCAATGATCTTGATCATCAGCAATGGGATCGTTGAGTTTCTTGAGAACAACCTCATAGCCCTCTTGGGTCTTCAGTGCAGCGCCGATAAACACTCGCGCGTTAGTTGCCAAGGCCAATCGGTACGGCAATACCGGTGTTAACACATCGAGCCCAAAAAATGACGCATAAGCTTCTTCACCTTCCTTGGGGGCCTGATCAGGTAACACGATCGCGCATTCGTTATGTTTTAACCATTTTAGCATCGCTTTGACGCCTGCGGTGGTCGCTGGAACTAAATGATTGCCGCCACGCTCTCGAGCTTGACGAACCAATGCTGAAATTTCAGGGACTCGTAGTGGCCGGAACATCGCGGTGTAGGGGCGATACTGCGTTAGCCAAAGACCGAATAATTCCCAATTCCCAAGATGGGGTAGAAGGATCAAAGTTGGCTGTCCGTCGGTCGTTTGCTGGAATTCAGGAAATCCGCGGACAATCGTGACTCGATCGCGTGAATCAGCAACGGGCTTCACCCAGGTCGTGAGTAAATCAAAAAACTTTTGTGAGAGCTCCTCAATCGAATCATTGCTCAGTTGATGTTGTTGATGTTTTGGCATCAAGGGATAAGCGAGCTGGATATTTTTTCGAGTAATGCGCGCAGATTGATTCGGAAAATAAATCAAGTAAAGACCGATCACCTTGGCGAGCAGATGCTTTACAAAATTAGGCATTTGGCCAAGAAACCAAACAAACCGCTGAATCAACTGCACAAATTTCTAACCCGTTAGCTATACTGTGTGCCCTTATTTTAGCTGACGGAACGACTATGCCGACAACTGGCGCACCAGATACTTCAACTTTCCAAGGACTGATCTTGGCCCTCCAACAATATTGGGCCGACCAAGGTTGCATTATTTTACAACCGTATGACATGGAAGTGGGGGCTGGAACTTTCCATCCTGCAACTTTCTTGCGTGCGATCGGCCCGGAACGTTGGAATGCGGCTTACGTCCAGCCTTCACGACGTCCAACTGATGGTCGTTATGGTGAAAACCCCAATCGTGGCCAGCACTATTATCAATTCCAAGTTGTCATGAAGCCAAATCCCAAAAATCTCGTTGATCTGTATTTTGGCTCCTTGAAGTATTTGGGAATCGACCCTGAAATTCATGATCTTCGACTTGTGGAAGATAATTGGGAGTCGCCAACGCTTGGTGCCTGGGGCCTTGGCTGGGAAGTGTGGCTTAATGGGATGGAAGTCACCCAGTTCACTTATTTTCAGCAAGTGGGTGGCCTCGCGTGCTACCCAGTAACCGGTGAGCTGACCTACGGTCTCGAACGAATCGCAATGTATCTTCAAAACGTTGAGTCGATGTTCGATCTTGTTTGGACGAAAACCGAAGACTCCATCGTGACCTACGGGGACGTTTTTCTCCAAAATGAACAAGAAATGAGCGCCTATAATTTTGAACACGCCAATACTGAGTGGCTATTTAGTGGGTTTGCAGAAGCTGAAAAAGCGTGTGAACAACTTCTGGATGCATCCTTACCATTGCCAGCTTACGAGCAAGTGTTGAAAGCGAGCCATACGTTTAATCTGCTGGATGCGCGTCACGCGATCAGTGTCACAGAAAGGCAACGGTACATCCTCAAGGTACGCAATCTGGCTCGACAAGTCGCCAATTGTTATTTTGAAACACGAAAGCAAGCTGGGTTTCCATTGGCAGACCATGCGCTGAGAGCAGAGATCCTGAAGGGAGTCGATGCATGAAGACACGGCAGTTTGTGTTTGAACTTGGGTGCGAAGAACTTCCGACCTCGGCCCTGCCATCCTTGAAACAACAATTTCAAGAGCTTTTCACAACGAAGCTCGACGATGCACGATTGAGATATGAAAGCCTCTCGGTCATCGCCGCACCACGCCGTCTTGGAGTCTCGATTGAGAGATTGGCCGAATATTCGGAAGACAAGCCCTTTGAGCGTAGAGGCCCTGCAGCGTCCGCTGGCTTTCAAGAGGGCGAGCCGAGCAAAGCACTTCTCGGATTCTGTCGAGGTCTCGGTATTTCCCCTGATGAGATCGAGCTGGTTGAGACCGATAAAGGTCAATGGGTGGTTTATCGGGGCGTTGAGACAGGTCGGCCTGCTCGGGAGATCCTGCCAGAAGTCTGTTCGGCTGTGTTTGGGGGTTTAGCACTTTCAAAACCAATGCGTTGGGGAAACGGACGTGATGAATTTCCCAGACCTGTGCATTGGATTCTCGCCATGATCGACGATCAGGTGGTTCCAATGACGCTTTTTGGCTTGAATAGCAGCAACCGGACCTTCGGTCATCGTTTCATGGCACCCGATCCCATGACGATCGATCATGCCGGTCAGTATCATCGACATCTCACCAATGCTTACGTGATCGCTGATTTTGAACAGAGACAGCGTGCTACCTGGGACACGATTGAGCAATCAGCCCAAGAGCATGGAGTGACCGTAGAACTCGACCAAGATTTACTCACTGAAATCAATTGTCTGGTTGAGTGGCCTGTTGCACTTTGCGGCGAATTCGAAGAGCGATTTTTAGAGGTGCCGGATATAGCGCTGATTGCCGCAATGAAAGGGCATCAAAAATATTTCCATACGCGAGATACCTCAGGTGCGTTGTCGAACCGGTTCATCACTGTATCAAACATTGAAAGTAAGGACCCCAAGCAAGTCATTGCCGGAAATCAGCGGGTCATTAGAGCGCGGTTATCTGACGCAAAATTCTTCTTTAATCTCGATCAAAAAGAAACGCTAGCGGCTCGCCGACCGCGTTTAGACCATATTACCTTCCATCCAAAGCTCGGTTCATTGGGTGCGAAAACTGAGCGCGTTCAGTCCCTTGGGTCGAAAATTGCTCAATCCATTGGCGCAGATGTCGATCTCTTTCAACGGGCAACGGCGCTCTCTCGTTGTGACTTAGTAACGGAAATGGTATTGGAATTTGACGAGCTCCAGGGCCAAATGGGAACAATCTACGCCATCTTAGACGGAGAGCCAAATAAGGTAGCTTTTGCCATCGAAGGATTATATCAACCAGCCGGAGCCTCTGATCAAGTTCCAGATAATCTATATGGAACCCTTCTAGCACTCACTGATCGGCTAGATACGCTAGCTGGATTGTTTGCCATTAATCAACCACCGACCGGAAGCAAAGATCCATTTGCACTTCGTCGTGCAGCCATTGGGGTCTTAAGACTCAATGAGTTTCCAGGGTTACGACTCGATCTAGCCGCGTGGGTCACTGAGGCGTTTGCAGCACAACCGGAGGCTGGATTAGCGGATCAGTTGGACTCATTGATGCAATTCATCAAGGACCGAGAGCGAGTTCGCCTTACCGATAAAGGGTATCGGTATGACATGGTTATCGCAGTACAAGAGACCAACGGACTCTCGACAGCCAAAACCGAAGATCGAGTCAAAGCATTGATCGCCCAAAGCGAGACTGACGAATTTGCAACGCTGGTATCAACGAATAAGCGCGTCGCGAATCTGCTTAAGGACAGCCCGATCACCCCAGGAGCCATCGATTCCAAATTTTTCGAACATTCCTCGGAAGCCTCGGTCTATGACATGGCAACACGGGTTGGTGATAGTGTTGACTTAGCCGTTTCACGTGAAACATATGGCGAGGCCATGAAAAGCTTATTAAGCATGAAGCCAGCAACAGATGCTTTTTTTGACAACGTCATGATTCATTGTGATCAGGAAGAAGTCCGGATCAATCGGCTTCGGCTCTGCCAGCTTATCAAAAATGCGTACAGTAAGCTGGCTGATTTTAGCCTGATCCAGCAGTAACAATGCCCACGATTATCTTAGATCGCGACGGGGTCATTAATCATGATTCGGATCAATACATTAAATCTCCATCCGAATGGGTGGCCATTGATGGAACGCCAGAAGCGATTGCTCGACTGAATCGCGCGGGATACCGTGTCGCAGTCGCCACGAATCAAAGCGGCCTTGGCCGAGGACTATTTTCCCTCGAGACGTTAACCGATATTCACCGGAAAATGACGGATGCAATTGAAAGCGCCGGCGGGAACATCGATATGATCGTGTTCTGTCCACATCACCCTGAGGACACCTGCGAATGCCGGAAACCAAAACCGGGGCTTCTGCATGCAATCAACCAAGAAATCCCCCTAAATCCAGACACAGACTGGATGGTGGGAGATGCCGCGAAAGACCTGAAAGCAGCCCAGCGCATGGGAATTCGTGCTGCCTTGGTTGAAACCGGGAAGGGACAAAGAGAGCTCGCCAAAGGACTTGTTTCACGTGAAACACGTCCAGTCTTCACGGATCTTCCGAGTTTCGTGACCTGGCTTCTTACCTAGAGCGAATCAAACGTCAAGATTTGCAACGTTTAATGCATTGGCCTCGATAAACTGTCGGCGAGGTTCAACTTCGTCACCCATCAGCGTCACAAAAATTTGATCCGCGGCTATCATGTCTTCGACCGTCACTTTCAGCATCCGTCTAGTTGTGCTGTCCATCGTCGTTTCCCATAACTGGTCCGGGTTCATTTCACCAAGACCTTTGTAGCGTTGGATCTGTGGCCCACGTCGAGCCTCCGCCATCAACCAGTTGTACGCTTGCTCAAAAGTCGATATCTCAATCGACTTCTCACCACGAGCGACTTTGGCACCCGCCGCAATCAAATCAACCAGCAAGCCCGCCGCCTTGGCAATCTGCGCATAATCACCGCCATCGAAGAATTGGTGCCCAAACACGAAACGATCCGTTAAGCCATGCTGGATCCGCTCGACAACAATCCGAGATTCAGGACGTTCCGGATCTGGCTCTGTTAACACTCGGAAAAACATTCCATCTTTGGGATCGTTAGGCAAGTGCTCAGCAAGGTCGTGGGCATAGCCAGACATCCGTTCAGAATTTTGCAAATCACCAACGCTGATGGGATTCACCAAGAGCATTCCATGCAAAGCGTCATAAGGATATATCCGATAGAGTCGATCAGCGATCGCACGACCTGCGCGGTAAGTGCCAAACAAGCGCTCCAATACGTCACCAGAAATCGACTCACCTAATGTGGGATGAACAACCGCACCGTCCAAAGCCATATTCGTTAAGTAAGCATCTAGCGCCGCTTCGTCTTTCAGATACTGCTCTTGCTTCCCCTTCTTCACTTTATACAGCGGAGGTTGGGCAATGTAGACATGGCCGCGCTCAACCACCTCCTTCAGGTGCCGATAAAAGAAGGTCAACAACAATGTTCTGATGTGCGCACCATCCACATCGGCATCAGTCATAATAATAATCTTGTGGTAGCGAAGTTTGTCAATATCGAATTCTGGACCGATCGAGCAACCTAGCGCCGTCACCAACGTTCCAACTTCCTGAGAGCTAAGCAACTTATCGAAACGCGCTTTTTCGACGTTCAAAATCTTTCCCTTCAAAGGCAAGATTGCCTGCGTCTTCCGGTCTCGACCTTGTTTCGCTGATCCGCCAGCAGAATCACCCTCCACCAAGAATAGTTCAGAGAGTCCAGGATCTTTCTCCTGACAATCAGCAAGCTTCCCAGGGAGGCCCGCAATATCGAGGGCCCCTTTGCGGCGGGTGAGTTCTCTTGCTTTCCGCGCCGCTTCCCGGGCCCTAGCCGCATCAATCATCTTCGCCACGATCTGCTTTGCTTCGGTTGGGCGTTCAGCTAAAAATGTCTGAAAGGCCTCACGCATTTCCTGTTGAACTGCCGTCTTCACTTCTTGCGAAACCAGTTTGTCTTTGGTTTGTGATGAAAACTTTGGATCCGGGACTTTCACAGAAATAATCGCCGTCAGTCCTTCACGCGCATCGTCTCCAGAGGTCGCAACTTTCGCCTTCTTCAACAACTGTTCTTCTTCGATATATTGATTCAGCGAGCGCGTCAAAGATGCCCGGAACCCTTCTAGATGGGTTCCACCATCTTTCTGTGGAATATTATTGGTATAGCAGAAGATATTTTCTTGATAAGTGTCATACCACTGCAAAGCGACTTCGACCCCGATGCCGTCGCCTCGCTCGGGAGAGGCAAAATGAAACACGTCACAAATGGGGTTCTTATTCTTTCCAAGGTAACCAACAAACGCGGAGAGGCCGCCTTCGTACTCAAAGACTTCCGACTGCCCCGACGCTTCCTCCGTTAACTTAATCCGGACTCCCGAGTTGAGGAAGGACAACTCGCGAAGCCGCTTTGCTAACACGTCATAACTAAATTCTGTAATCGCAAACGTGTCACCTGAAGGCTGAAACCGAACGGTCGTGCCAGTCTCGCCAGTGGTGCCAACCGCAGCCAGAGGGGCCTGAGGATCACCATGCCGATACTCCTGCTCCCACACGGAGCCATCACGACGGACCGTCAAAATCAAACGTTCACTTAACGCATTGACGACAGATACCCCGACACCATGCAGGCCGCCGGACACCTTATAAGAGTTCTCATCGAATTTTCCGCCCGCATGCAGGACGGTCAGAATGATTTCCGCAGCACTCTTCCCTTCTTCATGTGCGTCAACGGGAATCCCTCGACCGTTGTCTTGAACAGTCACCGAACCATCCGTATGAATCATGACATCGATCTGATCGCAGTGACCTGCCAAGGCCTCATCAATCGAATTATCCACGACCTCAAAGACCATATGATGCAAGCCTGTGCCGTCATCGGTGTTGCCGATATACATCCCCGGACGCTTTTTCACAGCCTCAAGCCCTTTTAAAACTTTAATTGAGCTTCCGTCGTAATTAGCAGCCTGCGGGTTATGTTCCATTTAATTTCCTTACTTAGGCGCAATTCTTCCGTGTTTCACGTGAAACACCTCGGCATCACGCGCCTGGGCATCACTCAGCCCGACACGATCAACCGTGATTCCAGTGGCCAGCACTTGCACGCCACTACCAACAATTATTTCCCAAACCCGGCCCAAAAACCGGTAATCAAGTTCGGCTCCGGGGTCATCCAAGCACAACACCGGCGCAATTCCTCGTCTTGCCGACGCCTGAAGTTGTCCCAGGACCAAGGCTAAATTACACACTTTCAGCTGTCCCCGACTCAACGTATCTCCTGCCTTGACCCCATCGCGAAGCAGCTCAAAGTCAGCCCGCTGTGGACCGGACAATGTGGACCGCGCGCGAATGTCTCTACCCCGTTGACTCTCTAGGGTCCCTGCTAAATCGCCGTCGCCCCAACCATTCCGGTACACCAGATCGAGTTCAATCCCAAGCTCCATTTCCACCAGCAGCTCGTCAAACAGCGGCTTGACATCCCCAACGAAGGCTCTTCGCCACGAATCAACCTCCTCGCCATACAACGCGATTTGCTGCTCCCATGGAGCCAAACCAGAGCCATCGAGTATACCACTACGCAATAGACTATTGCGCTGTAACAGAGCTCGCTTCAACGCATTGAAACTTTGTCCGTTTCCACCGGACCAATGAAACGCACCCCAATCCATGAACCGACGCCGATCGCCCGGACTCCCGGTGATTACGTCCACAGAATGGGGGGTAATTTGTAGAACAGGCAGTAAACGACTCAGCGCCACCTGATTTTTGGCTACGCTTCCATCTAATCGGAGCTTTCTCTCGTTATCGCGATTCACCTGCGCCGCGAGACGATGCTCTTGGTGTTGACCTTGAATCCGCCCAAAGACCGTTAAACTAGGTCGATCAAACGTAATAATCGATTTAATGCGGGAGGTCACAAAGCTACGCCCCAAGGAAAGAATCGACACCGCCTCTAAGACAGATGTCTTCCCTGCGCCATTTTCGCCCACCCAAAGATTGACTGAAGGCCCGAGTGACAACGAAGTCTCTGCGAGCCCCCTCAAATGATGAATATGGAGATTGGTGATCACTTAGAGCCGCATAGGCATCACAACGTAGCGTCCCGTATCATCACCAACACCCAACAACAGCGCGCTTCGATTACTGTCGCCAAACCGCAGCTCCACCATCTCGGTTTCAATGGTTGCTAGCACATCCAACAAGTAGCTCACGTTAAATCCAATCTCAAAACCATCCTGACCAACAAACTCGACTTCTAAGGATTCTTGCGCTTCTTCTTGTTCCGCATTGTTCGCCATCACATCGATTTGCCCCTGGGACAGACGTAACCGCACCCCTCGGTATTGCTCACTAGACAAGATCGAGGCACGCAGTAACACTTCCCGTAACCGCTTCCTATCGGAGCGAACCACGTGATCTCCACCCTGTGGAACGACACGCTCATAGTCTGGGAAACGACCATCAATCAACACACTGGTGAAAACGAAGGTTGGGCCTGATACGCGAAAATGGCTCGTGGAAAAAGCCAAATCTACCGTGTCATCAGCACTATTCGCCAACCTCGCCAGCTCAATGACCGACAAATATCAGTGGATAATATTCAGCCTTCCTTGGAACAATCAGCGAACTCGGTTCGCCGGACATCCCTTCAAGTGCTGTTTGATACAAACTCAACCGATGCCCGTCCGTCGCCACGGTACGGAATTCCCCACCACCAATCGAAAACAACATGCCATTCAGGTAATACCGGACATCCTGCTGCGCCATCGCAAACTGGGTTTTACTAATAGCATCTTGGAGCGGACCCTTCGCTAACGAAACGGAGGTCAACTCACCGCGAATCTCTAGTCTCGGATAATCAGCCGCCGGCAACGTTGCCAACTTGAACCTCGACCGTCCAGACGAAAGCAACATTTGTGCGCCATCTTGCTTAAACTGCACCACAGATCCTTCGGGAAGGGCTTTCGCAAGGTCGACTAGCTTTTTCCCTGGCACGGTCACCGCACCACCAGATGCCACTTCGACAAGCTCCATATTGGTCGAAATCTCGGTATCCAAGTCTGTCCCTGTCAGCACAGCACCAGTCGCATCGACCTCAATCAACACGTTGGCCAAAATCGCCATTGTTTGCTTGCGCTCGACCACGGATG
>CABZRL010000002.1:0-149491 GCA_902528165.1 uncultured Litorivicinus sp.
TAATTAGCTAAACTCTCAGTAGCCGCCCCCACCACCGTCTCCTCCACTCTGATTTCTCTCGGCCTCTTGAGCTATCCTAAAAGCCTCAAGATGAGACTGGAGTATCTCTGGAGTAGCACACTGGTCAGCGTTTCGCTTTCTTAGCTCAGACAATATCTCTGTATTTTTGAAATCAATATTGTTGGGCGACGTCACGGTTTTACACAGGCCTTGTGTGTTCATTTGCACAATGTCCTCAGACGATAATCCGCAACCCGAAATGATCAGAGAAAGACCACTGAAAGCTAATAAATGAGCTGTTCTATAAATAACTGGCATGTTCAACTCCCAATCTGATTGTTCTGATTAAAGCTGGTTGCGTAATTCTGTTTTGCAAGGTTTAGCAGATACTACTTACACTTTGAAGACTGTTTAGACGCCCCCGGTATGGAGGTTAGGGCAGGGCTATAAAAATTAATACAAATGTTTGCTACAAATAGCAGATGCAGATACTTATTAAGATCATGATTTTATTGAGAATTATCAAAATGGCGGAGAGAGGGTCCGCCTAATTTATATTATAAAATATTGATTTAATTGATTTTATTTAAGTGTACTCATTTCGTGTCCCACAATTTGTCCCACACTTGGTATAATCGCGCGCCCGCGCGATAGCTGACAGAAGAAGACGATATATCAGAATAGTCCTCGTCAGTTGAATTGGTCAGTCTAGACCATTCCGAGAAGCCTCATAAGACCTTTTCGTCCTTCCGACAAGTGTATCCTAGACTCTTTCCTAATATCTCACCCATTGGTTTGTCGGTACTAGCAAAAACCGGTGGTTAACTCTCCAGTTGATCGATCAAATATGACGGTTTCAGATGAGATAGCACTCCGGTTCGAGCTTTCAAAACACTGAACCGTAGTCGACTAAACAGGGACAACACCTACGAGCATACGAAAGGAGTACCGTTTGCGGAAAAGTATTATTGGGTTCTACCAAAAATGTCTGATGAGGTTATGTATTGCTTACTATATACAGAGAAAAGTACCGTAATTAAATTCAGAGATTCGATCGATCGACTATTTACGACGATCTTGGACCTCCGATATCGAGAAGGTCGACCGGACTCTGCTCACTACAATTAAGTTTGATTCTTGATAATCTAGCGCTAATCAAAATGAAAATTAATGAGAACTTGGCTGTGTCGATTTATGTTCTTACTCCCTCTTGATGGCTCTCGCAAAAATAATAAACCCAATGGGGTGCAATTACTACAACGTCTCGAAAAGACGGTAAGTTAGAGAGGACAAACCAATCCTTACCAAGGTCTGAGAAACTAAGAACAAAAAAACTTTTTCAGGGGCAAACTATTTTTGCGGCAAGTATTTCTTTTTGAAAATCATGTGTATCCCTTTGTTAATGTCCACAAGCTGCGTCACGTGAAGGTCCGCGCTCATGCTTAGGAGCATATAAATATCGTCTCGCGACATCGAACTTTTTTGTTCGACTAAACTGATCATTTGCCGCAATGCCTGCTTCGCTGCTTCCTCAAGATTCATATTAAAGCCCATCGTCATATACCAGTCTTCTGTCTCCGCATATGGCATTGTGACCGAGAAATCCTTTCTCACTGTAAGTCTGAATTTTCCAGTTAACGCAGTTTCGAGGGCCGTAATACACACTTCTCCATTCCCTTGTTTTCCATGGCCATCACCTGCTGAAAAAAGAGCTCCTTCGTTGAAAACTGGCAAATATAACGTGGTTCCCGCACGAAGATCCTTATTGTCCATATTGCCACCAAAGGCCCGTGGTTCAGGAGTTCCTACAGCTCCCCATTCTGCAGGAGGTGCAACAGCCATGATGCCAAAGAAAGGGTCTAGGTCTACTTCGGAGCCCCATGCGCAGTAACCCACCCCCTCATTAATATCGATTTGTGTGTGGCTTCTCTGATAATTAGTAAACTCTTCAGGCAATGTTCCAAGATTCGGAAGGATTGCAGAGAATCCCCAATCCTGCTTTAGCCCGACCTCTAAAATATCCACTTGAAGCACATCACCGGGCATTGCACCCTTCACGTAGACTGGTCCAGTCAACATATGTGGCCCAACTGGTCCGTTCACAAATAAACCATTCGGTCCTCCCAGTGGAACGTCAGCCAATGCTTTTTTGTGATCCTCTGTCAACCAAGAGCTGTCTGGCGGCAGATCCTCTTTTAGGGCCGCTGGCAAAGTTTGTAAAATTACCGTATCCCCAGAATTTACAGTCCGGATCGGAGCGAGCGAGGCATCCAAATATCCCCAGTGGATATTCTCGGGTGAAGCATCAATAGTAATATCAGTCATAACTAAACTCCTATACCTTTAAAAATTGACTTTCGATTTCGCTGTTAAGTGACTCTTTAGATCCTGATGCGCAGATTTCGCCACGAGCGAGTACGATGTAGTCGTCGCAAACAGCCTTAGCAAACTCAATGTACTGTTCGATTAAAATAATCGTGAATTTTCCCTTGAGTTCAAAAATCAATGACCGGATGTCAGTCACTATTGAAGGCTGAATACCTTCAGTTGGTTCATCAAGGATGAGAATCGTGGGATTGGTCATGAGAGCTCTGGCTATACTTAATTGTTGCTGCTGACCTCCCGACAGATCTCCACCTCTGCGATTTAGCATCTGTTTCAAAACCGGGAAAATTTGAAAAATGTCCGATCTTGAAATCACCAAATTGCTCTTGTCTTCTGCGGATTCACCAATTCTCAGATTTTCATCAATGCTTAAATCGCTAAAAATTTCTCTTCCTTGAGGGACATAACCCAGGCCCAAATCGACTCTCTGATTTGGTGCTAACTCTGAAATTTCTGATCCATCGATGGATATCGATCCATTCTTAATTTCATTAATGCCCATCAAAGACTTAGCCAAAGTTGTCTTGCCCGCCCCATTCAATCCTAGAACGCCTAGGCAAGAGTTTTGCTCGACATCAAAGTTGATATTTTTCAAGCAGTGAGAGCTTCCATAAAATTGATTGAGGTCTCGCACTTTAAGCGCCATTTGTCTCCCTCCCAAGATAGACATCTACAACCTGAGGGTTCTTTTTGACCTCTTCCATCGAACCTTCTACGAGAATCTGTCCGTCATGCAAAACCGTCACCGTATCGCAGACCTGCTCGACAAACTGCATGTCATGCTCTACGACCACGATAGCAATATCTGGACCTTTGAGTTTGCTGATCAAACCAGCGGTTTTAATTCTTTCCTCAGCGTTCATCCCCGCGACTGGCTCGTCGAGTAAAATCACAGCGGGCTTGGCAATGATAAGCATTCCAATCTCCAGCCATTGCTTCTGCCCGTGTGCCAAAGTACCAGCATCTTTTTCAAGCTCAGATGAGAGACCTATAAGTGCTGCAGTTTCATTGATCGCCTCGCGCTCGGACGGTTGCAATCGTGCAAAGCTTGCCAAGGTCGACTTACCCGATCGGAGGGCGATCTCTAAATTTTCGAAAATATTGAGACCCGCAAAGATGCTCGGCTTTTGAAATTTTCGTCCCATTCCAAGACGTGCAATCGCCGACTCCTTCAAATCTTTTATCTGGTTAGAGCCCCGAACAAAGACATCTCCCGACTGAAATTTGGTTTTACCGGTTAACGCATCAAGTAATGTTGTCTTACCGGCACCGTTTGGCCCTATTACACCCCTTATCTCTCCAAAATTAACCAGCCAACTCAAATTTTTTAACACCGAAAAAGAACCGAATGATACGTTCAGCCCGGACACATAAATCGCTTGGCCAGCTCTTTTCATGGCTTAAACTTCTGTAAAAAATTAGGAAGCTTATTACTTTTAGGCAGCCCAATTATCTTAGTGCCGTCGGACAGACCATTCGGAAGATAAATGACAATACCGATTACCAAAATAGCCAAAATAAACGGCCACAAATCCGGTACTAGACCTGTCAGTACAAACTTCAATCCACTCACGACTATCGCACCCAATATTGCGCCGACGAGAGATCCCCTTCCGCCTATGGCAACCCATACAGCTATTTCTATGGAGAGCTCCGGGCTAAGTACTCTTGGGTTTATGATCCCAACCTGTGGGACGTAGAGGAGTCCAGCTATGGCCGCCAGGACGGCGGAAGCACACCACGCCAAGAGCTTCACGTGAACAGTATCAAAACCCAAAAAACGTAACCTGGACTCGTCTTCCTTTACCGCCCGCATGAACCGCCCTATTGGAGAGTCGACGAGCTTCTTACATCCAAATAAGGCTACACCTAGGATAGCTAACGAGATTCCACACAAGACGGTGGCGGTACTATTTTCACGGAAAGACATGCCAAATATTTCAGAAAAACCAGTCATTCCATTGTTACCACCGAAGCCAGTATCGTTTCTAAACATGAATAGCATCATCATGTAAACAAACGCCTGTGTGATGATGGCAAAATAAACACCAGTGACTCTCGATCTAAAAGACAGATAACCAAAAATGAGGGAGACAACGAAGGAGACTAGTAAGATTACAAACATTAGGTAGAAAAAATTTTCCATTCCGAAATAATAGAATGGTAGTGCGTCCCATCCCATAAACAGCATGAAGTCGGGCGGGGTCCCGGTCGCTTCAAAAGCGACCTTAACGAGATGCATGGCAACCAAGTAGCCTCCGATCGCGAAGTAAAGACCGTGACCTAAGCTAAGAATCCCACAAAAACCCCAAATTAAATCGAGAGACAATGCAAGTAATGAAAATGCGGCAATTTGGCCCACTAGATTCATGACATATGTGGACGTTTGAACGCCCGCTACGGACAGAATGATCAAACAAAGACCTGCCAAGAGAGCAATGAGCGCGTACCTCTCGCTACTCCTTAACATAATAAACCCCTACACATAGTTGTTTTACCGCCGGACTTTCATTGCAAAAATACCCTCAGGACGAATCTGGATCACTGCGATTATCAGAATCATCACCAGGACTTTGGCTGCAACGGCGCCGTATAATGGTTCAACTGCCACATTGATCATTCCAACGAGAAGGGCGGCAAAAACCGTTCCCCAAATACTCCCAACCCCGCCAAGGACAACGACCATGAAAGCATCCACAATGAAGTTGGTACCCATGTTTGGATTGACGTTATAGATTGTCGACAGACCTAACCCGGCAAGTCCCGCTAATCCTGAACCCACTGCGAAACTCAGACAATCGACTTTCCGGGTATTGACTCCGATCGCTTCAGCCATCGACCGGTTTTCCGTAACGGCTCTCACATTTGTCCCAAACTTCGTTTTTTTGACGAGAAAGAGTGTGAAAATTAAAATCAAAGCAGCAAATACGATAGTGGCTAGCCTATTCCAGGTGACGAGGAAATCACCAAACACAGATAAGCCTCCCACAAGATAATCTGGAACATAAAATTCAAGATTTTGCGTTCCGAAGGAGACTCGGATCAGGTTGATTAAAAATATGCTTACTCCCCATGTTGCTAAAAGAGTCATTAACGGACGCGTATACAGATGACGGATGACTGAGTATTCGATCAACGCCCCCATGCCGCCGGTAACGACGAACACGAACGGGATGCTAATAAGTAGGTATAGGGGTAGGAGCGGCGGGAAAATAGCGGATAGACATTCTTGAACAATAAACGTCACGTATGCACCGACCATTATCAATTCACCTTGGGCAAGGTTAATGACACCCATCAATCCGAACACGATGGCTAAACCAATGGAAGCAAGAAACAAAATGCTGGAATAACTCAGCCCACTGTATAATGTAGCCATTACTTTGCTGATTTTTAGGCTCAGCCTAATATCTGCAATCGCGGTGTCCGCGATCCGAATTAGCGACGAGTCTTGGACTGGATCCATTACTTCCCTCACTTTAGAAATAGCAGTAAGGGTTTTGCGTGAAGGACTGCCGGAGAGGTTCTGAATGGCCTCAGCCACCTCGTCCGTGTTGCTTGATTTAAGAAGTTTAAAAGCCCGAATAAAAACTAAGCGCTTTCTGAAGTCTTCTCTCAGCTCCTGATTAAGGAAATAGTTGATCTGTTCCGTATTAATATATTCTGGCTTCTTCTCGAGCAACATAAGCTGCTTCGAGTCTATACTCCCACTGGTCAAAAACTTGAACAACATCTTTGAAGTTGTGAGAACAGTTTCTATCGTAGGGCGGACTGGAAGGTGCAAAAATGGGGCTTTGTATTTAGCGCCACCAACCTCAATCTTTTCTAAAGAAATTGGATCAAGATACTGATCCCCTATCATCAGATATTGACCATTCTCCTTACTGCACCGAAATCTCTTTTCCTGTATGCCCGCAATTACCTCAATGCCCCATCGTGTGCGCGCAACCACAGAGTCCATGTCTGATTTGGATACGGTAAAAGTCGCAATATCCTGAAGCGCAACCTTCATTCGCTTCGGTTTAGACGAACAGATTTCAGTTAAAAAGCGCGCCTTCGATTCAGTCTCTGAAGTGTAAGTCTGATTCGCAGAAAACGCATTCGCACTGACAAGTACTAAACCAAATAAGCAAACAATGATTGTTTGATATTTCTGAAAAAAGAGGGGGCTATTCTGCCCCCTAGGCTTAAGCAAAGACTTCAAGCGTACGGACTAAACGGAACAGGTTTTGGCGTATCATCGGATTGCCACAGGATATCGAATGCCTGGCTTTCATTAATTGAGCCAATAAACACGCCGCGGGAAACATAATTATTTTCCGAACCTAGTGAAATTTCATATCCAGATGGGCAGTTAAATGTAATCCCATTAAAGGCTTCCTTCACAGCGGGAACCTCGAACGTACCCGCTTTCTCCACGGCCTTCGCCCACATGTGAACCCCGTCATACGCTGATACCATCGGATCAATCATTACATCTGCCTTGTAAGGGAGACCGTTAGCTTTTACGAACGATCCCCAATCGGACTTAATCTTGGTATTAGCTGCACTCTCTACGTTTTGTAGATAGGCCCAGCAGTTTAAATGACCGACCAGAGAAGTGGTGTCTAGGCCCTCCAAATCCGCTTCCAAAACATCCAATCCTAAGATAGGGATATCGCTAGCGAGAATACCTTGGTTGATAATTTCCTTAAAAAATGCGGGAATCGAAGATCCAACCACCGTTAAGATTATGACCGGGGGGCCGCCTGGCTGATCGGCAAAATCGCGTATATCGTTGATGATAGTCTGGAAATTGCTGAATCCGAAAGGTACGTACGTTTCTTTATACGAATCTTCCGTTATGCCCAGAGATGAAAAGTAACCCTTGTTGATCTTGTTTATAGTCCGGGGCCACACGTAATCCGACCCAACCATATAGAATCTAGAGGCAGAACCTCCGTCTTCTGACATCATATACTCTAGCGCCGGCAACACACTGCTCGCCGGAGGTGAATTCATGTAAACAACACTATCTGAATTTTCTTCGCCCTCAAAGTGAAGGGGATAATAAAGTAGACCATCATTCTGCTCAACAACGGGCAGTACCGACTTTCTCGACACCGAAGTCCAACATCCAAAAAGCGCCTTGCACTTCTCTTGAAGAAGAAGCTGTCTTCCGTTTTGAGCATACAAAGGCCAATCTGACGCGGGATCAGTAATGACCGTCTCAATGGTCTTCCCAAGCACCCCACCTGAAGCATTCAATTCAGCAACTGCCATATCAACAACCGAGTTCAGTCGCCCTTCAACGTTGGCCATCGCACCGGATGACGAAAAAAGACATCCAATCTTCTGAGTCTTGGCGTGACCCGCGCCAAAGGCACTTGAAATGAAGGCGGGAGCCGCCGTCGCTCCAGCGATCGCCCCAACTGACTTGATAAAATTACGTCGATTCATCATTGCTTCGTTCCTTCTAAAAATTTATCTAACTCGAGCGTACGGCTAATTCCGATCGTTTTGAATTCAGTTATTTGGGAACCTAATGTTCAAACTTTGGTTGAAATTTGTTATTTTCCAATATTAGGTTTGCACATTCTGCAATTTATAAGGGTTTAGGTATGAGTCTCGATGATCTGCAAGTTTTTTTCCAAGCGGCACATTTGGGCTCACTCAGCCAGGCAGCTAACGTTCTTAACATGAATATCTCTTCAATCAGCCGCCGGATTAAAAATTTAGAGGATGCTTCTGGCATAAAATTAATGATCCGTCATTCCAGAGGTATCTCATTGACGGATGCGGGTGAACAGGTTTTCTTGCACGCAAAGATCATCTTCAACGAAACACAGAAACTGACCTCGACGATCTCGGATTTCAAGGAGCACCCTGAAAAACGACTTCGATTGTCGGCACCGGAGGATATTGTCAACACATGGGTTATCCCCAACCTAAAAATTTTCAAAAATACAGAGTATCAGCCGTCCATCGAAATCACGGCCAGTTCATCTATTGGGGAATTGGTATCGAATCTCCCAGATCTGGAGCTGACCTTCGAAAGTACTAGACGCGCAGACTTTATTGAGAGGCCGCTCGGCAGCTTTGACTTCCGCCTTTTTGGATCGACTATCTATTTAAAACGGGAAGGCTTATCTCCTAAGATTACAGAACCAGAACGCTATGACTTCATCACTTTTACGGACCACAGTGAGTTTTTTTATATGAATTCAGCAGTGCCGTACCCAGAGAATACGAGTGATGACAGACGGATGAATTGTCTGAAAGTGACGACACTTAGCGAGATGTTTACTGCGATAAGCACCCACAACGGTATTGGCCCCTTACCGAACTGGGTAAACGATCAAGGACTGGAGCGCCTGAACACGAGTCAGAGAAGAACCCAAACAGCGTCCGTAGCGATGTTCTTGTCATATCCGGCCCACCTTAGAGACTCCGCAAAAATTAACGCTTGCAAAGAACTGATCATCTCTCATTTGAAGCATTCGAATTTAGCGAAACCCAATCACAAAAAAACGGCTACCAAACAAGACTACATCACGGTCTGTAGTCTATTTTCCCAAACGGGACTGATGGCCCCCTGGGAATCACACCTCAGCGTGCTGTCCGAAAAAATCATCGAAAAATTTAACAACGAAGGAGGAGTGCTCGGGAAAAAAATAAAGCTGCTTACCCCAGACCCTAAGTCCAACTGGAACGAATATGGAAGACTCGCACAAACGCTGATTGATGAACAGGTTACAAGATTTTTCTTTGGCTGCTGGACATCGGCCGCCAGAAAACAAGTAATACCCTCGATCTCGAATAGGAATGGCATCCTTTTCTACCCGCTACATTTCGAAGGGAATGAAACAGCCGAGGAAGTAGTCTACCTTAATGCCCCTCCCACAAAGTCAGTGATGCCCGCGTTAGATTACGCTTTGCGCGAACGGGGCAATGTAGATGCTTTTATAGGGATTGGATCAGACTACGTCTGGCCCCGAACTATTAACGAAATCAGTTCTTCATATTTAAAGGCAGCCGGCATGCCGGGCTCGAAAATTAGTTACCGCTACTACCCCATCGGATTTACTGACTTCACAGATGAAATAAATGCGTTACACAAGCTATCCCTAAACAGCGCAAAATCCATCATTTTATCCATTAGTTTGGTAGGGCCATCCCTCAAAGCGTTTTTACAGCTTCTATCCGAGACCAAGTTCGACCTAGCCTTCGTTAAAATAATTGCTTTTGATGCGACTGATCTCGATACCTATCAGCTGGATTGTTCACGCCTACAAGGGCTATTGTCCTGCTGGGGCTATTTTGAGAACTCCGCTGATAACCCGACACATGACCGATTCAAAACCATTTATGATTCCAGTAGAACACTTTCAAAAATCCCAATCATTGATCCCGCTATTTCTACCTATAATGCGTTTCAACTGTGGAAAAATGTAGTTGAAAAAGCCCAATCTAGTGAGCACATCGATGTTATGAACGCGCTATCCAACACGAAGATTCAATGCCCATCGACCGGTCATGAACTTCAGTTGAATACAGCAAGTAATATCCTCGATCGACCCACCTTTTTGGGTATGCTCCAAAAGAATGGAAGATTTATTCAACACCAGCCCGGCCAAAAAGAGTAGATCCAAGATCGCTTGATTTCTTCGATTCCCCCCTAAGTAAATCGGCTACCATTGCATCAAACGACTTCTTAACGTCAGTTTTACGCCCTTCATTCAGCGTGATTTGAATCACCACGAACTCATCGGTGTACTCGATATCCAAATAGCTTTGAGGCTTCACTATTTGTTGTGCACTATGAGGGTTCAGAATCTGGAACTTGTCATCTGCTGGAACCTTTAAACATTCGAGCTTGGCGACAAAATTGATCATATCGACGCGAAAACGAAACAATTTTGAAGATTGGCTTAGCCCAGATAGCCACCCTCAACCCCAGCCAAGGTAGCATCGAGGGAGTAAACCTATGATTCTAAAAAATACGCTTCGGTTACGTATGAAGCATCGCCGTTAATACGCGCGCGCCACCAGATTTAAACCCAATAAGCTGTTTAATGGACTCGAAGATATTCGTATATAAAAATGTATATAAATCAGACGCTTGCTTTATTTAATGGCGGAAAGAGGGTCCGCCTAATTTATATTATAAAATATTGATTTAATTGATTTTATTAAAAAATATTTTATTCTTTTCCAACAATCTATCCCACACTTGGTATAATCGCGCGCCCGCGCAATAGCCGACAGACGAACCCAATGTATATAAAAATTATGATCATTGCGTTCAAAAGCTGCATGAAAGGCCCTTCAAAACAACGCCCTAGCGAACCTAGGCCACAACGAATGTTTGTCCTAATCCAGTAGTTTTGGGCCCTCAGGTGGTAACGCTTCGTCGCCTCGTTCGGCCTCGCCCACTCCGGAATTGTTAGCCTATCCCCATAAGTACGGATGCTCTCGTTGATCGGTGTGGTCTTGCAGCCAGTTAAGGTTAGGATGGCAATTGCCAGAACAGCTAACTTAATTTAGGGCTTTGCGATTGTTACACCTTTCGCTTCAAGTGCCTTAACCCGGTTTTCCAACGCGTCAGCCCACCCCGTCATAGACTTCAATTTTATATTACCGCCTGCATTGCATGAGCCATCTTTTGTGAGTCATCGAAAGCGATGAATTCCACAATCTTGCCGTCTTCACACCGCATATAATGACCAAAGAGTCCCTTCAAACCGTCGGCCTCGGCATCTACGATAACAAATGCCTTCGTACCATCCTCAGAACCAAAAGAATCGATGACTTTTAGAGAAAAATTGGGAAGTGCAGCCGGAATATTAGCTAGCAGGTCTTGAACGAACGAATCCGCTCCGTGGTAAGTACCTGATAGCCTATGCATACCATTCAGAGTCATTGTGTAATCATCGTGACACAGGGCTTTAAGGCCCTCTATGTCTCCATTTTTGAATAGTTGATAACTTTGAAGTGCAACTTCTTGCGCAGTCATTTCTTCTCCTATGATTCACTGAATAAAATTGGTTCAACTTTCACAGAGATAGTGCCCAACTTAATTCTGCGTACCTGCTTAATCAATTTCCAGAAGCTTCCATCTGTTTTATCAATGCGTGCGACGTTTTTGGAACTAAATAATTCGCATACTGATTAACATGACCTAATATTTGGGTTACTTCGTTCAGTCGACGCTGAAAACTGGATTTAAGTGCACGCTCGTTGACGCTATGATCTCCATCCCCATAAGGTCCAAAGCCGTCAAGTGTAGCCACTCCCATTGCGGCGACGGTATTCGCGTCACTCACACCCCCTCGTTTTTCGGTCGGAAGCGGGTACCCAAGAACTTCTGAGATCTCGTTAAGAAGCTCAGATTGTATTGTGGTTGGCTCCATAACATCACGCTGTAACCGTCCGGTAAACGTTAGTTTAGAGCCAGGCAACCACTCCCTTTTGGCAATACCTTCAAGCTCTTTGAGAACACGATCGCGCTCGGATGGTTTCGTAAACCGCAGTTCGACAGTAATCTCAGCTTTCGGCGATATTGTATTCGCACCAATTCCTCCCGCGATCTTCCCAGGATTGACTGTCGTCCCGTCATCTAAATTGGTTAATGAAACAAGCTCTAACAAAATCTGAGCTGCTATTCGATTCGCGTCGATACCGTCCGCATAGTGATTACCCGCATGCGCGGCTAAGCCCTCTATTTCGAATTTGTAAGTGCCAATCCCCTTGCGTCCAATAACAATTTCATGATCACTTCCAGCAGCTTCAAAATCGAAACAGATGTCATAATCCAATGCCAACGATTGCGTGAGTGATGAGCTGTCATCTGAGCCCTTTTCTTCGTCACTCACCAAGAGGAAATCGATGTTGGCAATTCCTCCTACCGAATGTTGAATAGCTCTCAGGGCTTGCAGAGCAATCAGGTTCCCACCTTTCATGTCACAAACGCCCGGACCGTAAACCCACTCTTCGTCTTCTCGGAATGTTTCGAAAGTACCCGGAGGGAACACGGTGTCGAGATGCCCCAACAATAAAACGCGTCTTTTGTTTGTCACGACAGGTGACCGGAACAATAGATGATCTCCAATTGTCTCTCGATGATAACGCTCCTCAGAGAACCCAAGATCCTGCATCCATGTCGAAAATAAATGCCCATGCGTATCGACACCGTCTTTGTTGAATGTGTATGAATTTATCTCTACGAGTTGCCTCAACTCGTCGAATGAAACTGCTGCCAACCTAATTCACCTCTCCTCACCAATAGCGCTTACCTGAGCGAAATACTATTTTGACCATCATTTTGACGAAGTGGACCTAAAAAAAACAAGCAAGAAGATTGCCAACTAATGGCATAGCGATTGCAAAAAATTTATTTGTGGGTCTCACCACTAGGAGGACTCGGATTGAAAAAACAGACAACCGTAGGGCTTTGGATGTACCAAAACGGTGGAGGTCAGGCCATGGAAGAGGCTCTAGTCACTCACTTATCCGATCTAGGAATAATACCTATCTGCAACCTCAATTTAAGCGATGCATGCTCTAAAATGGGGCAGACATGGTGCAACGGAACCATTATGGAGCACTTGGATCTTTTTTTCTCTTATAACGCCGGCGAACAAACTCCCTATCAGGTTCACTTGTATGAAGCCATCAACAAAGCTATCCCAACTATAAATTCATTTGAAGCGTTTCGCGTCACCGAAGACAAATATTTAACCAGTACATTGCTTGCACGGAAGGGAGTTCCAACTTCAGACTTCCGGCTAATTCATCGTGATGATGTAGAGGGTCTGAAAAAGGCAGTAGAGGACTGGAATGGTCAAGTCGTTTACAAACCAGTGGAGGGATGGGGTGGTGCTGGAATTTTCAAAATTGAAGATGAGCGATCTGTCGATGTGCTTGTCCCGTTCATTCAACGGTTGGATCTTCCCCACTTGTATTTGGAACGGTTCGTTAATTACGACAAGACTGATTTCAGAATCGATATTGTGAATGGAGAATTCATCGGGTGTTATGGTCGACAGGCACCGGAAAATGACTGGAAAACTAATATCACAAGTGGAGGTCGAGTTATTCTCAAAGAACCCAATGATCGAATTATCGAACTAAGCCTGGCAGCAACTGAGGCCGTTGAGGCGGACATTGCCGGAGTCGACATCATTTACGATCTTGATGCAGACGATTATCTTGTTCTTGAAGTCAACGGAATCCCAGCGTTCGCTACCCCAGAACAAGAAGCCATGGGTATAAACTTTAATGAACGAAAAATTAATGCCATCGTCAAACTAATCGACCAATCCATTCAAGAGAATTCGTAAAAATCTTTGGAGTTCCGTGAAGTCTAGTTATCTGTCATTTAGTCGCTTGGAAGCGTTGCTCGAGGAGCTGATTAGTCATTATCCTCAATACGTGTCGATAGAAATCATTGGGAAAAGCTGTGAGCAACGACCACTATATGCGGTCACACTCAGCGACCCCGAGGTTAAGGCTGACCAGTTACCAGCGATCTTAATACAAGGAACAATGCATGCTCGAGAGTGGATCGGGGTTGAGCTATTATCCTATTTCATGCAGTACGTAACATCACGTCTAGATTTTGACCCTAAAATACGTAACCTACTCAAAACATCAGCACTCTACATCGTCCCATGTGTCAATCCGGATGGATTTGAATACTCTTGGAAACACTATTCGTTTTGGAGGAAAAATCGACGTGATAATGGCGATGGAAGCTATGGTGTAGACCTTAATCGAAACTTCCCGGTGTTCTTTCAAGAATCGACTGATACCAATTCGAACACTTACAGTGGCCCTCATCCGCTATCAGAGCCAGAATCGAATGCGCTGGCACAATTTGTCGAATCACATCCTAATATCACGATTGCACTCGATTACCATTCCCAAGGAAATGTCTTTTTTCCGGCTCATCGTGGACGCCACGAGGCTGAAATCGAAAGCACTGATATCAATACACTTTGCGCAGACATGGCAAAGAAGATTCATCAAGTGACAGGCCGTAGTTATGGTATCCACCGAGGCCGACCTCCGTCGAACATGGTGCATGGAAGCGCAAGAGAATTTTATTTTTCAAAAGGTATTCTCTCGACAGTTGTTGAAGTCGGTAGCCGCAATATTCCCGATTACATGAAAGTAATGCGCCAGAGCATTTTAGAACATGTCCCAGCCCTGATTACGGCTTGGGAAACGACGAAAGCACATGCAACCAATTCACCTGTTCGTCCTGAATCATTCACCCCTATCGCGGTTGGTTTTGACCAAATTCAGTTAGCTTGGGATTATCCGAGCGACAGACACGTTGGCTTTGAGATTTACAGGTCGGAACAGCACAAGTTCGCGGCAGACTCATCGACCTTAATTGCAGAAACTCGAAGCAATCGCTTCCTCGACCATCCGCTCAAACAGCACACCCTGTATTTTTACCAAGTAAGAGCGCGAGAGACCAGTACGGGGCGACGAGGCCCATTCGCTCCTCAGGTAAAGGTGCGAACAAGAACCCGGCCAATGATCCGATTGTGCACACTTACACCCGAGCGCGGCTTTGCTGGCACAACCTGCAAAAAAATCAGACCCGTGAATTACGATCATTTTGGGACGTATTCGATGTTTGTCGGTGCGAGCAAATCGCACGGGCAATGTATCGGAGGCATCGTGCTCGATGCCTCAATTATTCCTGACAGCGCTGTAATTACAGACGCTCAATTTTATATCTATCCCATGAACCGGGTGAATGCGACGATCGAAAACTTTGGAGAGTGGCGCTTCAGTCTCGTCGAATTGAGTGAGCCCTCCGATATTTACGAGTATTCAAGACTGAGTGATGCAAAAGTTCTCACCAGAAGCCCGGCCATTCATTCAGATGCAATGACCCAAGGAATATGGCAGCGATGGATATTAGACAAATCTGATTTAGTTGAATTGACTGCGTTGGCGACTAAGGGATTTATTGCCATTCGGGTTGAGGGACCGGTCGACCTACCGACCGGCGAAAGTAGCCAGATTATCCAGTTTGATATTGGCGACGGCCCTTTTGGGGGTGGAACAAACTTCCGGCCAAATTTCACGATAGCTTATTACAACAAACCACGAGAAGTTTCACTAAATCCATCCCGGATCGCAACGATCAGTCGACAAAGATTGTCCGAGGGAGATCTTTCAGTAGGTTTTGACGAGCAAGGTGATAAGCAATACGGTGGCCTTCACTTCGACCTAACAGCCATTCCCACTGGTACGATTCTCACAGAAGCACAACTAACATTGACTAATTTCTCGGTGCTGACGGATTCCCACGATCTTCGCTTTTCTATTGAGGCCGTCAACACGTCAATTGATTCCTATGAAAGCGTCAAAGTTCGCGAAAAGAAGTCGTTTGTCGGGTACGAAGTTTCGGATCAGGATCTGATTATTCAAAATAGTCATATATTCCGTTTTGACGAGCAGGGCTTGAGCTATATCGAGTCACTTGTTAGGTCTAGTGATTCACTCAAGTTGATTCTTCAAATTACTTCTCCGGACAGCAACAGCATTGCGGATACTCGAGTTATTTGGGCTTACAATTTAAAAGATGTTTCTCTTTCAATTGCATATACAACTGCGCAACGATTATCACACGACATTATTTGCGAAAAATTGCAAGCAGAGCTACTCGAGAGCTCCACACACATTAAATGGAACCTGAGTGCAAATAATATGGAAGTCAGCCTGGTAAGAAACCGATTTCATGCACCCAAGAGCCCCGCTGATGGGGTCTTGATATACACTGGACCAGAAAATTCGTGCGACGACCGACATTCGAGCCGAATACTCGAGACTTGGTACAGCTTATTCGCCACAAATTCCTACGGTGATTGGATACTCCTAAAATCTGTTTGGGTACAGCCGCGAGAAAACGATCAGGAACGTCTCTACGTAGCCACGGGAGTCGACCAATTTGAGCTATTTTTGATGGACGAGTGTAGAGATCAGCCAATTACGATTTAAAAAGGGGTTGCAAAACGGGTACAAATAAAAAACCTGGCCATATTGCCTTTTTTATTGAACGGGTGGCGGAAAAAGAGACTTCGTATATTAAACAAAAAAATCCAAACCTAATCGATGTAAATGAGATTTCATAGGATAAGGTGAAAATGATAAATGGCGGAGAGAGGGGGATTCGAACCCCCGATACGGTTACCCGTATACTCGCTTTCCAGGCGAGCCCTTTCAACCACTCAGGCACCTCTCCGAAGGCGTCGCACTATACAGGCTGGAACAACCCTTTTCCAGAATCAAAGCCTTGTCAGGAAAGTTTCCGGGTCGACTTCTGGTGGTTGTGGGAGATTCGCGGCCGGCCGACCCAAATAAATCATCGCGACAACTTGCTCACTATCGTCCAACCCCAAAATACGAGACACCTCTCCAGAATAAGTCACGTTTCCGGTTCTCCACATCGCACCGATACCCAGCATGTGCGCTGCAGTCACAATCAGTTGTGCAGCACAACCTGCGGTCACTAACTGCTCACTTTCGGGGATCTTTTCGTTGTCATTCGGGCAGAAAATCACAGATAACAAGGTGGGCGCGCGAAGCGCTTTATTCTTCGCCGCCTCAATGGCTTCTTCAGACACATCAACCAAATCGCCATGCAAGTACTCGCTCATCGCCTCGCCCAACTGCTCGCGCGCTTCACCTTCGAGGAGAATAAATCGATACGGCTTGAGTCTTCCGTGATCACAGGCTCGTAAGCCTGCTCGCAGCAGTAAATCGAGCTCCTCAGCACTCACCTCTGGTTCAACGACCCGCGGAACGGACACGCGGGACAATAACGCTTCTATCGGCGGCATAGTCTGTCCTCTCATGTGATTTTTGCTAACGTTAGTGCCGAGCGAGCCTTGGTGGCAAGAAGTTAATTGGCTTCATCGATCTAACCGGATTGATATCCAACCCACCACGGCGAAGAAATCCTGCCCAAACAACAAGTTCCGTTGGATTTAAGAGGTTCAGTAAATCCTGATAAATTCTCTCAATGCAGGCCTCATGGAAGCCGGTGTGGTTTCTATATGACACCAAATAGGCTAATAATGACTCCGGAAACAGACGAACCGGTGCTTGATATTTCACCACCACGGTAGCCCAGTCAGGCTGCGAGGTCACCGGGCAATTCGAGCGAAACACATGGCTGTATAACCGCTCTGCGCCTGCCACATTTCGATCCACCTGCAACAACAGCGCATCAGGCTCATAGACTGCCAAATCAACCGGCAGCTCATCGATACAGACACCTTTGGGTGCCTCGACCACCAAGCGCGGGTCATCGAGCGCAAAAAGAGTCAACTCTGGGCGCACACCAAGTACGGCTTCTAAATCATCACAAATCCGATTCACAAGGAGCGCTTCGCTCGCGATCGCTTCGTTTGCAAAACTATTGAAGTACAGTTTGAGCGATTTGGATTCACATAAATTCGGGCTATTGGCTGGTACCACCAACTGACCAACACGCATCGATGGTCGACCCTGCTCATTGAGCCAAGACATTTCCCAGCAGTTCCAGCAATCATGACCATAGAATCTTGATGAATCGATGCCCTCGACGCCACGCGCTAAGGTTCTTGGGACACTGACCAACACTGACGGGTTATACCGATCCGGTTGTTTCGATGTTTGCCCAAGCGGCAACTGACTTTGGATGCCCTCAAGGCCTGTTGGATTCATTAGCTCCGTACTCCAGCCCCATTGGCCAACAAACGCACAGCAATCACGTAAGCGACGATCGTCATGGAGATCAAAATGCCATAAGCCCAGCCAAGCGAGATATCCGAGACCCCTAAAATGCCAAACCGAAAGGCATTGACCACATAGAGAATCGGATTCAGTTGCGCTACCCCTGCCCAAAAATCAGGCAGCAAATCAATACTGAAAAAGACGCCACCCAAGTAGGTTAAGGGTGTCAAGACGAAAGTTGGAACAATACTCACATCATCAAATCGCTTCGCATATACCCCATTGATAAAGCCTAAGAGCGAAAACAGGACTGCGGTCAACACGGTGATCGAAACTACTGCGAACATGTTGTGTATTACTAAATCGGTAAAAAAGAGCGACAAAATCGTCACGATAATGCCTACAGACATCGCTCGGGCAACACCACCGGTGACATATCCCAACAAAATGGTTTGATTGGAAATCGGAGAGACCAACATCTCCTCGATGAACCGCCCAAATTTAGAGCCAAAAAACGAACTCGATACGTTTGTGTAAGAGTTAATAATGACACTCATCATAATCAACCCAGGGACAATGTAGGCCATGTAATCAAAGCCACCCATCTCGCCTATCCGGCGACCAATGAGGCTTCCAAAGATAATAAAATACAGCGTCATGGTGATCGCAGGCGGGATCATGGTTTGCACCCAAATTCGTGTAAACCGTCGAATCTCAGTCCGCACAATGGTTTGATACGCCACCAAGTTGGGGTTCCCAAAATTTGTGGCTTTGTGTTCGTAATTCGCCAAACTCATTGTGCGCCTCCAGAGGTCATTGAGACAAATAGCTCTTCCAGTCGGTTGGTCTTGGTTCGCATCGAAATCACAGAGACTTCGTGTGCCGACAAGGCAGCAAACACCTCATTCAATGACTGACCTTTATCGACTTCCACTTCCAGGGTCATGGGATCGGCTAGCTCGCATTCATATCCATCAATCGTTGGCACAAATTGCACCGGTGAGGCGAGATCGCAGACAAAGGTCACGGTATGGAGGGTGGCCAATAAATCTCTGGTGGATGAGTGAACGATGATTTCACCATGGTTGATGATCGAGACGTTTCGACAGAGCGCCTCGGCTTCCTCTAAGTAGTGTGTGGTTAAAATAATGGTCGTGCCTTGATTGTTGATCTCGGTTAAAAAATCCCACATCCCGCGACGGAGTTCAATATCAACACCCGCGGTTGGCTCATCCAGAATTAACAGATCCGGCTGATGCACTAATGCTCGTGCGATCAAGAGTCTGCGCTTCATCCCACCGGACAAGGCTCGAGAGGGATTATCGCGCTTATCCCAAAGACCAAGTCGCTTGAGGTAATGCTCAATTCGGGGCGTTGCCTGATCTCGCGGGATCCCATAGTAGCCTGCTGTATTGATCAGGATATTCTCGGTCTTCTCAAACTGATTAAAGTTAAATTCCTGCGGAACCACGCCGAGTCGACGTTTAGCCATGCCAAAATCTGTATCAATGTCATAGCCCATCACCTTGACTGACCCCGAGGACTTATTGATTAGAGAACACAGAATTCCAATGGTGGTACTTTTGCCAGCGCCATTCGGGCCCAAAAGAGCGAAAAAATCACCGGTCTCGACGGCCAGATCGATGCCTTTTAAGGCTTCAAATCCGTTGTTGTAGGTCTTTTTTAGTCCATTAATTTCTAACGCATATGACACAGCAAACTCATTTGTTGGAGAAAATGACAAAGTGAGCAAGGATACAGAGCATCGTAGTCAGTTGCATCCCTAATGACACAAGAGCCAGCAACACAAATCACCGTTATCCGAAAAGTGACACGCCTGAGGACGATAGGGATTCGCAATCTGATAGGCGATCAATAATCCAAGGACCAACTCAATGATGATTAACGCTCGATGCATTGTCCTCTCGCTTGTGTTCGACTCACTAACATCTTGTATTGGTTGGTAGGAATCAGCAGCACTCTTTTCAACGGGCTGCCCTTAGTTCTTAGGGCCCAAGTGAGCCAGGATGGTGGAAAC
Source organism: uncultured Litorivicinus sp. (assembly GCA_902528165.1). Classification (GTDB taxonomy): domain Bacteria; phylum Pseudomonadota; class Gammaproteobacteria; order Pseudomonadales; family Litorivicinaceae; genus HIMB30. The sequence continues at coordinate 20,144 of CABZRL010000002.1, forward strand.
AAAAAAGCCCCGTCAATGACGAGGCTTTTTAAATTGGAGCGGGAAACGAGACTCGAACTCGCGACCCCAACCTTGGCAAGGTTGTGCTCTACCAACTGAGCTATTCCCGCAAGTGGCGTCCCGTAGGGGGTTCGAACCCCTGTTGCCGCCGTGAAAGGGCGGAGTCCTAGGCCACTAGACGAACGGGACAGACCATGTTGTTTCTACACCCTGACCTAGTAGGGCTTCACCGAAACAGGCGCGCATTATGCCAGCCGACGCAGGAAAGGCAAGCCCCTGTCGGAATTTTTTACAAAGAATTCGATGATCCATCTTGGGCAAAAACCGCCTGTGCTGCGCGGACCACAACACCATGACGAGCGGCCACCCGCGCGCGGTCTTTGTCATATCCACCACCGATGACGGTGGCACACGGAATCCCCAAACCCCGGATTCTTGAGATCACTCCATAATCGCGCGCATACAACCCGTCAGTCGTCACAGAGAGACGGCCGAGCGCATCATCCACATGCACATCACTCCCAGCATCATAGATCACAAAATCCGGATGCCAGCTTGCAATCACCGAATCCAAAGTCTCTAACACCAAACTGACATAGGCATCGTCTGTCATGCCATCTGGACAATTCACATCCAGATCACTGTCGACTTTTCGAACCGGAAAGTTCTTCTCCGCGTGAATCGAACAGGTAAAGGTATGGGCATCATTGGCGAGAATCGCAGCCGTGCCATCGCCTTGGTGCACATCGCAGTCAAAAATCAGCACCCGAGAAGCCAACCCCTGACTCACCAAATATCGCGCGGACACCGCCAAATCGTTATAAATACAAAACCCAGATCCCCGGTCATAGTGCGCGTGATGGGTGCCACCAGCGAGATGGCTCGCCAGCCCGAACTCGCGAGCCAACTCACAGGTTTGAATTGATCCGCCGAGTGCCAACAGCGTCCGGTCACGAAGCCCCTCACTCCATGGTAGTCCAATCTCACGGATGGCTTTTTGATCCAGACTTCCTGTTTGAAAGCCTTCCACGTACGCAGGGTGATGGGTCGCAGTCAAGATCTCTAACGCACAAGGAGATGGGGTAAAACAGTGCGTGTCAGGCACATGCAAATCCACCCAGTCTTTCAACAATTGAAATTTTGCCATAGGGAACCTATGCGTCTCAGGGAACGGCGGACAATATTCTGGAGCCCATACAATCGGAAGATTACGCAGGGCTACCATAGCTAGATCGCAACTCCAAACCAATTTCGTGAATTCGCAAACCATTTCCACCATGAAATTCTGATGAGGCAACATAGGAATGTGATTGTATATGCCGCCCACTTCTCGTTGTGATTTCTACAAACTCATCGAAAAACCCAAACCGTTCAGGTGTTTCACTATTATTCACCAAGCTATTCTTGGAACGTTTTCGAAAAGAAAAAGGCCTATAAAAAATTTGATTGCTACATCGTTCTAGAACAAACAATGGCTCGTTATCTACACGCCAGTTAGCCAACGCCCGTAATCCCAAATCCGCCTCAATATCGGTTTCGAAAATCAGTCGCCCATCATTGGTCATGGCTTCTCTGACTCCAAATGTCTTCGAAGGAAGCAGTCTTTCAAATAGTCTCGCGTGCGACTTAGGGCGGTACAACATCCAGTCTTCTATACCGACACAGTTCTCTTGGTCTAGTCCGTTACAAATCAGCCAATAACCATCCAATATTCCTTCAGACCGACAGACCGACAAGATATCTCTCAGTACTGTGGAACCAAAATCCAAACACTGGCGATGGAACTTATCTGTGGGATCCCAGTAATGATGTTGGATGTGTGCAAAAGTATTGAAAAAGAACATACCCACCTGATCCAGCTGATAAATTTTCGCTACTTTGATACCCATTTTGAGCATCAGATATTCATAAATTGCTATGAATAAAAGCGGACGGAACCTAAGAGACAAGCCATATCTCGCGATAATACGTACTACCCACACCCAATCTCTCACGCTCAAATACTGATGTAATCGTAGCAGTGATCCGAATCCTAGAATCTTATCTTTCAAAGACAAGTCAAGATAATTACCTGCAAACTTCTTAACAAAACCTACCGCGTCTCTAAAATCTTTATGAACACGATCGATTTCGCCTGACCAAGGATCGGCAATTACTATGTTTCTCGACGAATACTCCGTCGTTGCATTCATAACTCCCCAAACGAGCGATCCATTTTCGGTGGTTAGAATGTCGTCCCAAAAAGGCTTGTGGCGTTTAGCCACTTCATCTAATTGGCCTAACTCTCTTACACCTAAACGCTTGCTATCAATGCTATAGAATAAAGATGGCCATTGAGCCCAAGGTTCTAACAGACCAGTTTCTGGCCCATAGTCTATAGGGCCTTTGAATAGCTCAAACTCACCAAGAACCGATTCAAAATCTTTTACCCAAAACTCAAAATTAACCTCATTGAGCGCCAGAATTTTGGTCCTTAATCGGAGCGTCTTATTCATTTCCGACAAAAATCACCATGGGGGACCTGCCGAGTTGCTTGCGAAAGTCATCACTTTGTCTCCGTGATGCAAGTAAAACATCGGATCCCTGTCGATCTTGTAACAAAGCATTTGCTTCGTCTTCTGTAAGCCCGCATGTGTCAATTCGCTCAACGACATGATCTCTAAAATCAAATCTCATCATCAAATAGGCTTGCCCACTATCGCAAAAGGCGTCAAACACTATTTTCTTGTATCTATCAACACCGCCATCAACCATTGCAATCCTTTCCCTTTGCTGAAAGCGCCCCGAGTGGCTCAGAGGATGAGAAAAATATCCAACTCCTTTGAAGTCTGAAATTATAATAACCAAAACCGAAAAAATAATGCTCCAGACCTTTTTGGATTTGACCGACATAAGATAAACGAGCATCCCAATCATACCGATCACAAACGTTCCCGCATACCGGTCAAAGGAATGCAGATCCACCGCCTCACCGGAAGACATATTGGTGGCATAATTGACCGCCAGACAAGCGCAAAACGAAGCGCTCGAAAGATAAAACACTAATACAAAGCGTTTTGTTAATAGGTCACTCCAGGAAAGTATAGGAAGAATAAGGTGGGTTAAAAATACGCAAAACCCAATTTTTGAAAAACCTCCTTGTGACCCAGAGTAAAAAGGACTATAAAAAGACTGAAAAACCCTAATAGCCGTATCTCGAAAGCGATCGAATTCCCCAATGATTTTTGAGAAACTAAACGTCGTGTGTGAGACTTGACCTGAATTAATCTCAACTTGCCACAAATAAACTTTTGTCAAGACAATAATAAGAGTGATAACGGATATCAGAGCCAATATTGATCTATATCTATCTCTTAAATCACAAAAACCAAACATGAAAACAACAGCGACAATAACAGAATAGCCGATTGCAGACGGTTTCAAAAATCCAAGAAATCCCACACTAACCAAAAATAACATTAGGGACTGTTTATCATTCAACAGCGAGTGCCTATGCCCAAGAATCAGACTAACTAGAAAAGCAAGTGCCAATACTCCATCAATCATGAGTGTACGGAAACCGTGAACAACTGAAAAGGCTGCCAAATAAAATAGTGCAAAAACGAAAAGCCATTTAATCCTATTTTGACCTGCTATTTCAGTTGAGATCAGCGATATAATTATCAGCAAGAACGTGCCCTGAACCAAAAGAGCATCACCTTCATCAAAAATATTATACCCAAAACTGGTTACTTGCTGAATCATTGCAATGAATGAGCCAAAGATAGGCATGTAATTAAGATATATTAAATCTGGGTTATCAAATGGAATACCGCCATGGAAAAAAATTTCTCGTGCTACTAAACCCCAATAAGAAAAATCATCCCAAATATGGAATTCTGCACCGTTGTTACGAAAACAAAGGACCAAAAAGCACAAGACAAAAAATCCTAAATACGGGGAAACCTCCTTCGTCGAAAACGACCTACAAAATATGTACGATCCAGTGATAACTACCACCGACAAAAATAATGAAAAATAATACAACGCGCCAAACATTGTTGCTAAAAAAGATACTGCCATCACACCTGCAAAAGTAATAAACATTCCAGAAAACTTGTCTATACGAAGAACGTCACCAACCACCGCTCCTGTCAGAATTGATAAAAATAAAAAGAGTGAAGTCATCTTCTTTCTCTAAAAATAAATTTGGATTGGACATAAAAATTGAATGAAAAAATTAATCCATCGGCAATGACCTTATAAAATATTATCGACATTTGGCTTTGAGCTAAAAAACTTGCTATACCCCCAGCCACAATGGAGCTGAAAACAGCAAGCAGGCCGTATGAAACAAGCTGTCTACTGACCTTTGAGTTGCGATCCTCAAATACTAGATTCCTATTCAAGATAAAATTTGCAGATCCCGATAATATCCGCGCGATCAGTGCCGAAAGTATAGCGTCCACGCCAATAAATATAAGTGTAATAAATATTAAAAAATCAAGGAAATATCCCACCAACCCAGAAGTGGCATATCCTAGGATAACTTTATATATAAGGAGTGAATCACGGATTTTTCGGAAATGCGAACTCTTATTTCCATCTTTATAAATGCCAGCTATCGAAATTATTTGAGGATTATTTGCTCTGCATATCTTTATCAATACTCTTGTTTCGAAATCATAGCGATTCTGTGGAATATTTAAAATATCATCAAATATGCGGGCCGGGTAATATCTGAGTCCAGTCTGCGTATCATTTAGAGAAATATTAAAAGCCAATTTAAAAATTGTAGCTGTTAGCTTATTCCCGAACTTACTACGAAACGGTGTCCTTTTGGGAAATCTACGTTCTCCTATTATTACGCTATCGCTGAGCTTGCAAGCTCTAGTAAACAATTTTCGGACGTCCTTTGGATCATGTTGGCCATCGGCATCAACCGTGATGATTCCACGTAGCTGAGGATTAGAATCTCGGAGGAACTCGATTGCTGTTTTTATTGCCGCACCTTTACCTCTATTAGACGGTGATTCTATTACCTCCACATTGGGGTACTGTACCAACTCAGAAAACTGTTGGGCATACACTGAATCTGAACCATCGTTGACTATAAGGATTGCGCCAAATTGATTCAACTTGTCTACCAAATTTCTCAACTCAATCGGAGGCGGGTTATAAGCTGGAATAATAATCTTTATCAAACAATTGTTTACCTTCTAACATGCTCTTGTCGTTTGAGATACTAACTAACGGCCGATACCTACATACTCCCAGCCCTGTTCTCTCAAGCGCTTCGGGTCGTATTGATTACGGCCATCAAAGATCGCTTTGTGTTTCATGACTCGCTCCATGGCTTTGAAGTCAGGCTGTCTGAAGAGATTCCATTCAGTCGCTAAAATCAGTGCGTTCGCATCTTTGACTGCATCGTACTGGTAGTCGCACAGCAGCACCTGATGACCAATCCAATTGGCATCGATTTCATGGGTGACGGTTTCCATCGCCACCGGGTCATAGGCTTTCACCGTCGCTCCTCGCGACACTAATTCCCGAATCATGACCGCACTGGACGCCTCTCGGACATCATCGGTTCCAGGCTTAAAGGCAAGCCCCCACATGCCAAACACCAGACCACTTAAATCCTCGCCAAAGGATTCGATGATCCGCTCGACTAAACGGTGCTTTTGCAATTGGTTTCGATCTTCCACCGCCTGCATCAATATCGGCGAGAACCCCACATCTTTGGCCATGCCAAGGATGGCTTTCACATCTTTAGGAAAACACGAGCCACCATAACCACATCCGGGGAAAATAAAGCTAAAGCCAATCCGTGGATCCGAACCAATCCCCTTTCGGACATTTTCCACATCGACATCGAGTCGCTCACACAGGTTTGCGATTTCGTTCATAAACGAAATCTTCGTCGCCAGCATCGCATTGGCGGCATACTTGGTCATCTCAGCATCCCGCACACCCACAAACATGAGTTTGTCGCGCGTCCGACTGAAAGGTTCGTACAACTCGTTCAATACTTCTCGTGCCCGATCCGAGTCAGTTCCGACGACCACCCGGTCTGGCCGCATAAAGTCTTCAACCGCCGCACCTTCTTTTAAAAATTCTGGATTACTCACCACATCAAAAGGCACTGCTGCTCCGCGGTTCTCGAGCGCGCGATTGACTTCTGCTGTCACTTTTTCAGCAGTCCCCACAGGGACCGTGGACTTATCAGCAATGACGACATAATTCGTCATGTGTTGACCGATTCCTCGAGCCACCTCAAGCACATAACGTAGATCTGCTGAGCCGTCTTCACCTGGTGGCGTGCCCACAGCAATCATCGCCACCTGCGTGCCATCTAACGCCATCGCCAGGTCATCGGTAAACTCCAACGAACCACGCTTGAAGTTTCTCTGAACGATCTGTTCAAGACCTGGCTCATAAATCGGAATTTCACCGCGATGTAACCGGGCTAATTTTGCTGTATCAACATCCACGCAGACCACGTGGTTACCCATTTCGGCAAAACAGGCTCCCGTCACCAGACCCACATACCCTGTACCAACTACCGCTAATTTCATAACGATCTAGAGTCCATTCTTGTAAAATTTGTCATAACAGTTATTGGTCGCGTCGACGAACCCATCGATCGAACCACAATCAAACCGACGGCCCTTGAACCGATACGCTAGCACACACCCTTCTTGAGCTTGCTTCTTTAAGGCATCAGTGATCTGCAGTTCTCCATTTTTCCCAGGCGGCGTCTCGCGCAACAGATCAAAAATATCAGGCGTTAAAATATAGCGTCCAATAATCCCAAGATTCGATGGCGCCTCGTCCTTCGATGGCTTCTCGATCATATCAGTGATTCGATACACACCATCTTTGAGCGGTTCACCGGCAACCACACCGTATTGATGAATGTGATCATCAGGCACTTCCTCCACAGCAACAATCGAGCAGCGGAACTGGCGGAATAATTTCACCATCTGCATCAATACCCCGTCACCGTCGGCAATGCAAAGGTCATCGGCCAACACCACAGCAAATGGCTCATCACCGATTAAAGTCTCACCGGTCAAAATCGCGTGACCGAGCCCTTTCATTTCTTTCTGACGGGTGTAGGAAAACTCACAGGCATCGATCAAATCGCGCGTCGGCTGAATTAAATCTTCTTTGCCGGTTCCGCGGATTTGATCTTCGAGCTCATAGTTTTTATCGAAATGATCTTCAATCGCACGCTTCCCACGGCCTGTGACAAAACCAATCCGTGTCAAACCCGCATCAACCGCCTCTTGAACCGCATATTCAATTAGTGGCTTATTCACCACCGGGAGCATTTCTTTTGGAGAAGACTTCGTCGCTGGCAAAAAACGGGTACCGTATCCCGCCACAGGAAAAAGGCATTTATGAATCATCAGGCGTCCTATGTCATGATCTTGTCACTTAAACGTAACAAAGTTACCAGATTCAATATGACAATCCGGTGTCAGATCAACATTCACACACGTTTCGTCGAGACAATCAAGACGTCTAACCGAACCTCGAGCTTCTGATCTCATTATCAAACCGTATACATCCTTTCTTTAGCCTACTAAAAACTAAGTCAATAATTCTATTTGGCTACCGGTGAAGGGCTCTTTAAGTTTGTAGACCACCGTTGACCAGTAAGTCAATGGCCTCAAGAATCCTGTCTGGCCAGAGAAATTTGAGCAAACAGCACATATAAGCCCTGTGCCAACGATTTCAGATCAGCCCAAAGCTATTTTTTCAACGTTTTTGATCACGATTGTGGATAACAGGCCAAAAGTTTAAATTGATTGAATCAACAATTCTAGGACTGGTGAAATGTGGGACGAGCGCTATCAAACAACTGAATACATCTTTGGTGATCAACCTTGCCAATGGTTAATCATGAATCAGCATCGACTGCCAAAGTCTGGGAGTGCAATCGGTCTGGGCGATGGTGAGGGACGAAATGGCGTATTCCTGGCAGAAGTTGGTCTTCAAGTCACGTCTGTCGATTTATCCGAGGTTGGCCTCAGTAAGGCACGTGATTGAGCTTCAACGCGTGGCGTCAAGATCGACACGGTTAAGGTTGATCTTGAGCACTACATCATGACTCCAGGCAGCCAAGATCTGATCGTATCGATTTACTGCCACTTACCAGACAACATCCGACGGACGGTGCATCAACGCGCGGAACTCGCCTTGAAACCAGGTGGTCTATTTATCTTAGAAGCATTTCATCAATCACAATCGAAGTATCAATCAAGGGGACCAAAAACCACCGATGTGCTTTATGATTTGGAGGCGTTGACGGGTGACTTCCAATCGCTTCAAATTTGGAGGCATTGGATGGTTTATGTTATCTCGATGAGGGTGCTGGACACTCAGGACTCGGCCATATCGTACGATTGGTCTTACAAAAACCGACACAGTGAGGTCTCCCATGCGGCTTTTTTCATTGCAGCAATTCTTGCAAGCCAAGCGTTCGCAGAAGACTATGTGCCCGATGCGGAAAACGGCGCATTCCTCCATGATGATCATTGCGTCGACCGCCATATGGTCGACAATCACGAGGCTCTCTATTCTCGCGAAAACCGCATTGTGAACGAGCGAATTCGGTTAAATGGACAGGTCAGCGCCTGCGTCCAGGTGCTCGATCTCGGCTGGTTCCCCGATGAGGAAAAAGATGTAATTTTTGAATCAGGAATTTTTGAATTTCTAGTGTTGCGTGAGAGTCATTGTCCACATTTGATTACATCGTATCGAGACCAGTCCCTATGATCCATCCCGTGGATGAGATCAATCGAGCGGATAAAAGAGCGAGCCAGCCTCCGAGTGGTGAATTGCTCTAACACCATCACTGAACCTCATAGGATCTCCGTTGCAGATCACCGATGCGCTCGCAAGCGGTGCAACTTTATCGGAAAAACGAAGTAGCTCTTTCTCAGAGCCAGAATTCCATGTGCTAGCTGACTTAATCGCTACGCCAGTCAATCGGCTCCCGGAAGACCACAGCAGATCAATTTCATGATCTTGACTATCTCTGGAAAAATACAGATGTGGAGATAATCCTTGAACATAAGGAGATTTTATTACCTCGAGGATAACGAGGTTCTCAAACAGATTACCGACAAGTGAATCGCTCGAGACTTAGTCTCCCTTTTCAATATTGAGGAGATAGCAAAGCAATCCAGTATCTGTGAAATAGCATTTCGGTGATTTGATCATTCGCTTAACAGCCCAAACGCGCACAATTTCTAATGTACAATATGGACATAAGTAAATGACCAGATTAGATAGGTGAGACTCAATTAATGACTACTCTTGTCCCCGTTTTGCTCGCAGGCGGTTCTGGCACTCGCTTATGGCCAACATCCCGCAAAAGTTACCCAAAACAATTCGTTGATCTCACAGAATCAGGGGATTCATTCTTACAATCATCACTTAAGCGTTCGCGAGTCATGCCCAATGCATGTCCCTGGATCATCGTTACGGCAGAGGACTATCGATTTCTAGTGGCTCAACAAGCAAAAGAAACTGACGTATCTACTGGATCCATCCTCTTGGAACCTTCGGCACGAAATACCGCACCTGCAATTGCTCTCGCAGCCTTGGAAGCGTTAGCAATTCACGATTCGCCGAAACTCCTCGTGCAAACCGCGGATCACTTCATCAACGATCTGGGCGCCTTCGGAGAGGTCATCCGTCAAGCATTCCAATCAGCCGCTCCGTTTGTGTTATTCGGGGTGAAACCAACACACCCAGAGACAGGGTATGGGTATATTAAATGCGGGGAGCCCATAGGCAATCATTTGCTTGTTTCTTCGTTTGAAGAAAAACCCGATCTAGAAACTGCGGAGGCATACCTCAAATCAGGTGATTATCTCTGGAACAGTGGCATGTTTATGTTGGACGCCAGGGCATATCTGGATGCGCTCAAAATATTTGAACCTAGCATCTATGAAGCATGCGAAAACGCGTATCAAAACGCATCAATTGATCTGGATTTCAAGCGCGTCGAAAGCGATGCATTTGGAAAATCACCATCGCTCTCAATCGATTACGCGGTCATGGAACGTATCAACAATCTGCATGTGATTCCATATCAGGGTGATTGGTCTGATGTTGGCGCATGGGATGCCGTTGCCATCCTCGCAAACAAAGACGAAGCGGGAAACGCAATCCAAGGCGACGGTTTACTCCTAAAGAGTTCGAATACATTGATCCGAGCCGAGTCCCGACTGGTCGCAGGTATCGGCCTCGAGAACTTGGTCGTCATCGAAACACGCGACGCGGTCCTAGTCGCCGACGCAACTAAAACACAACACGTTAAAGATCTTATCGAAGTTTTAAAATCACGAGGCCGGAAAGAAGCGACCGAGCATCAGAAGATGTATCGCCCCTGGGGTTCCTATGAAACGCTTGTTTTAGGCGGCCGCTTCCAAGTCAAACAGATTGTTGTCAATCCAGGTGCTAGCCTCTCACTACAACTGCATCATCATCGTGCCGAACATTGGATCGTAGTGTCAGGAACAGCTAAAGTCCAGGTCGACGACGTAATCCAAATGTTGACCGAGGATCAGTCTGTTTACATTCCGATTGGCTTAAAGCATCGGCTGACTAATCCGGGCAAGGTTCCACTGACAATGATTGAAGTGCAAACTGGAAATTATCTAGGCGAGGATGATATCGTTCGAATTGATGACGTTTATGGTCGCAAGTGAGAAATCAACTACTTCGCACGGCTTCTTTCGTTCGCGTTGTAATTATCTAACCTTGGCACAACAAGTAATCTTGGTTCCGATCCGTCAAAGGAAATCGAGAATTTGCCCTGATTTCATCGCCTCTCAAAAATCGAAAAATAAGATAGGAAGCTCACAGCAAAGTTAATAGTCAGTCGGAGGGCATAGCAAACCGGGGGCGCACCAAACCAAATTAAAGACTTTTGGTGACTATTTGGCTCGAAACATAAGAACTTTTGATAGCATTAAAATTTGCATTAATCAAAACGGACCCACGGGAAAAAATTTGTGAAAATACGCTCACGAAAAAGAGTACTAGTCACCGGTGGAAGTGGATTTATCGGTTCACACCTCTGTACACGGCTAATTAACAGCGGCTGCGAGGTGCTATGTCTCGATAACTTGTACTCTGGAGAGAAGGATAACATCGCGCATCTTCTGGACTCCCCTTTCTTTGAGTTTGTGAGACACGACGTCACGTTTCCGTTCTACGCCGAGGTGGATGAGATATATAACCTCGCGTGCCCCGCATCACCAATCCACTACCAGCGTGACCCGGTTCAAACCACTAAAACAAGCGTACACGGCGCGATTAATATGTTGGGCCTAGCTAAAAGGACTGGCGCGAAAATTCTTCAGGCATCTACGAGTGAGGTCTACGGGGACCCAGAGATTCATCCTCAGACTGAAGACTACTGGGGCAATGTAAACCCAATAGGGATCCGGAGCTGTTACGACGAAGGAAAACGTTGCGCAGAGACCTTGTTCATGGACTACCACCGGCAGCATCAAGTCAAAACCAAAATCGTGAGGATCTTTAATACCTACGGGCCACGCATGCATCCTAATGACGGCAGGGTGGTTTCGAACTTCATCGTGCAGGCCCTTCAAGGCCACAATATTACAATCTACGGAAATGGCTCACAGAGCCGTTCATTTTGTTATGTAGACGATCTAGTTGAGGGTCTCATGTTGATGATGGAATCTGATGACTCAGTTGTAGGTCCAATCAATCTGGGGAACCCGGTTGAGCAAACCATCAAAGAGTTGTCGAACAAGGTTGTTGCTATGGTTGGCTCGAAGTCTAAGATCGTCCTTACAGATATGCCACAAGACGACCCTAAACGAAGAAAACCAGATATTTCTCAGGCCAAGAGTCTCCTCAATTGGTCACCCGTCTGCGAACTCGAATATGGACTACGCCAAACCATCGATTTCTTTCGATCAACCTTGGGGCTCACGTCAACGTGCAAAAAGCGTTTGTATTGAAACAAACGGAGGATGGTGTCCCTATTGCTCAACTCTGTCTCAAAGTAGGTGTTAGCCCACCCACGTTTTGAATTGGAAGAAAAATACGGGGATGACGCGATCACGTTAAGAGCTCTGTTGGAGGTGCCTACAGTGGAGTTACAGGGACTTAGCGGCAGCACCAGCATTCGACTTCAAATAGAGATTTTGGGCCAAATAGATAAATCCTAAAAAGAAAATGAGGTATAACCCCAGGGAGATAGAAGAGCCAAGAAAATATGTCCCGAATATACCCATTAGGCTTAGCATTAAAGAGATGGCTAGGATAACTACCAAAGTAGCCCGTGGACCCAGTCCATGATCTAGTAGTATATGGTGCAAGTGCTGTCGATCGGGCGAAAAAGGTGACTGCCCAGATCTCAGTCGTTTAAATATAACTCGAACTGTGTCGAAAATTGGGACGGCAACACACCACAACGCAGTGACAGGTTGTAAAAATCCCTCTGGCCTTTGACTAAAGTAAATCAAAATCCAGCTCAAAAAGAACCCCAGCAGGAGAGATCCAGCGTCACCTAAAAACACTGGCTTCAGAGGCGTCAGTGACAAGTTCACTAATCCAAAAGCCAGTACCGCCATTATCAGAATCAATAGCCATTCAATGTGCGGGACGTGGCCCGCCGTCCAATGTATGGAAGTCACTACACAGACCAAGCTTATCAACATATGCCCAGCAGCTAAGCCGTCAATCCCGTCTACCATGTTAAAACCATTCGTTAGACCAACGACTGCAAATACTGTTAAAGGCCACGCTATGATCCAATTAATCGAATCTAATCCGAAACTAGATATACCAATTGAACTAATCCAAACACCACTACCCAGCATCATTAAAACGGTGGAAAAAATTTGAACAAAAAAACGAATCCTCACACCAAGACCTACGATGTCATCTATAGCACCTAGTGTTACCAAGATAGTCGCCGAAACTAGTAACCAAAATAACTTTTCCGATGGCGCGCCCCACCAAACGAAGAAAACAACCGAAAAGAAAATCGCCAATCCACCGACGACGGGAACGTCGGATTTGTGGTGTTTCCGGGCATCTGGCGCATCTAATAACCCGAGAGGTCGCGAAAGGCCTGTGAGAAAAAAAATAAAAATAAGAACTAATATCCCCGCTGAAACAGAAACCACGATTAAGCCATTTGTATCCCCGCCATTCAATTCCAATGATCACCCTTCAAAAGCTTTAAAATCAAAAATGTGAAACTTACGAATCATAAATATTGATGACTATAGCTCGCCTATCCACATGCACAGATATCTCATCCACCGAGTGCCACGACTTATCTGACTTCACAAATCCAACCAGTTTGTTCGCCTCATAAGATGATCTATATTTGACTTCATAATCGCCCGCAAATCTATCGGATTCATCGTCACTTAACAAAACGCAATCAAAGAATGACCAGGTCGAATTGCCTGCAGTGGCGCCCCAAAAAGCCGTTCCCAGCCTTTTCTTTTGGTCCTCATTTAAGGTAGTTTTATTGTCTGGGAAATACAAAACAAAACTTAATCTTTTATCCCAGGTGTCTGTATGAGGCGGGATGTAAGACCCCTTAGTAAGCGAGGAATATTCTATCTCGGCATGAAAGAAGCGAATCGGAAGGTTTAGTTTATTCTTCATTTTTCGTATTACTTAAATGTAAGGGCCAGTGGATCTGGTACGAAAATGTTCAAACCTTTCCCGTTGCAATTGAACGGAAAAAGTGTGTCCTGAACCCATGAATAAAATTCTTTAGAATTTATTAAATGACAAATACTTTTCAACTCTGAAACGGTCAAGGGATTAATAGCGCGCTTACGCTTCCTTCCTCTGTCTAAGAATGTGTGATCAAAGTATTCAAAATCATTTATGGAGCGAGCGTTCTTGTCATAGACCGATTGTTCAAAAAAATTATTCTTTTCAAAAATTAAAAATGGCTCTTCTCTCAACAAATCAAAATTTTCAATACGATCCGATAACTTAAATTTAACAAAATCGTTTCCAAATTTCATTGTACTGCCACCAATTTATATCGATGCAGTCTTTATAAATTGAGTTCTATACTTGCGGTCACCGGCAGATTGCTTACCAGTATCTTCGAAAAGCTTATATTTTGCGTTTGCCATTGAACTATGCTCCCGAGCCCGAGTATTCAGTTCACTATTCAAAGCCTCAACTTCATCTATCAACTCAGCAGCAGAAATATCGTGGGGGATAATATTCACCTCAACGTAAGTCATACGTGTTACGCTAAAAGTGGACATGAACAATTTATTTTCCTCGACGATTTGCCAAAGAGGGGTTCCTGGGAGCGGTTGCGTAATTGACACAGAAAAACTGTCAGCCTCTAATGACAGCGCGAATTCCCTAGTTTCCTTTCGCAACCGTGCGTCTTCAAACGGGAAACCCATCATAAAATTGGCATGTACTAGAATTCCACAATCGTGTGCAATGTGACAACTTGCCCGGACTTCATCCAAATTCAAGCGCTTTCTGGTAACCGCATTCAGGAACTCCTGATTCCCATGCTCTACTGAAATACTAATCTGCTCTACTCCCGCATTAGCCATACTCTTATACATTCGCCGCCTTTTTTCTTGATTAGTAGGCATATCTGCGCGTATAGCGTTAGGGAGGGTAATTCGGAGATTATGATGAGCGATTCCGTCACAGATAGCGATGACCCGTCGCGCATCTACTGTAAAGTTATCATCTAAAATCTGTATCTCTTTGATTCCGTATAGCGCAACAAGTTTATCCACTTGTTGAATTACCCGTGTTGCTGAGATGGATCTAAATTTTGTTCCAGTGTAGGTCGGACTGGTACAAAAGTAACAATGTTCCGGGCAACCCCTCGACGTCATAATAGAACCCACCCTGCCGGATTTAACGAATGGATTATGAGGCATCCCTATTTCGAAATACCGTTCCATATCAAACAAATGGAATCCTGGATCAGGGAGTTGATCTAAATCATCAATAAAACTAGCTGTTTCGTTAATAACTATTTTCTGGTCGAGATCTCGGTAGCAAAGTCCGGGCACATCATGAATTTTTCCAGTCCCCAACCTCTCGACGAAACTTAAAAAACTATACTCGGCCTCGCCCTTTAGTACGAAATCTACGGACATTTCATTAGCCAGAATTTCTGTAGCTGTATTTGATGCATGATTACCACCCATAACTATGGGGATATGAGGCAATTGTTTTTTTATTTGTCGTGTGATGTCAAAAGCGCATTCAGTCATAGATGAAAATAATGAGGTTACACCGACACAGGTAACATTATGTTTTGAAATCAGATCAACGATTTGCTGGGTGTCTGCGCCATATTTTACGAAGCCGGAGCCATCAGTCAGTTCAACCACATTATCGTAACCCATTACCACTGCATCTATACACAATACTTCGTATTCTGCTTCTTCCAACACGGCAGCCAAATACGCGATGCCCAAGGGTGGTTGGCACCGCCTGATAGTATTTTTTGGGATCAGAACCTGAGGTGAAATCAAAACAATCAATTTGTCTATCCGGCTGGGCCGGCTCCTGTCTTTTTCCAATCTTCCGGATTGTAAATTCTCAATGTCTGGATTTGCTCATCATAAAAAGCCAAGCCAGGAATCGATAACAGCTGATCCTTAGAAAGCCATTGACCATCATTGTCAGCCATTGCAAGAATCACGTCAAACAGTGTGGTTTCACCTTCGCCAACGCACACAACATCTAAATTTCGGTCCATGACCAAGTCTGGGTAAGACGCCGTCGGATATGGACCTCCAGCAATGATTGGGATGTTTGGATCCCAAGCTTTCAAATGATCGCAAATTTCGTGAAAAAATGCCTTGTAAAAAGTCATCGCTCTAATGCCGATTAAAGTGGGCTTAAATGTAGAAACCAAGTTTCGTAATTCATCAAATGAATTAAAATCGATTTTACTTTTGCAAAGTTTTAACGTGAGACCGGATCCAATTCTACGTTCTAAATATGTCCCTAGAGCCATCAAACCCAAAGGCGGCTCTAACACGTTATACTCTCTAAGGTTCCCGCTACTTTCAAAATAAGTCGAGGCATCTAGGAAAAGCAATCGAACCTCAGTTTTAAGGTTCAATATCCCTACTTCTTTGTAACGTTGATAAGTCTCCGTAAAAATCTCTGTAAAATTTTTCGGCATCACACTATTTATGTCAAATGCAGTCTCGGGATATATAGCTTTTTTATTAAGACCAAAAATATCGATTATATCCTTCACCCCTCGAATACGTTTATTGGGAAAATATGCATTATATTTTTGATTAAGTTCTTCCTCAGAAAAAACTTCTAATTGACGCCTCAATCGTTCTGTTAACCGGTTTTTATCAAATACATAATTTTTTAGAAAATCAGCTTTCACTTCATTGGTAAATTCTTCCCTGAATGGTAGTGTTGGTGAATGTTCGTGATATGACATATCCTGAGAGGCATCAATCAACTCTTGAGGAATGCCAACCTCAAGCGCAAAGTGCTCAATTTCGGTGCCTGGAAAGATTCTTACGTTATGCAGATATGGAAAATCGATCCACTTGATGGATTTTATGTACTCCAATGTCTCTCGGGCCTCACCTTCTGTTTCTGAGGGAAAACCATGCATTGCATTTAGGGTCAGGATTACCTGCGGATAGTTGGCGGTTATGTATTGTAAGTTTTCGTGTAATTTATCGACATCGAGTCCTTTCCTCATAACTGTCTGCATACGAGGACTAGCATGCTCAAGAGATAAGTTAATCCCGACCGCCCCGCCTGCTACCATAAGATCAATTAATTCAAAGTCAAGGAGATCTCCTTTCAATCCGGTCGGGAAAAAAAATTGAATGTCGTACTCACGCGCGATTACGTACTCAAAAAACCTCCGGAACCCTTTAGTATTTACGTTAAAAATATCGTCAATAAATTCTATCCGTCTAACACCACATTCATAAAGTAGGTCAATTTCAACGAACAAATGTTCATCACTTCGCCTAAAGTGATGCTTCGTAGTTTTGTATATATCGCAGTAAAAACACCGGTAAGGACAACCACGCGTTGCCTGCACGGCAATAGAATATTGCACCCCAGCATGCCCCACATATTGATGATACTTCTCATAATCAATAAGGGACCTATTTAAGAATCCGAAGGTATCTAAGTTTCGCTCTTGTATTCGCTCCGGCGTGAGAACCAAATACTGAGGATGGCTTGCAGATCGCCCGTAGTTACCGTGCATAAATGTCACTCCCACGTTATCGATTTAATCTCCTCTCTAAACTAGTTTAGATAGTCGATCTGAGATAATTCAACGCAAATAGGGTTCCGGGGAAAAAAATATCTGGATCTCTATCCTGGATAGTCAACGACCCACTCATCATATTATTAAGCAATGCCTTCCCCAATAAGCAGTGTCGCAGAAGTCTCTGGTCGATGTAAATAGTAGCGGTAGCCGTCTTGACCTCTGAGAAACACTTGTGCTGAAACAATTCCGTACCAGATAGATTTTCGCCTTTACTATCAATACCAAGATTTTCATATACCCGAAAAAGAATGCTAGTCTCTGGCCTCCAATTGTGATCAATGAAACGCTGCTCTAAATGACCGCAAGCGTTGATAAGCATTTTTAGCAGATGAGTGGAATCTACAGCATCGGTTCCAAACCATGGATACACGTAACCCTTTAAGCTCTCTTCGTCTAACGGTTCGGACCATGAGCATTTTTCTCTAATTTGTACCCAACCACAATCCTGATTTTCAACCGCCCCTCCACCACATAAGTCAAACACTGTCACCCCAATTTGACCCAGACTCTTCCTAACTTGATCGATGCTCGCCGTAGCCACAAACTGATTGAGGCTGAGAAATTTACCTGGAATTAGATAAGAACCGCCAGCAGGGATTACTGTCGTGCAACCAAGAATCTCAACTTGCGTAATCAGTTTTTTCAATTCCTGCTCAAGAAACTTTTGTTTCGCCGTCACTCTATCTTTGAAAATAAAACATTGGGGCCATTCTGATGCCGCTCCGCAAGTTATAGTAGATAAGCTAATTTCTTGACCGGTAGTATCTTTGACAAATTTCCCGACTCGCTCTAAACCGTTTAAATCAATAGGGTTATCAACCTTATTAAAAAATATTTCCTCATCAGCCGAAATCAATATCGAAGTATCAATGTCGTAATTTATTTGATCTTCGAGCCCGGCTGAGTTGGAGTTAAATTGAGGAACGATAGCCACCTGCATACCAGAGATTTCAGTCCACTCAAAATCCCGTAGTTCAATAACCTTATCAAACCCTAACTTTTTTATTTGTCGGTAAAGAACACCATCCGAAAAATTTTTTACTAAAAAGGTAATCGAACTATCTTTTACAAATAATTTTTGTAGCAAATCGACGCAAAAGTGATCATCATGCAGGTGGGAAATATAAATATAATTAACCCCACTAAGACCGTTCAGTGCTCGCTCCATGCTAACATGAGGATCGGAGATCCAGCCCCCTTGGTTAGCTATGCCAACCCAAGGATCACAAGCGAGTTTCACACAACCGCTTTCAACTATTAAAAAACTGTTACACACATGAGTAATAATCATTTATTACGAGTCTCCCATCCATCCACGTAGAACCCTATTCTTGTTTTGCGGAACATTTGTAACAATCGAGTTCTCTACAATATCGCTTTTCAAAGCTATAAGAGGATCAAGTACTGAATTCGCCCCGATTGTCACAGAAGGGTATACAAAACATTTGGTAGAAACTAGAGAATCACACCCGATGGTAACTCTACCTCCAATCGAAACGTCAGGACAAATAATCACATTGTCCCCAATCTTAGATTCATGGCCAACGGTAGAATAATTGTAAATGATTGTGTGCGATCCTACAGACACACATGGGCCAATTGTTGAATATGGGAGAACTAGTGATCCAGGCCCAACGCAAGAGGTGCGACTGATACTAGCGGTTGTATGAAATAGCGACGCCCAGCGAATCCTAAAATCTCTAGAATCAGAAATAATTTTCCGTCGGGCAATCATGCCAGATGCGACGCAGAGTAATACACCATGGCATTTAACTAAGGCGGACGGATTATTAACGAATTTTATGCTTTTAAAGTATTGACTATAGTTTTCAATTCTACGTATCTTCTGTTTCGTGTATGAAGAATCGTAAAAAACCAAATCAAATGTTTCTGGTTCACACGATAAATTCTGACCTCCAATATTTAAAACCAAATTACTATCAGCCAAGTGATCGATTATGTCTAATGCCAAAAGGCCGGCACCATATAAGCCTAAATTCAAAACAGAAATTCTCCTTTATACAGGTCTGTCCACATTCAAATCTTTTGAGGGCACCAACAAATCCACCACTGCGCCTACAAGCGAACCAACTCTAAATGGCTCACAATTTTTGGACCATTTGATCGTTGGGTCTTCTGTTGAATCCTTCAAAATCAAAATATTTTCAAAGGTGTTTATTAAATCAGCATACGAGCAAAGTTTACCAAGGTCAGCCTCTGCTAATACTTTACCATTTTGAGCCTGATTAGCTGCCATAATAACCCCCAGGGTTGGGACGTTTAAAGCCACCCTCTCCCAGAAAGAAACCCCCATACCGCCGATACCTAACCATGTTTCAGAAAGAATTTCTGCATATTCTTTCGACGGTCTTACACTCTTGACAAGCGTTCTACCGATGATCACATTATTGAACGATGGATCAATAGAATCAGATATCACAATAATTTCAAGATCAAACTCTTTGATAACCTGAGACTGCTGAATTTCGAAAAAAAACCGCTTGTTATAAGTATCGCTGTCACCGCCACCAAAAAATACAGTAACCTTACGCAAGGATTTTTTTCGTTGCTTCAACGGTAAACTAAACTCTCGCCGCAGTAAAAAGTAATCGATACCAGCAAAAATCGTTGTACCTAAACTAAAGACTGAATCTTTAGGGACAGATTTAGCTGCCAAGACGGCATCATACCCGGACAAACACTCGCCTGTATCTGAAATTTTCAAACTTTTAGTCGGCTCAGCTGACACTTTAAACCTATCAAATTCAATATCATGAAGATAGGTGTCGACGATTAGGGATACCGGATAAGCAACGGTTGAAATAAATTGATCCAACTTATCAAAACGAATAAAGTCGTTCGGTAATTGATCATCTGTAATTGCACTAAAAACGCATTTATAACCCAAGTCGGACAGGCGCTCGGATAGTGCAAGACATCTCGAATAATGCCCCCAACCACTGATTCCACCAAAATCTACTAGAAAAATGTATAGCACTTGTTTTCACTTTTTAATCGACTATGCATGGAATATGTCTTTCTTTTATAACAAAATCTCAGCCGAACTCCCACCCATAACAGATGGACTTGGGAGTTGAACCAATTTAGTTTTCGATACGGTTGGTTCTGGGGGCCGCGATTGCTACTTAGATCCCAGCCGAAATGCCAGGGAGATCAATCTAATTCGTACTTGCTACGGCAGTCTAATTCGTTGTCAATACTTTGATCTTCTTTTTCGAGAATGAACGACCCAACTGCCGAAAGATCGAGACCACAACCCATGAAACATCTGAAGGCATCGTTTGACGACAATACAATCGGCTCACCTCTTACATTAAATGAAGTATTAATTAGTACTGGACAGCCGGTTTCTTCACAAAAGGGATTTATGAGTTCATAAAACATGGGATTATGTCTACGACTAACCGATTGGACCCTAACAGAAAAATCAATATGAATAACGGCAGGGACCAAGGATCGCGGAATGTTTAATTTATCTATCCCTGAAAGTTGTTCATGTTCTCCAAGACGCGCTATTCTCTTGCTCTCTTTTATCTTCGCAACGACAAGCATGTAAGGATTTGCACAGTCAATATCAAACCAATCGGATAAATACTCCTCCAAAATACTCGGAGCAAAAGGTTTAAAGCTTTCCCGAAATTTTACCTTCAGGTTTAAATCTCTTTGCATTGTTGACGACCGTGGATCAGCTAATATACTCCGTGCTCCGAGAGCCCTGGGGCCAAACTCCATCCTACCTTGCACCCAGCCCACAGCTTTGCCTGAAATCAACGCGTCAACTACGTACTTAATAAGGCTCGAACTACTGTGTTTTGAAAAGACTCCGCCTGCCTCTGTAAGACAGCGCTCAATAGTAACATCATCAAACGCTGGGCCTAAAAATGATCCCTTCATAGAATCTTTCACCTCAACTTTTCTAGTTGAGTTCATTATTGAATACCAAAATGCCAGCGCAGCCCCAACAGCATTGCCTGCGTCGCCTGAAGCTGGCTGTATCCATATATTTTTCGAAGATTCCTTCATTAACTAAACTTCCGTTTGCGACGCAATTTAGGGCCACACCACCGGCCAGGCAAAGATTTTTGGCGCCTGTTTCAGACGCAACAATTTTCGCCATGTTCAATAATATTTCTTCAGTTACTGCCTGGATTGAACACGCAAGATTCATATCTAGTTGAGTTATAGCCGATTCTGGCCCTCGTCTGGGCCTACCAAAAAGCTGCTCAAACCGACGATTCGTCATTTGCATGTCAGTAGAGCATATGCGAAATATTTCATATCGAGCGAGAAACTACCGTCAGCTCTTACGCTTAATAGCTCCGTCTTGATAACATCCTTGAAGATTGGTTCTCCATATGGAGCCAAACCCATCACCTTGCATTCGCCCGAATTAACCTTGAATCCTAAATAGTAGGTGAAAGCTGAATACAATAATCCAAGCGAGTGGGGAAAGTGCAGCTCTTTCAGAATCTTAAGCTTATTTCCATGACCCACGCCAAAGGAGGCTGTAGCTCATTCGCCTACCCCATCTACTGTTAAAATACCAGCGGACTCAAATGGCGATGGGAAAAAAGCACTGGCTGTGTGCGACAAATGATGATCGGAAAATTTCAATTTCAGCGCCCAAGCTACGTCGGCTGAAATCTCTTGAGATAGTAGCTCTTACAGCTTATTCTTTTAACATAATTTACTCCCTAGCCATTCTGGCATAGCCCTCTAGAAACCTTTAAAAACTCTGGGGGCGAAAGCAAGATAGGTTTCAATCAACGTCCGAAACTTTAAAAGCGGCTTCTCATAAAACACACCAAATCAATCTGACTAGCAGACACTAACCTTTGCGCCAGACAGAAGTTTATCGATTGCGTTGGAAAGCTCTTGTCATGTTTTATTCTGGTAAAACGCTCTTCTTGCGGAGCGGCAATGATCTCGCTATCCACCAAAAGGCATGCTACGCTATCATCATCAACCGCTGAAATAGTAAGTATGACCATAGACTGCTACCACCTAATCGATCTAAATATCACGTCTGATTATCAAAGAAGTTCTCAAACAAATGATCGCTTTTATTCCGCCAAAATGTAGATCTATTCTGATTTAAGTGAATCCTATCTCTTCCAACTATTTTCATAACCAGACCGATAGGCATAAGAATAAAGAAATATAAAAAGACCAACATGACGAACTTCACGAATTCCTTTGCTGAATTAGTCTTCAAAAAATTAAATTGGCCTTTTAAAATCTTAGCGTTCAAGTATCTTAATCCCCCCTTTGTTTGAAAAAGTCTTTTTGCACAGCAATCCCCGCCTGAACTGATTGCTTGAGAATCTTGCCGACTATCGTATCGTACTCAAAACACGGCAACCCTTTCATGGGACGCCGACATACAATATCTTCAACGCCAATGATATGACCACTAGCCAAATCTCTAGCGAACCACAGGGAGCGGCGCCCTTCACGGCCTAGTGGTTTATGTTTGCTAAAAAGGGATCCGTCATGAGGCCAACACCGCGCCTCTTCTTTAATATGTAAGTTATCGTCGATAAACTGTTTTAATATAGAGAACTCTGTGGTGGAGCTTGAAAATTGATCGTCTAGACCACCGACTGTATCTCCGCAGAAATGTCGCTCAATTACTGTCGCTCCTAATCTAATAGCCTCTATCGAAGCCGATATAGATTCGCAATGATCAGAAAAACCAATATGACAGTCCGGAAAAAGATCGATTAGGCGCGTGATATCAGAAACACCCGATCGATTGATCATAGCTGGATATTGAGTCTGACATTTTAGAATCGTGATCGTCTTATCATTCAAAGATCTAATCATCTCGACAATCATTGCTATCTCATCTAATGTCGATGTCCCCGTCGAAACGATGACAGGTTTATTTTTACTCGCAATCTCTTTCACCAAGAATGGATCTGATGTTTCTATCGAGGCAATTTTATAAAGGGGACAATTAAGCTCTTCCAAAAGATCCAACGATTCCTCCCCGAATGGGGATGAAAAAATCGGGATACCAATCGAGGCTGCATATTGAAATAATTCATAGTGCCAGGCGTAAGGAGTCCTACCTTCCTCGTAAAGCTCCCATAAATTCCGCCCAATCCAAGGCGATCCTTGCTGCTCCACAACACAATTAGCTGCTTGCAATACTAATTCATCAGGAGTGTAGGTTTGTAACTTAACAGCATCTGCACCCGCCGACTTAGCCTGCATTATTAATTGTTTGGCGTTATCTATCGAACCTTGATGGTTAGCAGATATCTCAGCGAGAAGAAGAGCATTTGTGCTAGCAGTGTGCCGAGTCAAAAACTCGTTTGCTATCAGATCCGAAGCGTTCATTGCTTAATTTTTCACCCAAACAGCTCTGTTGGAAGTCTACAAAAAGACGTACTCAAAATTTTTTATTACCCATTCTGGCTAATTTGATTCTTAGACTTTTCAACTGAAAGACCAGCCAAATCAATAACAGTATTCCAGTCGCCCGAATAATTTAGGCCTTCTAAATTTCCCAGAGTGATGATTTGATGTGTTTGGAGACTCTTCAATATTGAACCCAAGCCTGAGGATTTTATATGATCCTCCATCACAAAAACCTTGCTATAGCTTTCTAGTAATGAAGACAATAAAGTTATGGAGTGATCATTGATCCGAGAAACTGTGACCAGATCTAACCCGCAGTCTTTAGCTATTAAACGAGCTTCAATGCTAAGGGATCCATAACTGACTATTATCCTGTCAGCTGCTGTATCTACACTAAAAAGTCGCAGGCCAGTTTCTGTATCAATGTCGCCGCTCGCCATATCATTCGGTATTTTCCCTCTACTGCCTAACCTCAGATAGCCCGGCTCAGGACTTTCTATCAAACTTTCTATTGACCATAACAAATCATCACCGCAACTCGGTGTGTAAATCTCTAATCCCAGGCAACGCATGATTGCCACGTCTTCAATACAACAATGCGTATATCCTAAATCAACCAAATCCAAACCGCCCGCATATCCTACATATTTGACAGGAAAGTCCATGTACGAGGAGACGAGTCTAATTTGTTCACACCCTCTAAAAACCAGAAATGGCGCAAATGTTGAGACAAACACGGTGAACCCTTCAGACGACAATCCACCTCCAATCAATACAGCAGCCTGCTCTGATATACCGGTGTTAACAAACAACTCAGGCGAACTGGCTAAAAGTCTCGAAAGTCCTCCGCTAGTGCTGGTATCTGGCGTAATAATCTGCAAGCTATCTACAAATGACGGAACCCTTTTAATGTAACTCTCTAGAGCAGGGCCAAAGCCACCTCGCAATCCAACCAGATCAATCGTAGCGGCAGTTCTTCTGTCAGCATGACTCACTGCAGATCCTTAAAAAACTGGCTTCTTTGTGTATCGGTTAACACAAGGTTATGGCTGTCAACCGTCCCTTCTAAATTACCTAAACCTTTTCCTTTTACCGTATTCAGAATGACTAATTTTGGTCGCTTGCTTTCACTTATCGATTCACACGCCATCCTTATCTCAGGTATACAATGACCGTCTGAAACCTCTACGGCACTCCACCCCATTCCGCCAAAAATAGCGAGGAAATCTTGACAACCCGAAATATCTTCTACCAGTCCAGTCTGCTGAATCCCATTACGATCTAAAAAACACCACAAATTAGATAGCTTAAATTTTGAAGCTATCATAATAGCTTCATAATTAGACCCTTCACCCATCTCTCCGTCGCCTACAAAAACAACGGCCTTTTTGGTAGTTACCTGTTTTTGATAAGCTATTGCCTTACCTGTTGCAAGTCCTAAGCCCATTCCGAGCGATCCAGTCGAAAATTCGATACCCAAATCTGGACACTTTACTGGGTGCCCGAGGAGCTTGGTCGCTCCATTTTTATAACTGTCAGCGAAGTGCTGCTCCGACAAAAAACCCGCTTGTATTAGATAAGCGTATAACAGCAAAACAGAATGACCTTTACTAAGTATCAAACCTCCACGTTCATCAGTTAATTTAGCACCAAAATCTCGATTCAGAATAAAATCATGAGCAGCCACAAACCCTTCAACGAGCGATAGGGCACCACCTAAATGCGAGGGGCCTTCACAATACCCACTGATCCGGACGATTAGCTTCCTCAAGTCTGATGAAAAACCTTTGAGGTCTTTATCGTGCATCACCATCCACCCTAATAATCTGACCGGTAATCTGCTGGCTTTGGCAAGATATAAGAAACAAGATTGTGGCGGCGATATCTTCTGGCTGCGATACCGGATCAAGAGATACATTCTGACTCACTGAACAAAGATCAGATTCTGTAGTGCTTTGCAACATTAACTCTGTCCGGGTCAACCCTGGCTCTATTACATTCGCTCGAATACCTCTCGAACCCAATTCCCGCGACAGCGTCCTTGTGTAAGACGAAAGCGCTGCTTTGGTCGCGGCATACATCGCCCGACCACCATAAGCATTGCTCACTGCGTTAGACGAAACGCTAACTATACTGCCTCCGCCAGCTACTACCATACGTGGGATCAAAGCTGTCATTAAGGCAATATGACTTAAAAAATTTATATTTATAAGCCTGGTTGCCATAGTTCGATCAAATCTCACTGCTGGCATAGTTTCTATTATCCCTGCGTTATTCACGATACCGCATAGCGGGGTTTTTTTTGATAGCCTCGCAACTTCCAACTTTACGCGATCAACAAATTCCGGGGCATCAATAGATCCCTGAAGGAAATGAAACTTTTTTGACTCAATAAGATGCGAGGATGGGGTCGATCTTGAACACCCCACCACAGCGTAGCCTTCCGCCAAACACAATTCAGCTACCGATTCTCCAATTCCTCTCGAAACGCCTGATATGAAAATCATCCCTTTGCTACTAATCACTTCTCACCAAACTCTTTAACTGAGACCAATTGAAACTCCCCTTGTGCTATCACGTTTTTCTCTTTCGAGATTTTACCCTTACTGTGCACCACACCACGACCAAACCTGATTACTTCAGCCCCTAAAACCAACTTATCACCTATGGTAGCTGAACCCTTAAAACTACAGCTGAAGACTTTTGTGGTGTAGATGGGATATGACCTCTTTCCCGGTCTACAGCACATAACTAATCCACATAACTGCGTAATCGCCTCTATCATCAGAGACCCAGGAAATATTGGGTTTCCAGGAAAATGGTCTTTAAAAACCCAATGACCACCAGATAAATCCACAACGGCCTGGCCAGATTTCCCGGGGACAACAGCCCATGCCTCATCCAAGAGCAGGAAAGAACCTCTATTCAGTTGGTAGGACTCGATATCAACCCTAGTCAGTCGGTCCGAGATCATGTCAACTATCAAAGGCACCGAAAATATCGATGCCCTCCCACACAAGATCAAATTCAAGCATTTCTGAAACCTGACAGTAACGTAAAGCTTGCACCGATGAATGACTAACAGATTGCGGTGATGAAAAGCCTAATGTCTGGAATTTAATGTCATACTTCCGCAGCTTCGCATTAAATTGCTCATTTTCAATCACCGCAAAATAATTGTCATATAGGGGGTTGATACTTAAAAGCTCTAAAAACTTTTCAACCGATCCACACCACAAATTTAGAGATGAATTGCTATCTTTTGACAGCATTGAAAGTCCGCTTCCAGCTAGGAGTGTTGTTCCAACTGATCTGTTATAGCAAGCCGCCAGAGTGTCCTCCCGCGACAAACTAATCTCGGCACCTCGTACTTTCTCTATTGCCCTTTCCACTCGATTAACAAATCTCGTCAAATCAATAGGCCTATAATCTTTGGGGAAGATCATTACTTTCGGAGAGTTACAAGCGGCTTGCCACACGCCCCCAACAGATAAAAAGCTCCTCACGAATGCAATCAAATCAAAATCTTTGGTGCAAGGATCTACATAAACCCCACTCAGCCTTTCACCGAAACCAATTACCTTTCTACGTCTTGCCGAGCAAATTGTGGCCATATTTTCAATAGTCTGATTTGACCCAAACACCACAACCAGATCAGCCCATTCAACCTGAGTTTCGGTAATTGATTGCTCGTGTTCATACTCGACAAACTTAACTCTTTCAAGAGGATCACACGCGGATAACGCTGATGCCAGCATACCTTCATATTGTAACCAGTTTGCCCTTTTTGATTTTCGAATTCGGAGATTTGTGCCGTTTATCAATGCACCAATAAAAAAATAGCCCCAAATCAAAGATACATTGCCAGCAGTTATTAAAAAAATATGCTTACCTCTGCTACTGTCAGTCCGAATATCTTCCAACCGTGCCTCATCTGCTTTAATCCGGCTAACCCACCGTTTAAGCTGTAACAACTCTGGCTGACGAGGAAATGTGGCAATCACAGCATCAATAGCGCTAACAATCTCAGCAAGACGTGAGTCGGCGTGCTCAAAAAATTTGTCAGTTTGCATCGCTACAACCCCGAACCTGCAATTTCGGGAGTCTTCCTTGAATCAGAAAACCACCAGTTTGGCCGCAAGAACATAAATCGTCGAAAAATATTCCCAGATCGCCTGTAAGCAAGTTATGTCCTGGATAATCATGAGGAACCAGACTCATAGTTTGAATCAACCCAACCCCAGACTGAACAATATTTAGATTCTCATCTCGTCCAATGGCATGGCAAAAGATGTTCCCATGAAAACGACCTTCAACAGTACATTTAAAATAAATCGAACCGACCTGCTCTATAAGTCCATAGTATTCTTTTATGACTGCTTTTTCTCCGAACGAATTACGAACAGATTGACAAAATTGAGCCTCAGAAACCCTTTTGGATTCCAAACGTTTCCAGCCACCCCCAAAAAGAACTACAACATTAGATGCGTTATCAAATAAACCCGGTTCGGTTCGACCACAGAGCTCGTAAATATCGGCAGTAAAACCAAATACGAGGACATTTTTGCCATCTAATGAAATCTTACCTATATCGTCATACAAAAGTTCGTTTCTAGCGAACTGAGAAAACCCTCGCACTGCCGCTGTCGATGCAGTCATCACCTCTTGACGATGATTTGGCGCCGGAAAAAAGCCAAGGTCAAAAACTGTCTCGTTCACATATTTTTGAAACAATTGCCTAAGAGCCTTGATTTGGCGAAGCGAATCTTCCCTGGTTAATGGGACTCTAGAGGGTCGCCCCAAAGTACCCGACGACTTGAGCTCAACAGAAGGTTTCAAAATCGATGAACTCGGCGAAAAATACTTGAATAAATCAACAGGTATATAAGGAATCTGATCTACCGCAAGAACATCAATGTCCTGATGACTGAAAAGATTCCTGTAAAAACCGCATTCCGCGAAATGATGCTTAGTCAAGTTTATAAAATCAGAGCGAAAACTATCACCAATTACCATCAGCCAAGGCCTTTAAGTTCAATTTACCATTTTCAAGCTTTGGGAGATCAGGATAGACTCCGATTCTCAAACCGCGTCCACTTATTCCAAGTACTGACCTCAATTTCTGCAACAGCGGCTCCGTAACGGTTTGATCAAAAGTTTCCACAAATATCTGACAAGTATCTTCGTCAGAAAGAACAGCAATGTTATCTAAAACACCTGATTGTCTGCAGACTTCTTCTATTTCACCTGCTGTAAATCTTTTACCATCCAGTTTTATGATGCTCTTCGAACGAGAATTGAAATATAATTTATCTGCCTCAAGCCTAAGGTTATCACTGGGGACAAATTTGTTTTGAGCCAGACGAAAATTAGGGGTTGTGCTGAAACAAAAGTATCTGCAAATCGCATTATATTCTGATTTAAAACATTCGACTTGATAACTTTTTGAAGTCACCGCTGTTATACCGCCAATTAACTTACCAATATAATTTTCTGGATACCGATTTTTATCATCAAATTGAAAACAGCTAATGCGTCCAAATGCCTCTGTTGAGCCATACATTACAAATAATACTTGGTCAGGTCTCCCTATTGACGACTTAAGAAGTTTGCACTCACTTAAGCTTATGTGTCCCCCAGCGAAGGACAAGAATTTGATATGACTAAACAACTTTTTAAGCGTAGCACCACTTTTCATGATCGGTCTTATGTGACTGGGCACAAGAGGGCAGTAACTAACGACAGATTCGTCATTGTGGTTGATTTGCCCTATCGTGGGAAGCCCGGATCCTATGATTGATAAAACACTTTTTTTGTTGGCTAGCGCAATATATAGGCAGGATAGACCATAAACATATGAAAGAGGCAATACCAAAATTAGGGTATTCCAGTCAGCTACCGAAAGTTCATCCCCGACAACCGCGGAGTGTGAATCTATTTGATCATATGTAAATCCATTCATTACTGTCCCTTCTGACGCTGATCCAGAGGACGCAATGAGTACATCACATAAATCAAATACGCTGGACTCTGACCAAACTCGCCAAGGGTAGGTATCGCTCTTTATTTCGAAATCGTTTTTTTTTAATCCGATAATTTTGGCCTTAATAAAGCATTCCAGCTGCTTGCTATTAACCACGTGAGCATGGGGATTCTTGTCAGCTAGCTCATTAGCGCGCCGAGTATCTAATACTGCAAATTTCATCCGATTAATTAGCAGGAACGCAACAACAAGTGTATCTACTGGCAACGCCAGCAAGTGAACATAACCGACTAGCTCGCCTTGCAATTGATCAATGATGAGACTGTCAAGCGAAAATGCTTCACCTTCAACAAAGATTGAAGATGTCTGCTGCGGAACCTGCACTACTTAACCTGTGGCAATTACATCTTCTGCGGAAGTCTGATTTATGAGGACTTCTACCGGAACCGGGTTAAAAATAGAGGTGCTGGGAAACGACATATATTTGCGGGCAAAGTCTTTGTCCTCACCAGCAAGGCATTTGGATGAATATTCTGAAAACTTTGCAAACTTAAAACCACGATCTCTAATAGACTGCAGGCTTTCCTCGTAAACGTTTCCGATTTTAATGTGAACATAAGGACACGCTAACACATCTCCCAGGGGGGTCACGTACATACGATTCACAGTATTACAACCCAATACTGCTTCTCTCTTTCTATCAAAAGGATCCCACAGATTCCTTAAGATATTCTTATATTTTTTTCGCATTTCAATAAGGAATGCTGTGTCCGAATCATCTATCATTATATCTTCGAGTTTTTGCCACATGCCCGCCGGAGTCGCAACATTCAATAATGTCGTATATCTGCTGTCCTTCGAATACTCTAACAGCAATTTAATATCCTCTGATCTAGCGTTATAAGCCCCGACCGTTATATTGAGATAAGGATCCATCCCAGCTTCTTGCACCAATTTCAGAGCCTTAACTGCCCGCTCCCAACTACCCTTTTTTCCTCTAAAAGAGTCATGTTCATCCGGATTCATGCTATCAATGCTCACAGAAATCCGGTCGACACCCAGCCGCTTGAGGGTCTCCGCTGTTTTTTGATCCATGTGGTACCCGTTGGTAGTCACATAAGTGTAAAACCTCTCAGTACCCATCACTTCAAGGGTTGCAAAAAGCCGATCCTTATCGAGCAACAACTCCCCACCCTGCAAATCAAATTCAAAAATCCCTAACTCATGCGCCTCACTTGAGATACGACTCATTATATCGAGTGGAAGAAACTCTCGTACATGATCACCTATCGGACTGTTGGTGAAGCAATGCTCACAACGCAAGTTACAGGCGTTATTAAGATTCACATCGATACCCCGATGATTATGACCTATTTGCCCGCCGTTCGTCTTGACGGCATCGTGGAACTGTTTAAATTTCGAAAAAACAATCGGTTTATCAATTAACGCCATCTCGCATCCCCATATCTAACCCAAAAGAACTGCTTTGCTAAAGGTAGTTGCTTACTTTTTCTATGCAAGTTTCAAGATCCGATATGGTAATCACATCGTTCATTTCTATAGAAATACCAAACGCTGATTCTATCTCTGAAATCATGACCATATGCCCAATTGAGTCCCAAGTTTGCACTGACTGATACTCTATTGAAGATACCTCCGTACCGCTCACCTCAAACACTTCTTCAAAAATTTCACTTACCTTAGCCCGTACATCCATTATTTTTTTCACTTCTTAGCAACATGACACAATTACCCAAAGATCTCTAGGAGAAGTAGATTATCATCCCGCTGAGACTGAGCCAATTTCTAGATCGGGATATTACCAAATCGGATAGATATCATCATCTTTATCTTTATTGCGGTTCGAATACCACCTATACCCGGCAAAAATAATTGCGATTACTATCCCCGCTATTAAAATTAGCTCAAGCAACACTACACCCCGATGCCAAAATCTCCACCACCTTTTGATTCCCTAAATCTGTCAAATGAACTCTGTCTACAAACAGCCAATCAGTTGGTTTGCAATCCGCCGAATTAAACCGGTTAGAGTCGATAAATGTCACACCAATGTCTTTGCAATTTGCTCAAGAGCAAGTACATATTCTTCGTAAGCATTAGCTAACATTGCCAAAATATGATTGTTTCCAGACCCTTGTGCGTCCAGCCACTCAAAAATTGCTTTTTCTTGCCAAGAGAGTTCTCGTTTACACCAACTAGGCATTGGCTGCATGACGAAATAAAATTAGCATCAAGAGATAACGATAGAGCCTTCTAAATATTTAGCGTTCGAGATAATTGTTCAACGACAGGACTCACAGCTTAAGAAATATGATCCGAAATTACTATGCTATCTGCCGTACGCCACCAATCTTTACTGCTACCCTGTCTCTGCAAATTAAAAATGGTTCCTGAAATTAGATTTTTTATTTTTGTGAGACGGCCAGAGTTTGCAAACTCCATACCCTCTTTAAATAAGGATTGATAGAAAACTGGAAAACACAGATCCATAGGATTACACGTCTTTGAAAGTGCCAAATAAAGATCATCCACCCCAGAGAATAAAATTATTGTTTTGACGCCTTCGTCAATAGGAAATACCTTTTGAAATAACTGTAATTCTTGCGTCGAGTGAAATGCGCGATCGCCAAGGTTATAGCCTTGATGTCCTACCCTATCGAACAACAATGAGGAAATGGTCATGCTGTCTACGCTAGCTCCGACACCAAACGCTGCGGATCCCCCACCAATGATGGACATCGCATCCGAATCAGGGAACGTCTCACTATTAGCTTGATTCCGATGCAAAAGTGAACTGGTCTCAGCTCCCGTCCCATAGATGTAGTTGTACCGAAAACCCAGCTCGTCTGTTGAAACACTCCTCGACGCGTAGTTCGATTGCTAAAAATGAACCAATGACGGGATCCACTGAGGTAATAGTCGATCATAATCGACCATTTGGGGGCACAATCTGTCTCTTATGTTGGTCAAGTATCTTCTTTTCCACTCTACAAGCTATTTATTGAGGATAATCACGTAACTAGATACACTCGACCTGAGTTAATATCACAACGGAAGTCATTAATATGCGGCTTACAACCCATACTCATATCTCGCGAGCGCTTTCTGGAACTGCCTTAGCTGCAGCCCAAAAACAGGCTGAACACATCAGAAAACTGTCCGAGCAGGGTATTTGGCCTTATTCTCGGGTCTATTATGATGCGTACAGCATTTATGGAAAAAACATATTCGGAATTGAGATGCCTTTCCATCAGTCCATCGGAGGCGAGAAGCTCCTCGAGACTATTGAGTCACATATTGATATTAATAATTTAGCTCGAGCAGCCATGGAGACTTTACGGAAGCCAGTAATAACGTTTGCAAGAATTCATGCTAATCGATTGTTTAAATTTAAAAGCCTGTGGCATCGTGACAATACTGAGGCCAACTCCAAGAAACGGCACGCCATTTTGATGAATATCTACCTAAGAGAAGAATTTGGCTTCGAAATCATTAAACCCGAGGCCGAAGGTCTTATCTATCCCACACCGAATAAGTCTGATGGCCCTCAATTCGACAGGCTGAACATAGCCGTCCCCAACAAGTATATTTCCAGAATTGATGCAAAGGCGGGCGATATCGTTCTATTCAATCCATTTCTAGTGCATCGAGGTGCTGTTTATGGAGAACGCCTTCACCTCCATCTGCGAATTGAAGAGGAAAGTGTACTGGCAAAACAAAAATTGGAAATGCTAGATTACAAGTCGTTGCGGTTGCTGAAATCGGCTCATCCCGAATTTCAGATTACTGATGGCAGATTAGATGCCAGAGGGAACGTGATCCCGTCTACCAGCGGAAAGCAATCGCCCTTAATTCGCCGCTTAGCGAGAACAGCTAGATATTTTACTCCATGGCCACGGCGCGAATTCTTTGACGCCTCGAAGATTGACGATCGCATAAGGGTAGATAAATGGACCCACTCTATGATGATATTGCAGCCCCCCAAGCAAGGGACCTAACATTTAGTTAGGATAGCGTAATGCGCGTTTGCTCAGAAACATAGCGCACCAAAAACAAACCAAAAGTAGAACATAAACAGAAAACCTTTCACGCCAGCAAGATGGCGAAACCCCACTCCGAATCGTTAACCTAAAACCATCAACTGAGGTCGCGGCATTCCCAGCTTTTTGCATGCAGCCATCCATGACTGCCCTATTTTGTAACCAT
Source organism: uncultured Litorivicinus sp. (assembly GCA_902528165.1). GTDB lineage: Bacteria > Pseudomonadota > Gammaproteobacteria > Pseudomonadales > Litorivicinaceae > HIMB30. The sequence goes on from CABZRL010000002.1 coordinate 54,067, forward strand.
CGTCTAACCGCTAAGTCTTCGCACGAAGCAATAAACTGATCAAAGATTTCAGACCTTAGATACCTGAGTTGCTCTTCATGAAATGACAACATTTTTTCCGCGGTAAAATCGTTACCCCGATAACTAATGTGAATGCTAAACCAAGCCTGCTCACCGCCCATATTATCCCAAAACACATTTTGCACATCAGCGGATGGACGATTCACCGGCACTTCTGCCGCGGCGCTCCTTATTTCTTGAAAAAGGTCTGATTCCGTTAGGTCACCTTTTTCAAAATTTAATAATACAACAGACCGTTCTTGGAAGTTATAGATATCCCATTTCAGCGAAACTAAATAAAGAATAATTAATATGGCTAAAAGCCGAATTATAAAAATCACGCGAATCTCTCAACGACCTCATCCAGCACTTTGCGTCTAAGTTCCCACACTCTCATATGTTTACAATCTGTTGGTTTTAAAAACCCCCCAAATCCTACCGCCCAGCCAACGCCCATATGAGTGCCTTGTTTCACAGCATTTTTAGTAAAAAGTTCTCGCCAATTAAAGGTTAAGTCGAAATATTCTACGACCTCCCGATCATCTACATGATCCGTGATATCCACCCAAGCAACCACCTGCGCCTCATGCTCCTGGAACTTAAAGATCTTTTGGCCAGTAGCTTTTATGTTAAAAGCTGATAATTTATCCTTGATGAGTTGCAACTCAGCTTTTGGCTCATCGGATTGGGGCTCATAGGAAAAATCCCGAGACATTAATCGCTTCAAAGCCGATTGATCAACGTCCAACGTCTCACTGAAAAACGCTAGGTGTGAAATGGTGTAATAAACACATTCTCCTCGATACCTTCGCTGTTCGAACCCACTCATGACCATACCCGAAGAAAAATCCTTGCGGATTTCTTGAAGCAAAAGCTCATAGATATCCAATATCAAGGGAAATGGATCAACTCCGCCCCCAAACCTGCGATTGGATTGAGAATCGACCGCATACAAAGACTTATTAAAAAAATGGTGTTGAACGTGGGCAAGTCCGTTGAAGAAGAACGAATTGAATTTGATCTTCTCAAAATCGATATTACGGGTCAGAAACCTGTACGAAAGTAGGTCAAACAATGCGGGAGTTAATGGCTTGAACATATTCTTGCCAATGGCTTTGGATATTGTCGGCCACAAGGAGAAATTTCTTAATACGAAAAAACAGAATCTCCAGAACATCACGTTAAAAACAAGCCCTGCGTCTATCCTACCGGTGTTGTTCATTACCACCAATCGCCGAACCAGCTCATGAAACTCCATATCAAACTTTTTTGGCTTCAAACCAGTATCAAATTCCTCCCAAGGACTCGGTATCGCCCGAAGAAAATTTGGTGGCTTCAAAGGATTCAAATTCATATTGAAAAATGAGGAACAAGAAATTTCGTGTGATGCAACTTCAGACATTAGGTCTATAGAATTCGATTTTGACCGCATACGTAACTCATAGATTTGGTGCTCATCATTTCTACAACCCAGAAAAAAACTGGGCCATACTATCCAAGGTTCGTTAATTTCGTGGCGATCCTCGGCAAATGTAGTCACCAGTTCTCCGCTAAGAAGCGAACCAAAACCACGAAAACGCGCGGGCTCGCGGTCAACATAAAATCTCAGTAAATCAAGATTAAATTCATTGATTGCAACTAACGCGACGTTCGTATTCATTAATGACCCCTCCAACATATTGGCTCGCAAGGTTAGCAGCTCCGAGTGAACCGGCAGTCAAATTCCTTTTTTCCACATCCAGCGGAATTTTTTCTATAGAGTCTATCACTAACTCAATTAATCCCTCGATATCATCATCCGAAAAATAAAATATACCATTTTCCCCAAAGTAATCACGAAACGACGTATAAGGTCCTGAAAAAATTATTGGCTTACTAGTATTTATAAAACTCATAAATTTTGAGGGAATTACTCTGTGATTGCTCTGAAAATTACCTAATCTCACCAATAAGAAATCAGCTAACGCCACCAAACTATCCACTGATACTCTATCTACTTCAGGAAGCAAAATTACATTATTTAGAGAGCCAATTTGCTCTGACACTGAAGCATAACATCTCCCAGAACCACATATTATAAGTGCTATTTCGTTAAACCCTTTTTGTGTCTGAAGCAAGGAAATGAAAGTATTAAAATCCTGAGCCATCCCAATATTACCCGTATACAAGACAGTGCTTTTATACTGAGATTTCAACTTCCGCATAAGTGCTAGATTGTTATTTAAAGTCACCGAATTTGTGTCGCAAATCTGATTGTTTTCGATATCAGAATAGAGCGCAGCAAAAACTTCATCAGATATAAAATTTGGAACCATAGCAGAAGGAGCGAAACCCCGGTCTTTATAAAATTCAAACTGACCAGGTGACACCACAGTAAAATAATCACTTTTGGAAACCACGACTGCCTCAATATACCAAATGAATTTTGACAGTATGCTACTGAGTGGATTTGCTAAGATATTAAATGAGTCAGATAAACTGTCCCGTAGATCAATTATTAAAAAACTTCTTCTTAGGTAAGCTATGATCAAGCCCAGAAGACCGGTACCAAGTTTTGAAGAGGTAGCAAAAACTAGATCATATTTATTGGCCAGGACCGGGAATACCCACAACGAATACATAACGAATTTCGCAAATTCATAATCAATCAAGATTCGATGAGAAAAACTTCGGATTACTATGGAACGATCCGGGAATTCGGTACGAAGAAAATTTTCTAGGTGTGAATTTACGGTGGAACGATGAAGCACTGTAATGTCAGCACCTCGTGCAAGAAATTCCCGTATTAAGTAGAATGATCGTAGGGCTACCGGCCTATTCGATAACGGCAGCTCACTGCAAAGAAAAAGTAATTTCATACCTTATTTATCTCTATTAAATATGTAGACTCATTGCATTCATTATCTCCATAAACTAACCTTTTATAAGTTTTTCGCTCACCAAATTGCGAGCCTGTTTGTATCTTGTTCGCATATTTAAATTTATCACTATTAATTGTTACAACGCCACCATCAATCTTTATAGCCGATTTCTCATCGGAAAATCGAAGATCCAAATGCCCTGGAATCAATATATAAGACTTCAGGGTTAATCGCTTAGAAATTTGATCGATAACTTCTAAAGTATTGCCGCGCCAAACAAATGATCTGTGACTTAAGGCAGTTTTCCACGGCCGACTATATCCTTTGTGAGTCAGATCGAGAGTAAATGATTGTAAATCGTTAGCATAAGATAGGTTTTGCACCAAAGCCTTAGCTTTGGTCCCCACTCGAAAAGAACTCCAGACATACGAAGAATTTTTTCCATCAATCTCTGCTGCCGAGTGCCTCCTAGTGCTTCTCTCTAAAATTCTTCGATTACCAATTTCATAAATCCCAATCTCAGTGTTCACGATCATTCGATTTCCACCTATACTTAATTCATATGAAAACGTTCCTGCCCTCGAATGGCCCGGTAGAAAAACTGGCGCGCAAGAACCAATATCCACAATTAATTTAATACTGTCTCGGCTAAATACAAAGAATCCTGACTCTGTTAAGGTATATAAATGATGTATCGGAGGAGGGACAAATTTTATCCCCAGTAAATTGGCGTAATCGCAAAGTTCAATCAATGAATGACAATAATCTAATCGGGTATCATTAAAACAGGAAGTGACCTCATCAGAGTGGGAAACCAACGAAAACCAAAATAGAGCTTTTTCTATTTTAGATTGGATTTTTCGCTTCAATAACCAAATCGATTCATCGGGGTCTGACAAACGTCCCAGTGCGTTGTAAACATCGAGAAGGTCCTCCGTGCAATGGCTATGATACATCGGACTCCGCTCAAAATGCCCGCCATCTTTTAAAAACTGCTCGTCAAGCTGAGCATCAAACAACCTGCAAATCTTCTTAAATTGAGCTGATCTGCAATCATCAAACACACAATACACTAAGATCAACGCCTTTAAGTTAATCAGCAGATGATTCCCGAGTAAGTGAAATTCTAAAGTTTCTAGAATCCTGTATTGATGCTTCTTCAACTCAGTAATATTGATCTCTAGATCACCGTTCGCCGAATAAAACTTTATTATCGAAACCAATCGCCTTGAAGTAGGGTATGCATCCCAGTGCCGGCCCTTCCTGTGACTCCAATTTTTTTGCCAGTAGCCTAAAAGTAATTCGCCATCATCCGGGCTAAGGGATTTTTGATTTAAAAACTCTAGATAAGAAAAGTGATAGTTAAACAGAAGAGAATAGTCGAGATGCTCGTAAATTCTTTCGGCATTTATTTGCTGATTTCCAAACACAAACCAAAAACTTTTTTCATTTAAGAAAATACTTCCACTCTTTACTGTTATTGGACTCTTCTGCAGTGGGCGGATTTCTTCGGGTAAGGAATGATTGTTTATCTGTCTAGGCAAGGAAAAGAATTTTTGATAGAAAAAATTCTTAAGACGGAATATAATTTGGATTAAACGGAGATCGGCTATGGTGGCAAGAAATTCATAAATCTTCAAAATTCCCCCAATCTATTATAAAAATAAGAATAATTTAGAAGTTCAGATTTCAATGAAATAAATTCGCTATGCCAGACTAATACAATAACTGGAATCTTCTCCAAAATTCCTTCAGCAATATTTTTCCGCTTAAGTCCTAGGTCATCCTTAACCAAGTGATCACAGATGCATACGTTAATATTATGCTCAGTTAACATCTTAACGATTTCTAAAGCAGGGGAGTTACGAATATCCGCTACATCGGGCTTGAAGGCTACCCCCGCCACGAGGATTTCGTTAAAAACCTCGTCCATCCCTGAAAGCCATTCAATAATTTTTTGTCCTGATGATGTCGTTTTAGAGGTATTCACCACCCGGGCCGCCTGAAGTAAAGTTGATTTTGAGGAATCGACAGAATTGATCAAAAACCAAGGGTCTACCGGTATACAATGACCGCCAACGCCAATACCGGGATTTAAGATCGAAACCCTTGGATGTAAGTTGGCAAGATCTATAATTTGACGCGAGTTCAGTCCATGGTCGTCGCAAATGTTATCGAGTTCGTTTGCGAATGCAATCATCGTATCACGATAAGAATTTTCAAAAAGTTTGACCGCCTCAGCGCCCTTAGCTGTTGTCTTTTCTACGGCGACGCCTAATGAGTCTGAAAGAAAAACTGCTGCTCTCTCGGTGGCTTTTTCAGTCGTACCACCCACTATTCGGACGTTAGAGCGAAGCTCAGCCAGGGAATTCCCTGGTAAGATACGCTCAGGACAATACGCCAATAGCGGTCTATCGCTTTGAAGTTTCGTCATTAAATATGTATCGATCGCATCCGTCGTCCCCATCGGACATGTTGATTCGAGGAGAACGATATTGTGCGGTTTCAGTATTGGTATGATGCTTTCAATCGCACTATAAACGTGTGATAAATCAGCGTTATGCAGAGCATCGTCTTGATCAAACGTAGGGGTTGAAACGCAAATTATAAAAATATCAGCAGGCTTAGCTCTCCTAGATGCTTCAAACCTTTTTGTTGTTAAAACCGAGGCAAATAAGCTTGCCACCTCCGGTTCTAGACAGGAACCATCTTGGTTAGAGATCGAGCTTAATATTTGGTTGTCAATATCAACTCCTTGGACTCGATGGCCAGCATCGGCTATCAACAAGGCTGTAGGTAAACCCACATAGCCTAACCCAATAACACACACATCAACCATTCTTACAAGTGCTCCAATAGGCTCTTAATAATCACCTTAGAGGCCATTCCATGCCCGTAAGGATTATTTATTTGCTGAATTCGATCTAAGAACTCTTGGTCATGGACCACATCCTTGAAAACTTTAACGATCGCTGTGCGGTTAGTGCCAACAAGTCTACTTAATCCCAATCCAGTAGATTCTTGTCGTTCTGTGAAGTCGCGAAGAACTATGGTGAAGATGCCTAGTGAAGGAGCTTCTTCTTGCAATCCCCCACTATCTGTCATAAGAATTCGCGTGTTCTGCAACATCAAGAGCATCTGACCATACTGCAATGGTGGTAGCAAAAAAATATTTTTCTGTCTCCGTAAATTTTTCTCGGCAGGGGCAAATGCAGAAGGATTAGGGTGGGTTATGTAAATAAAAATATACTCGGGATATGTTTTCGCTAACTCGTTTACACTCGCCACCACGTTGTCGATACCCTTGCCAAAATTCTCTCGTCTATGCGCGGTAATCACTACTTTTTTTCCATAACGAATTAAATCATCCGGAAAATTTTGAGGGATCTTCACCTGATCATGCTTTAATTTTTCTACGCCCCAGAGAAGAGCATCAATCCCAGAGTTACCAGTTATGTAAATTTTTTCATCTGAAACACCATCATTAAGCAAATTCGATTTCGCCAACTCGGTCGGCGCAAAATGGAGTGATGCTAACAAAGCAACAGCCTTACGATTGTACTCCTCGGGGAATGGGTTATGGATATTCCCTGTTCTTAATCCCGCCTCAACGTGCGCTATTTTTATTTGTGAGTAGAATGCTGCCATTGACGCGGCCAGAGTAGTATTTGTATCCCCATGTACTAGGACCCAATTAGGCCGCAGCTTTTCGAAAAGGGTTGAAAACTTGATAATCAAAAAACTAGTCAGCTGAGATAATCCACTCAAAGAATGATTAAAAGCTTGTAAATCAAAATCAGTCTCAATCGCAAAAAAATCTAAAACTTCTTTAACCAAAGTGTTATGTTGACCAGATAAACAAACCTTCACATCACAATTTTGAAGGGATTTTAAATCACGAATTACACTTACAAGCTTAATAGCCTCAGGACGTGTACCAATAACAACACAGATGTTTTTACGCTTGCTCAATTGCATGGTAAAACATCCTTGTTAAAGCCAATGTATCTAAAAAAGAATTATCAATTTGGTCGCTATGTCTTTCCTTTAAAAACGCCGATATGAAATATTCGTATCCTTTATCTTGTCTGAGCAAGCGTTTGTTTGAGAACCCTACTTTTCCATAACCCTTGAGAGACCTATAGTTATCTATGACGAGACTCGAATCGCCGAAGTGCGCGGATATGCGCTCTTTCGGCAAGCGTTTACTACCCATCGAAACATAGTTGATTGAGACAACAGACCCTTCACCGTAACGCATGCTAGTAACACACGAATCTTTTATCCTCAATGACCGTGAAACATGAATTTCGTCTGGATTGATCCCCATCAAATAGGCGCCTAAATCAACAAAGTGGCATAACTCGCCAATTAGCCTGCCACCGCTCATCTTAGGGTCGGACAGCCAGCCGGTGCAAGGGCCATCACCAGCGACAACATCAATTGTGATGAATTTTGGAGTATTAGCCTGCGCAAGTGCAGCACGTGCGATCCTTACAAGTCTAGAGCCACGTCGGTTATATCCGACCAGTACTCGAGGGTTTAGACCTGATACTAAACAGCTAGCCCGATACGCATCCTCTATAACATCTAACTCCTCTAAGTTGAGGCAGATGGGTTTTTCGACGAAAACTGCTTTCCGATATTCTAAAGCTTTACAAATATATGATGCATGGGTGTTATGAGGAGAAGCTACAACTACACAATCACACCCTATTGTTTCGAAGGCTTCGTTAGCATCGGACGTAACCATAGATGCTTTATATTTTTTGCCTAAATGAACTGCAGTGACAGGATTCGTGGATAGGATAAACCTTATGTCTTCAAATTTTGAGAAGTGTGGTAACAGATGCTTAGCGACGTGTTGTCCTGATCCAATAATACCGACACCTTGGCTAGCTTCAAATTTCTCCGAATCAAAATCCAAATTAATCACTACTGAATTTTTCTTATTAAGATTATTTGTGGCGCTAGCAACTGAATCGAAAGTAAATGCTATTCCAAAGAACTTATCACGATTTCTAAGCAATTCATCGTAGGCCCTGACAGACTCTTCAAGATGATACTTCTTTGATATTAAGGGACTTAGATCAATACTTCGAGTCTCACAAATTTTCGCAAAAGCAGAAATATTGCGCTGGGCCGTCCAACGCACGTAAGGAAAAGGATAGTCTACGCCTGCCACTTCATAACCTGGGTCGTATCTCCCCGGACCGTATGCCCTAGACACAGAAATTTCCACTTCTTTTTCATATGCCAGATCACGACTTACAACAATCTCAGTTGTCCCTAAAATCACAACTTTTCCGCGTCTTCTTACAGCTTCCACGGCTTGTGTAAGCAATTGAGCATCACGACCCCCTGCAGCCAACATTGCAACATCGAAAGTATCGACTCCAACTTGGCTAGAAACACTCAATCTAGGGTTCGCCTCTAGAGCCTTTAAGCCCAATACAGACCTAACTAAATCGCAACGGATCCCGTTGGCATCCAAGACTGTAACGTTACAACCGCAGTTTACCGCAACCAATGCAGTCAAGGCACCAACCAATCCAGCACCTATAACTAATACATCCTGGCCAAACTCTAAAGCCCCTTGCCTACATGCATTGACTGCGATGGCACCAATAATACTGAAAACTCCCGTTTCGTCACTCAGATTGCCAATTTTTGCGCACAATCTTCGTGAAACTGAAACGTAATCGGCATGTGGACCATTAGTTACGACACGATCACCCACAGCGAACTCGTCCACATCCTCGCCTACCTCAATGACAACTCCAACGCTTGAATATCCAAGTGCTAACGGCTGGTCCAACTTTTTATTAACCGAATCCCAAGTAGAATACAGACCTTCAGTTTGAAGTTTTGCTAAAACCTGCTTAACCCGCTCTTTTTGACCACGCGCCTTCCCCAATAAACTGGATTTAGCAAAATCGAGCATCATCAATTCGGTTCCCGCCGAAATTAAAGATAAAGATGTCTTTACTAATACTTGACTAGACGAAGGGTTTGGGGTGGGAACGTTAATGACCTCAATCTCACCAGTTTTTAAATTACAAATCACTTGTCTCATGATAATCCTAAACGACTATTCCAAAGTCGTCTGATAAGTATTGCTTCCATATTAGATACGTCATTAAACAAAACAGAGAATACGATGCATCAATTCTACCTTCAGCTTGCAGCTTGAAGAGATTCTCAAGCTTCTCGAGACTAAATAATTTCTCAAAAAACTTTTTTTCATCGAGCACCTGAGACTTCAAGGTTTCCAAATGTGAACCATTAAAAATCGATCGCAGCGGAATTCCAAACCCAACTTTTTTTCGATAACAAATTTCATTTCCAAGAATTGGGGCATAACAACTCTTCAAAACCAATTTCGAGTTGAAAGCGTTAAACTTTTGGTCGACAGGAATCTGCGCCGCAATATCCACAATACCCTTAGCGAGAAATGGAACTCTGCCCTCAACGCCGTGATACATTGTAGTTCTATCAACATACGAAAGATTATGATTTGAAAGAAAAAACCGCTGCTCCAAAAGCAGTACGATATCCAAATTAGATAATCCAAAATTTACAACCGAACCGGCTGTCAAACCATCGCCGACAAACAACTCGTCGAGCAATTCAGTGGGATCGACGCCTACCAACTCAGACACAAGTGTGCTGCCCAACCAAGAGTGCGCAGCGCCTAAACCCTTAGAAGAGTCCACATTCGCCAATACAGACATGGTTTTTTTTAACTTCCGAAAATTTTTCTCCGGATTAACAGCACGCCAAACCTGAGCCAAAACTGGTCTGATACCCATCCTATCAATAATAGAACTAAGGTAGGCGAGCCTATGTCGTCGGTAACCTGAGAAAAGGTCGTCACTACCGGATCCCGTCAACACTACTTTTACGCCTGCCTCGCTCGCTCGGGAGCTTAATAATAATGAACTTATAATTGCCGGATCTCCGAATGGGGTATCCATCGCTCTGACCCCGTCCAACAGGGAAGAAAAGAAATCGTGATCGTTCAAAAAGACCTCATGTAAAGGAATACCAAACCTATCAGCGACCTTCCTCGCGTAAGGTAGATCAGAATCCATTTCATCTTTATGCTCATGAGCCCAGTTTATTGTAAATCCAATAGTGTCTAGTCCAGCATGGCTCGCTTCTCGAGCAAGAATTGAAGAGTCTAGGCCTCCCGACAAAAACAATCCAAACCCAACGTCGCTTACGGACTGCCTTCGAACCTCTTTACCTATTAGATTTCGTAACTCATCGTGAGTAATTTCACCCCCAGCGTTAGCCTTATTTGCCAGATAGTTTTCGACCAACGAAAACCATTTTTTTTTGCTCAATCCAGTAATACTTGAGTATGAGAGCAAAGCACCAGGCTCAATACTATCGATTTCCTTGAATATAAAATCTTGCGAGGGTGAGTATAAATACGTTAAAGAGTCAGCCACCCATTTTTTATTTAAATTTAATTCCATTTTTAAATATTTTTTCAGCGCATATATCGCCTTGGGCTCAGAACATAATATTATCCATTCTGGGCTTTTGCACATGAATAAGGGCTTGACACCAAATCTATCTGTTGCACCAAAAATTATATTTTTTTCAAAGTCAATCACCACAAAAGAAAAAATACCGTCTATGTCGTTGAGAACACGTTCGATTGATCGCTCGTAAAACAAATAAAGATTTAGCAACACTTCCGTATCAGAACTTCCGCGAAACCTATAGCCTTCAGACATCAGCATATCGCGAAACGAGTCGATCCCGTACACTTCACCGTTAAAAGATATGCAAACAGACTTACAATGCGTCCACATAGGTTGCGATCCATTCTCACTCAAATCTCTTATAGCCAACCTTGTATGACCAATGAACAATGAATCAAAATTCAGGTTTCTCACTGTGTACCCATCATTGTCAGGTCCTCGTCGACTAAGCGAAGACAGCGCCCGAACGCACGCACTAGTATCCATCGCCTCAAAATCGGCTTTAACTTTAACGGCTAAAAAAACCCCACACATATCTTAGAAACAGCCCTCCAAATGTTTCGCGTCAAAAACACCAACATTATAAGTAGGTTTAACGGTCAAGGGATTTCTCGACGCATAACGCACTTGAAACGGCCCTACCAAGGGTTTACCTAAGCAATACCTAGGACCTTCCGACACACTCCACGTATCCAATACGTAATCGACTTCATAACTCTCCACTAACCTTAGCGCTACCTCACGTTCTTGATTACTTGACAAAAACCGGTCCCACTCATTTGACACGACCGTGCCATTCAAAAAAAGCATCGGTCTATTAAAGCTATAAATAACATCATCACTGCCGACGTACTTGTTTATACGAACCGCTTCAGCGTACCCGAATGCGTGCCGCTCAAGAATCGAAAGTTTATGCTCAGTCGACAAAAATCCAAACCCATAATAAAGCCCTAGCGCCAATATCGGTATAGCTGGCAACGAAAACAGACCGAGCAATACGCGCTTTACCTGACATCCAAACCGTAAACTGCCATACGCACAAGCGTAAATAAAAACACCAACAAAGATCTCCAGCCAAAACCTTGCATTATTCGGCAAAAACAGAAAATACAGGGTCGAACAAATCAAAATAAACAATATTCCAAATAAATGGCGATTCTTTGTCATAATATTGATCGAGTAGATCAGAATAAAAAAATAGGCCAAACTAACGACAGACGTAACCTCACCAGAGGTAGCGGCGAAAAAAATTGAAAAAGGAAATATCAAACCAGTTGCACTATAACTCTTAAGATACGATCTAAACGAATCTCCCCCACTCACCGTCGAAACGAAGGGATTTAACAACAACTCCGAAAATTCAAGGTTCAATGCGCGAGCCTGCACAAAGATTACTAACGTAGATAAGACTAAAAAAGAGATCCCGATATACATAAACGTCTGAAACTTAAGTGTCGTCATATTTTTTAAATTGATAGAAAAAAAGAATAAAATTATGAGAAAAGCAGGAAGAATGTAGCTGATTCTCATGAAAACCGTTGATGCTAATACAATGCCAATAATGCTACTCCAGATAAAATTCGAACCTGTAGCCTCACTAGTATTGTCCATAAGATTTTTAATCAAAATGGTTACGCACAGAAGACCAAATATCACAAAAAGACTCGGTTTCCAAGAAACTATCAATTGCATTAAAATAGGCGATATAACAAATATGCAGCCAAAAAAGGTAGTCTTTTCGATTAATCCTTCATGGTTCACATTATCGAATATTGTGTCTGGCCGATAAAAACCCCACAAAATGCCCAATAGCCCGAAAAAATTTAGCAAGTGCCCAAACTGCTCGAACCTCAGTGCAACGAAAATCGTGGCAAAGCTTTCAATTGAACCACTTAGCCTAGTTGAAAACCATAACGGTTGATTCGGATATGCGCCATTTTTGTAACTTTCAACGGCAACAGGCGCGTGATAGGCAATAGTATCTCCATCAGTAATTGGACTGAGAGAAAAAAGAAAAAATATACCAATATAAATAAAAAGAATTGGACCGAAGCCCTTAAACAGGAAAGTGCTTTTTTTTCTGAATTTTGAAAAGATCTTTATATTCGCGACAAGATATATAAAACCTGTAAGTAAAAGAGTAAGTGCAAGTAGATCTGGGTCGATCGCTGTACCTAGCAAATACGTAATATGAATAATAAGGCTTGTGATAGCGACACCAATATAAAATTTTACTGGTAGCGGTTGGATTAGATAAGGTGGTGGCATAATCCAACTCACTACCGAAAAAATACCAATAAATACTAGTAAGGCGCCGCACAGGCCCATAATAGGGAATGGCGAAACAAGATATTCGAAATACATTACCTAAAGATCCAATACCTTTGTGCTAAGAAGTTAATCACAGTAGTTACCAAAAGTGATATTAAAAACGCGAAGAGTAAATGCATATTTGATAATAAGTGCTCCAACAACACAGCGTAAAGCATACCCGTTAAGAGGTACACTAGGATAAATTTTGAGGCTTTATCGGCCGATATCGGTGCTGAAAAAGTGAAGTGCGCATTTCCAATAAATGAAAAGCAGGTTCCCGCCATTGCTGCAATAGCACTACCTATCAACAAGTTATACTCGAAAACTACAATACACCATGTTACGGCAAACGTTATCGCGGACGCACCAACTCCAACAATAATAAATCGGATTAACGGAAAGCCTCGCACTAAACCGAACTATCGTTTAGCCAAAAAAATTGCTAAAAGGGTGGTGATTATTTGAATCGCTACTATGGCCGAAAAACCGAGCACCAAGGATAGCCATCCTGGAGTCGTGAGGCCCGCGATTTTCATCCCGAAGGCCAATAAACTACTGCATATCACGAACAGAAGTACGACAGCAGATGCACTGATCATGCGAACGAAGACTAGTTCCCTAAATACGTAAAGCGCATTAAGCCCATGGAGTATTAATTTTGAGAAATTCATTTTGCTAGTTCCGTACAATCGAGAGGCCTTATCAACTGTTACACGATAAGTCGGAATTCTCGAAGCGAGTACCGAAGCGGCTACATGGATATCAGCTTCGGGATCTGAGCTTAATCGAATTGAAGCCTTTCGACTCAAAAGCATAAAATTTCCAAAATTCAGTTGATGGCCGGTAAATACTCTAAAGGTAAATTTAAAGAGCTGGTAAGATAATTGAAAGATTCTGGTCTCCCTTCGAAGGCCACGCTTAGCAACGATGGCTGCATATTCAAAGTTTTCGGATGACAATTCGTTCATGTGATCTATTAAAGCGTTCACTCCTTCAACTGAATCCTCACCGTCAGAATCCATGATGACTATCGCGGCGCAATCAAGATCTATTGTGTCAAGATAACGTAGCCCAGAACATATTGCTTTTTGGTGACCCACATTGTTCTCTAGCCTTAATAGGTGGCAATCCGAATGTGCTGCGAGCAAGTTTTGCTTGTCTAACGGATGATTAATTGAACCATCGTCTACTATAAGCAACTTAAAATTTTTCACATGAACTTTTAAATCGTTTAGTAGTACCCTCAGGGATTCCCATTCCTCAAAGTACGGCATCAATATGGTAATGTGAGGGGTAGCCATATTTTATCTCCCCATAATATTTGATTGAATAAGCTCTAAGAGCTTTTTGCCAGATCTCAAATCATTATCCGCGGATGGCATTATCCTAGACCCACTATCTATGGTTTTACTATGTTGGGAGGAGTATATCAGCATATTCATTTTAAACTCCAAATCGAGCTGCCCATTGAAAAATAACCTATCGTTACCTTCGAGAACCTCCTCAGTAACATCATTTTCGAAAGCTAGGATGTCTAAACCCGCCTCAAGATACTCCAGCAAAACGATTCCGAATGTTTCACATTCCGAAGCCCAAATCCCCACATTAGCTCTGGAAAGTATTCGGAAAACCTCCTCTCTACCAATATCTGACAGAATTTCTACCGATTCGCGTAAATCTGAATTATTTATAAATCTTTGCACTTTTCGAATTTGTGAGCTGTAACCAGATCCTATAAAAATTAGACGCAAGTTTTCTTGGTGCACTGCTACTCGCTTGAACGCTGTCAAAACAGATAGGTGTTGCTTGTACACATCCATGTCCGACAGATACACAAAGGTGAAACCAGGACTGCTGTTGCGGACAATTAGATTACGTTCGAAAAATTCAACAACATCACGGGGAGTCGAATGGTGAATTACATGATTACTTTTTCCACGCTTTCTAAATAACCTAGGAACCGATGTTAGAGAGGCTTTTGACATGAACACGTTATGCGCGCTTGTCATACTCAGCAGATGAAGAGCCAAAATTAGAAACAGACGCAGACTCATCGCGCTGAACCCATACCTGAAATATGAACCCACCCAGAAAGGAAGTTGATTTTGAATAAGATTGAAACTCGGGATGCAACTACAACGAGATAACCCGCTTAGACTGACGAAGGCTTGCGCGTCCGCCTGCAAAGTGAAGTTGTTGGCACCCCATATATGCCACCAAAGACGACTACCTACACTGCCAGATTTCTCGATGACCTCAATATTCTCATAGCTTTTCCCAATGCTCAAAGCCCGGTCAGTCGATGCTATAAAACAAACTGTAAAACCGCCTTTTTCGATATGGCTACTTTGTAGTGCGGATAAAAATTCAGTTACATGCGCAAGGCCACCGCCAGAATTTATTCCCACCGCATCAATAATGAATCTCTTATTCACGATCAATCCCATCCGCTTTCCACACTTTTGTGGCCAGCCAGATAATAGTGATACTAACCAAAAAGATATAAGATCGATGAGAAACAAACATAAATACAGGCACAAGAAAAAGTACGAGCTCCTGGGGATCAGGACTGATATTAGCGACCCTCTTTTTTATTACCCAGAAAAAACCCATTACAAAAAGACACGTTCCGAGTATTCCGTAGTCAGCAAAAAGCCGCGTAAGCTGAGTTGATGGTCCAACACCAGAGTATCCATCTCCCAAATACCTCAAAATGATAGCTTCGCTCCCTCCTGGACCCCATCCAGAAAAAACTCTAATTACCTCGCTACTTTCCAAAATCGATCTCCCAATATGGGCAATGATTGAGATATCGGGCGCATTAGCGAACATTCCTAATCTCTCCCCTTGGACCATCGCAACAAACTTTTCGCCATAGAAAAAAAACGTGTCGTTAATCCTATCGATCGCAAAAATATTCAAGACAAGCATAAATAAAAGAATTAAGGCCAGACTAAAATTCCCTTTTTTCCCGATTAGCAGAAGCATTATCAAACAAAAAATCAGTCCGGCAAAATTTGCAGTGGAAAAGCTTAATAATAAAAATCCCGAGGTAATAATTAAACCGACGCGTTTATAAAACTCTGAAACTAGACCTTCCCGCTGACAGCAGTGAAAAAGAAGAATGGTTAAGGCCCAAAAATTACCTAGATCACGAGGCTCCCCTACCAACCCGTGGAATCTAACTCCAACTTGAACCCAGTCAACTATATGCCTGGGGACTAGTTCTACGTCGAGAAGAGCAAACGAGAAATCAACGAAACCAACAAGCCAAGACCATACACAAACAATAAATAAATATCTCAACAATCTAATATAATCTTGACGGGTTCTGAAACCCAAATAAACGCAAACTATTGGAATCACGATCATAGAACATTGTTTTAAAACACTGAAAATAGCCTGTGTTGATAAGAAATGCCAGGTGTCCAATGAGGTTGGTTCTACAAATAGATCGATTAATAATTGAATTATCAGTGGAATTGATATAAAACCGTTGAGGATCAGGACTTCAGAAAAAAATATTTTAGAAAAAATCACAGATCGTCGGATCGAAAACAAAATTAAGACAGCCGAAATCAAAAAAAATATTTGTCCGGCAGTCAATGATCGATCAAGCAAAGGTACACCAAAGTTGAAAAATAAAAGAGGTGAAAATATACAGCAAAGAATCCAAAACGAAGTTAACAAATCTAATTTCGAGTTTTTATTTTCAGAAAATAACAACATGTGACCCATCACCAAACTCTTGATTTACCCCAGGAATGCCTTCTTTGAACCGTCGAATCCCAGCTATCGTATTACAATTGAGACCACCCAAATCGAAGAATTGATAACCTTGCTTTGAACTGACATTTAAACTTGCCATCATAAATCCGACTGGTAAACAATTGCGTCTGCCTTCGTCGGAAGAAATACCAATTAGGTAGATCATAGTAGTATAATTTCCGCATATGATCAGATAATCGCTCAACGGCGTGGGTAGTTGTTTAGCAGATATAAGAAAAACATCAACTCCCTCCATCTTCTCTATTAAAAAAGATAAATCTTTGATGGACGGACCTTGGAAACCGCGTCTAGCAGCGAACTGCCGATATTGCTCGTACATTAACCTTTTTTCATTCGGTGAAACATCGCTTCTTAGATTTCTTATTTCGATATCGAGGTTTAAAGATTGGAACTTACGGAAGTTTCTACGCCATTGATTTGAGAATGTTTTGCCTGGTCTGTTATCTGCCAAGTTTTTAAGATCCACGAGTCTAGTACCGACCGAGGGTTTGGATCTTATTGACAATATTCGGCGGTTGGAATCCCGATCAGTTTTAAACGCGTCATATGGTAACCCGATTATTATAACTAAGCCCTTTTCTTGTCGCGCAACATCCAGAAAAGAACCAAGTCCGGATAGACCGCCGTCCCGCGAGTAAAATTGATTAACTTTAATAAAAGTGACAAGGCACAGGTTTAGGCTATAAAACGTCACATGTCTGTGGACCAGGCCTTCCGAATCACGCAGAACGACAATTTTTGCGCGAGCGAAAAACCTCAATAACCCAATACGAAAATTCATAAAGCTTGGTTGCCCTGTAACAGGAAGATAATTTTTTGATCCGTAAAGCTCCCATTCTTCTATAGTCAGAGATACAGCTTTCATAGTGACCTACTGCGCCGTTGAAATTTTTTTGAGCAAACTTCTCTGACGGCTATATAAAAAATCAAAGAATCCAACTGCGAAAAGAATGTTAATTATTAAAGGGCGGTCTAAATCAATATGCTGACGAAAAAATAACTTGTCGGTAGCTATGTTGGCCCCACGTGAACCCGAGAAAACTTTTTCATAGTGATCGAAACATACTGCCAATGATTCTTGGTCTATGGCTTCAATATCGCCAAAAGGATAAGCAAAAATTGGCTTTGCAGAGATCGCTTCTCTAGTAACGTCTCTTTTAGATTCTCTAATTTCTGTTCGCAATTGACTAACCGATAGGTGGCTAATTCGACGATGCGACACCGTGTGAAACCCAATCCAATTGCCAGCCTGTTCGACTTTACGAACCTGTGCCCAATCGGCCGCAGCCAGCGTAACCCCCTCAGGCGCAGAAACCTCAAGGCAAGTTCTTAAAAAGTTTTTTTCTTCCACTTTTGATCTACCTAAAAATCCAGATGCTATAAAGAAAATACACTTGATATTAAACACGCGATTGACAGCCGATATTGTTAATGCATCGTCAGCATACCCATCATCAAAGGTTAATAAAAATCCTCGCGGACTATCATGCCCGCTAAAAACAGCTTCAGGACTAAGTATTCTGTAAAAAAGACGTAAGATTTTTAGAAGCCGAAACAACTTCCTACGTCTACAAGGATTCACCTGATGAAAGATTAAAGTTGTCACCGCCATCAGGATGTCACCTAATCCAAGCCTTGTTTACCAAAATCCTTACTAATTTCACTAGAATGTCGAAGCCAACACCGAAGCAGCGATAACGCCACCAGATAATCAACTCCGACTTGATCCTTTTATGATATGGTCTCGCACTAATACTCGCCGAATTCTGGACATAAGAACCCAAAATTTCTGGAATGCAACCAAATTTCGAATAACGCGATAATTTCAACCATAGATCGTAATCTTGACCATTTGGCAACTTCACATCAAATCCAGCAACTTTTTGAAAGTATTCAGCCTTAACACAGGTTGCAGAGGTACTAAGATCATTTAATTGGTAAAGCGATCTCGAAAGCTTTGCCCCGCCTAAATACCTTATTTTGTTTCCATTTTTAATAATGCGAGCTGAACCGTTTAGAAACTCAAAGTTTTCCCAATGAACCCAAACTCCTATATCAGAGTGATTCTGAATAAATTCGCTCACGATTTTTAATTTATGCGGTAGCCAATAGTCATCGGCATCAATAAACGCTAACCAAGTTCCTTTAGAATGCTCAACGGCAAAATTCCTTGCAGCTCCAGGCCCACTATGCGCGCCAGAAATCGGCTTAATAGGAAAGAAATCTTTTTTTCGAGCGGCAACATACTCTTCTATTATCTGTATGGTGCCATCTGTCGATCCGTCATCGTAAATAATCAATTCAAGAGGTTGAACAATCTGAGCATCGACCGTTTGAAGAAGTCTCCAGATGGATTTTTCCG
This sequence comes from uncultured Litorivicinus sp., assembly GCA_902528165.1. Lineage (GTDB taxonomy): Bacteria > Pseudomonadota > Gammaproteobacteria > Pseudomonadales > Litorivicinaceae > HIMB30. The sequence goes on from CABZRL010000002.1 coordinate 72,927, forward strand.
CATTAAAGCAGGGGCAAATAACGCTAATACTTGACGATATACTCAATTAAAGCCTCACGGTATCGCGGTTTTCAACTAACCAATCATGCAAACATAAGAATGACGTTGAAATATGCAGATTGAATCGCGAGTTATTCAAATTTACATAATTCCGCCAAAAACTCGTACCACCTAACTCATCCATCAAAGCAACTATTTCTGGATCTCGTCTGTGAGACCTCGAAGACGATCCCACTGCTGAATAAAATGAAAAGCCTGCATTGAAACCTTCCTTCCGTGAGATTAGGTTACCATTGCCTGCCCCAATTATCTCCCGCAGGAGGCCTTTGTTTCTCAACCTAGGCAGCTTTGTAAGGTAAGCTATAATCAATTCTCGACTCAAATAATCCCAAATTTTATGATTAGTCAACGGTACCCTGATCTCTACACCATTATTCATGGAAATCTGATCAGATAACGCGAGTATATTGCCTGGTAAATAAGTATATAAATCGTAAAGGAGTCGTTGTTCAAAACTAAGCTCCTTGTTATTTTTGGGAAAATACCTATCGATTTTTAATTCATATGTCTCGAGCGCCTCGCTAAGTTTTCGTTCATTAAAAATTTCAAACATATCTTTGATATCAGACCCTGATGTCTGAGACGCTCTGGAAAGCCAGCGAGAGGCCGCAACATTCAATACTTTTCGTTTCCTTAGAAAAGCATTAGAAAGTATTGTCTCTTTGATACCACTTAACCGCCCCTCTACAGCATTTCTGGCGTTATTGAAGTGTCGAGGGTAACCACCTAAGAATTCATCACCACCGGCCCCGCTGTAGCAAATCGGCAGATTATTTTGTGCAGCCCAATTCGTCAACGCTTCAATCCCAATCATTGCAGAGTCACTATTCGGCTCATGCAACCCCTTCATAGCATTTTTGTGATGTATTAAGTAATCGCGTGGTCTGATATCCAGGGTGTGTAGATTGAGTTTATGATGTGAAGCAAATTTACTCGCTGAGATCGCATCTAATGAGGGCTTATCACAATAGTTCACGGTAATGTATTCCACCGACGACCCACTATTGGCCGCTAAAGTTGCAATAGATGAACTATCGACACCCCCACTTAAAAAAATCAACTTTTTCCTTTCACCAGAGAATTGATCTTCGATGGCAGATTGAATCTTTTGCTTTGCGCAATTAATGACCTCATCTTTCAGATCATGACTTTCATATTCACTGGACCATGGTCGCCAATATTGCCTTTGGTTCAGGTTACCATCGCTATCACATGAAATTATTGAGGCCGGCGCTACTTTCTCAACACCACCATAAAAGCTCGTCTCTGGCCCTATGTAACCCGAGATCATATATTCAAAGTACGCTTGGGTGTTTATACGTAAAGGATATATATCTTCAGGAAAAGCCTTCGGCGAGGAAGCAAAAATCAGCTCATTTGCATTACATAAAACATAAAGTGGTTTTATGCCGAAATGATCCCGAATGAGATTTATAGTTTGAGATTTTCGATCAACTATAGCGATCGCAAACATGCCTTCTACTTTATTTAAAAAGTCGAGACCAAGCAACTCGTAGAGCGCTAACAATACGGATGCTTCGCAGCGAGCATCCCAAGCACTCAGATTAAAGTCCGCTGCTAGCGCCAAGTAATTATAAATTTCACCGTTAAACACCAAAAAAATTGTATCATCGCCGTTCGAAACTGGTTGCGTTCCGTCATTTACAGCTTCCAGTGCAAGTCGAGTCATTCCGACTGCCCACGAGTCAGTGACAATTTTTCCTCGAGAATCAGGGCCGCGCTCTTGCAGTTGATCTAACATATAGCCCATGTCCTTTCGAAGGTCTCGCTGAGTCCTAAATGTAATAATGCCAGCTATTCCACACATACCCTAATGCTCGTTCTTTGTGATCGTGATTTTGAATGCATTTGTTCCCGGAGCTAAAGCTAACCGAAGCGACGTACCATCTTTATGTTTCGAACCATAATTCTGCATTCGATCGCTCTTAGACCAAATAATCCTTCCACAACTGTCATCTTTACTCTCTGCATGAACACCAAAATAAGCAGGCTTGTGATCCAACTCCATTTCGAAATTACAAGAAAAAGCTGTCTGCGTATGAATCTTCAAAGGCGACGCAAAATGGAGATTGAAAGCTAAAGTATCGTTTTTTGCTAGGCCTAACACCTGCCCGGATATCTCTAAGACCCTTGAAGAAAAACTCCAATAACTGTTCAAGTCAAAAAATCTTGCGCCAATCCTTCCATTATGTTGATAGCTGACAATCAGCGTCCGATTTTTATATTCACTAAAAACATCTAAGCATCCTTCAATAATCCTATGTTTAGGATGATCATAGAGAAAATGCCCGTCGCAAATGGAGGAACCATTCACTGTAATTATGTTGTGAGCAGAACCCAATACTCCTTTATCTTCACTTTTTCTTCCTTGGTACGAAAGCCTCCCAATATCTACTAGAAATGGCGATCCATCCCATCGCACTGTGACATGACCAACATCATTATGGAAATGCCCAGGCCCGCTTATGAACCAATACTCCGGTAGCCGTGCGAAAATTTGCCATTTCTGAAAACGCAGCTTTAGCCAGCCCGACTCGCAGTCAAAAAAATTATCCTGTTCAGTTCGCCAGGACATACTCGGTTTTGATAAAAATAATCTAGATTCGCTAGCGTAGTTGGCACCTAGTCTATATCCAGATTCAAAATCAACATCGCAGATATCGTTCGCCTGAGGTATTTCTGAGAGCGCTTGATAAAAACCGCTCATAAAATTGGGCGAAAAATCCGGAGAAATATCCCCAATTATTGGAATAAAATTATCGTTGACGCCAATTCTAATTGCTAAACAAATTGAAAAACTCTTTACTAAAATCAACTCAAACCAAGGTTTTGGTTCAAAGCCAATGGCTCTACACACTAATGCGACATCAATTAGCCACTTGGTAACGATCAATTGATAATGGGTGGATCCTTCAAGAAGTACTCCGTTTTTTGAAAAAGACCGTTCGACACCATCACGCAATACCGAAAAACCGAACTCGATAAGATCATCTGACCTCAAGGTTATCCCAGATAATATAAGAGCACGCGCGTTGTTGATCACGTGGTTTCCGGTTAGAAGCCGGCTGTATGCTAATGACCTACAAAGATAAGAGACACCTGAAGTCAAAAGATCCTTTGCAAGACTATCTGAAAATTTCTTATCCCTATCACTCAGCACTCTTAACAAAACGATATTCGACAAACGCTCGGAAACCACATACTCGTTCCAAACATGTTTTTTTTTTGGGGTAACAACCCGCCACTGCCTTACTGCAATGGCCTCAAGAAGGGACTCCCAGTCGATCGACTGCTCAAGATTTGTATACCAAAGCCAGTTCAACCTATGCAAACTCTCTGAATCCTCGGGATCTTGAAACAACATTTCCGTAAGTGCTTGAAAAGATCCATAGTAGAACCTCGTCGCTAAACGCACCTCGACCAACGCATCTCCCGGCGTCTCGCCAACCCGATCATCATCTTTAACAAGTTTAACGGTACACGCCCCAAGTTCAGATGAATCCCGTATTACAGGATAAAAATCTTTGATCTCACCGTATAATTTTTTAACCGGTGATGGATAAAAATAGACACTATTTTTTATAAAGATATATTCGAAGCGGTAAAAAAGCCCGACGACAAACCCTTCAATTCGAAAAAAACTGTTTTTAATCCGACTGAATACGATCACGGAAACTCAACCTTTTGCTATTATACTAGACTGGTACGCTTTAAATTTACCTCTATCCTCTGCGCCATCAGCGATATTTGTTCTGTATTTTTCTTTATTTTCTTCTATCTTTTTGATGGCAAAAAGCCAAGATGAGAAAGCGTCACTAATCGATGCATTTTCTCCGAAGGAATTTAATCCGCTTGACAATGGAAAACTCAGTGAAAAATATTTTTTCTCATCGCGCAAAAAGAAATAAAAGAAATACTTATCAGCATAAGTGACAGAATATTTTCTTTGAAAATAATTAGAAAATTCAAAAAACGATTTTAAAGTCGTAAAAGTTTTCCGTTTTTCGATCCTAAAAAGATAAAGGCAATCTACCTCGAAATGTTGAACGATTAACTCTGCGAACTCGGAACTCAAGTCTTCGCCTACATCATGCATGTCTTGCAAATACCTAAATCCATTTCTCCTCGGTAAATTCGCGTTCGGATTTCTATGTTGTTAGGGTCAAACCAAATATCGCCCAAATCACGATCATTTATATTTCCAAACACGTATTCGTTGTGGAAATCCTGACAGCAGATGACCAAATCACCAAACGAATTAATCACTGGGTAAAGCGCATATGGACAGCGTATTGGTTGCCGTTTCAATTCGAGAGATTTCAAATCGATATCACCACCCCGGTTTGTAAACATTTCTTGGGAGGTCAAAAAATCATTATAAAAATCATTAATAACGATTTTTATACGTTCGTGGTTATCCTTGTGGTTTTCAATAACCGCCTTCGCCTGTTTGCTGAGTGTCTTAGCGTGCTTCGAGATGTATAATATATCTAAGCCGCACCTGTCCAAAATATTGAAAGTTTCCTCCGTTAAAAAATCTGCATTGGTCACAATTTTTATTTTTACCGCTGGCAATTCTCGTTTAAGGTGGCCAATCCATTCGTAAATCCTAGGATCTATTAATGGCTCACCATATAAGTGAGGCGATATCTGTCCTTTAAAATCTAGCTTTTTAAGTTGGCATACCAAGTTCAGAAATGTTGATTCAGCCATGAAAAACTTTTCCTCAGCCCCGAATCGCTCATAGTCTACATTCGGACAATAGTCGCATTTGCGATTGCAATATGAAGTTGTCTCGAATTCAAGTTCGCTAAAAATTGTTTTTAAGGGAGTTTCTAGCCCGGTAGTAGCTATCGCTTTTTTTATAATGCGTTTTACTTCGATCATCTTCTCTCAACGTCCAGCTACTGCGGCTGTTTGGATTTGATACTCTGATTCAGGAACTGGTCTGACGACGCGCACTCCACTAGATGCTACAAAAGCCAGTACATCCTCCATCGCCTCAAATTCCATTCTATACCTACTCTGCTCAGTCATAGATCCCATATGGCAAGACATGATTACATCATCACGGCTTATGAGCGGACCGTTGAGGTAGGGCTCCAGTTCAAAGACGTCAAGAGCCACGCCCTTTATCCAACGTTGCTCCAATGCTTCCATTAGCAAGCTCTCGGACAGGATTCCAGCACGAGCAGTATTGATGAGCATTGCAGTTTTTTTCATACTCTTCAAACAATCTCGAGTGACCCAACCGTAGGTATCGGAAGTCAGTGGGAGGTGTATCGATAATATATCAGCTACCTCGAACAACTCTGCCTTATCGACCAGCCGTACGTTGAGAATGTTTGCCGCCTCAACATCAGGGTTGATGTCATGGACAAATATTTCACTAACTCCCATACCTCTCAGCAACCTAGATACCGACTTACCAATTCTTCCAAACCCCGCTATACCGACTTTTTGCTGTGCCAAACCAATCCCTAAAAATCTATGCCAGTTTCCGTGTCGTATAAGCTTATCTGCTAACAAAACCCCGCGGCTCAAGTTTATCATTTGAGCAACCGCTAATTCCGCGACCGCCATAGTGGGTGCGTCTGGAGTATACGTAACAGTAACGTTTTTTTTTCGAAGAAAATTCAAATCTAAACCATCCAGTCCAATTCCAACTCTCGCAATTAATTTTAGATTGGGTGCATGATCGAGCACCTCATGCGGGATCTTCTCCGTCCCTGCGATGATAACATCTGCGTCTTTAATAAAATCTAGATACTCACTTTCCTGTACTTTTCGGCCAAAGTGATTGAGGGAGACAGCTAAGCCATTCTCTCTACCCCAATCAGCAATCTGATTATCAAATGGATGAGTGGTAACGATCACTCGCATCATTTGGAAACTCTTTTCGACTCATACAAGAACTCACAAAATTTAAAATCAAGAGGATCATCGATATCCCACACATTTTCTGGATCACACACAAACAAATAGGGATTTTTACCAACAAGCGTGCCTGACTCGATCAATTGATCTCGCCCGATCACAGAAAGAGCGAACGTGATTGAAAATAACGGGTCTAAGTCTTGTGATCGAGGCCATGGCATACGCTCGAAGTTTATCGGGGTGCCGCCTTTAGTTACGAAATATTCTTTCACCTGCTTACAAGTTAAAAGACAGTCAAATTTTTTCGATAATATTTTTTTGGATGCTAGTTCCAGACCTCTCGTTAAAAAAGACGCATCGAATAAGGGATTGGTTACGTTCACCCACGCAATGTGCTCGCAGCTCACCTCTGAAGCCAGATACCTATATACGTCTGTCATTGGTATGTGACTCGTTGAATAATATGCATCACGAGCATGTAATTGAAATCCCATTTTTGAAGCTATATCTAGAACCTCATCTGATTCGGAGCTAATTATCGTATTTTTCTCTACACCGGCAGCCAAAAGCTGCTCCAACTTAATCAATAATAGCGATTTATTTGAAAATTTCGCTAAGTTTTTCTTCTTAACTCGCTCAGAATTACCTTTAACAGGAACTATGATTTTATAATCAAGCATCGGTTAGATCTCCAACAAACCATTAAGATTAGTCAAGTGCAGGCCACAAGGAAGTCTACCTAGTTGTGTGGGCTTCATATTATAGGCTGAAAACGCTATAGCGTTTGCAACGCACGCCTCCCAATCATTTAGGGTATCGCCTACATATAGTGCCTTTTCCGTGATCAAACCTTGAGCCTGCAATTTAGCAAGAAGATCAGTTTTTTCCGGAGGGGACCCACAGACAAAATCAAACCGACTCATTAAGCCAATTTTATTCAGCAAACCCAACAGTTCTGTAGTTTCACAAGCTGACACCACAGACATTCGATACTGGTTTAAAGAATTATTAATAAATTGGATTACCTCCGGGAAAACCATTGTCGAATTGTATGTCTTCACTACTATCTGAGAATAATTGTCACAAAGCTCCTGTATTTTATTTTGATCTGCGGGCTCACGTAAAATATTTTCAAATAAATTTTGAAATTTATGGAACCGAGATTTCCCGCCGTTGTGCTTATGATAGTCTAAAAATCTCGTCTCAACTTCCTTTCCAAATGGGGAGACCACTTGCTTAAAAGCTTCATATCTGCAGTTCTCGGTGTCCGCGATGACGCCATCGAAGTCAAAAATGATCTGATCAATATCATCACGCAAGACGATACTCCTTCGCACGCTGAACATCCTCCGGACGATCAATGGCGATTCCTGATTGAGGTAATTCGATCATTCTCACAGGTATGCCAATATCGAGGAAGCGTAATATTTCGATGTCTTCGGTAGCTTCAAGACTGCCTCGTCTACCCAGTTCTTGAAACTCTAACAGCGCTTGCCTCGTAAATGTATAAATACAGACTTGTCTATACATCTTATTAGGTAACGTGCCATTTTTTTTGCATGGGATCGGCGACCTCGACATGTACACCAATTCTCCATTCACTGCTACCACTTTGGGTACATCAGCGCTATGACAATCTCCATCCGAAAACGTAAGAGCCATCCCATTTAAGACCTGATATTTACTATAAAGTGCCGTCTCTATAATTTTAGTGATGGATGAGGGATCCACAAAAGGTTCGTCTCCTTGCACGTTGACATAAAAGCTTTTTGGAATCTTTTTCGCCACCTCGGCTACACGATCTGTGCCTGTTTCGCAGTCTTTGGAGGTCATGATCACATTCATTCCTTTGCGCTTACAAAAGGCTTCTATTCGATCGTCGTCTGTCGCCACCACAGCATTCTCAGCGCCAACTGCTTTTACCGATAAATCCCACACGTGCTCGATGAGAGATTTGTCTCCAATCGTAGCTAATGGTTTACCCGGAAATCTAGACGAATCGTACCTAGCTGGGATAACCAATAAAAAACTTTTGGTAATCGGTCTATATATTGAAGTTCTTTCAATATTATACTTTGTGTTTGTATACGAACTTATTTTTGGAAATGGCAGTCGGCGTTTGAAAGATTCTAGGAAATTCTGACATAAGAGAAATTCCGTGGAGGTTAACGCGTCCCCGCTGAAACCAAACAGAATCAACTCCCGCGCACCGTTTTCGACCAAACTTAACAATGTAAACATTAGACTCAAATCTGATGCTGCCACTACTCCCTCTTCGGAGACACTGCATGCACCGGGTCGAATGCTGATTGGAAAGTCGTAAACAACACCACTAATTTTTCTGACAATCTCAATTCCCAGATAGTCGGTTGGACATACCAACTCCAATTTATTTCCATTAATATAATCACAATCTGACAAGAGCCGGTGTCGAGAAGCTGTGAAAACCAAAACTTCCGATAAGCCAGTTGGAATAGACCTTGCATTGACCGCTACAAATTTCAGATTCATACCGCTCTCTTTTGCAACGATAATGAGATCATCTAGCTGCTCATGATCAGGACTCTCAGGACCCAAGACCACAACAGTTTTATCACGCACCCTGTCAGAATGAATCCAATTTTTCACTCCCCAATTCGCAGCCTTCCGCTCCTCACTTTCTTCACCAATGTCCGTAGCTTCCGAAGAAGCTACTTTTGAGCCGCTGGAAACACTATCTAACGCTTCCCAGCGCTCGCTTGTCCCGTAACGAGAATCGCACAATAAATTTTGAACATATGTCGGATGAATAAGCTCATTTGCTGCGAAGCTATATTCCGGGCTGGGACCCCAACCGTAATGCAGCTTCATTTGCTGAAACATCTCGAGCGCAGGATAAAGGACAAGAGGAAAATAACTCGCTGAGTTTGGTTTTCGAGCAACCAACTCTTGTAAAACTAATTCTGTCTCAACATTTCCCGCCCCGCGACCCATCCCAGTCATTGTCGAATCAATCCAAGAAACACCTGAATCAATTGCGCAAAGAACATTCGCCAAAGCTAAACCACGGTTATTATGAGAATGGAAACCGACGCAACCGGGGAAAACTGATGAGAAAGGACTAGCTATTCGGACAATTTCATTTGTATCCATACAACCAAATGAGTCAGCAAAGTATAGAACATCTACTGCTTTCCACTCTTTAATCGTATTCGCAACTTCGGAATATGACTGGTCAGTTTTGTTGTGGGCCTGCATTAGATTTAAGCCGGTTTTATATCCAAGATCGACTAACAAGTTAAGCATCGATCTCGTACGACGGAAATCATCATACTTAACTGCAATTCTGACCCAGTCCACAGGCGAATCACATTTTTTCGAAAACAGCTGTCTCAGAGACTGAAGATCGACCACATCTTCTGTAAAAAAATCCGAAGCATTGATCATTACAGCAGCTTCAAACTGAGATCCTTCGACCAAAGGTTTCAGCATCGTATCGGTCGAGTATGCAAACTTACCGCCAGTCACGCTTGGATTGCGAAACCTGAATCCTAATTCGACAACGGATATGTTCGCATCAGAACACGCCTTCAGATAATTCTTTACAAGTGCAGTATCAAAGTGCCAGTTAGTATAGTAACCACCATCGCGCAACGTGCAGTCTAAGATTCGAATGCCGTTGTCGCACTCACTATCACTCATTACCATTGCATCACTGACCCATCGCAGATAACAAAATGCGTCAAATTTGGCTCCTGAGATAAGAACGTGCGTGGCGAGAAGCAATTCGCCGTAGCTACAAATTCTTCAATCTCAGATAATTTAACCTTCGTTGTTGCGACCGCATCATAGCAGAAAAAAGAATCCTGAATACCTAAAGTTGGAATGCCTAATCGATCCGCTTCCAGGAGAACTGAAGAGCTCACCCCCACAACCAGCAAGGCATCCGCAAGATCCTGTGACAAACAATTTGACGATACAGTCACGGACGAATGCATTCGATAAAAATTAAACTTCAAGCGATCGATCAAACGTAATTTTGCATTTGGATGCAACCGTACACGAATATTAAGCGACGAGTCCCCTATTAATATACGATCAATTCCTCGAAATAAAACAAAGTTATCCCACCAGGCGAGAGAACCGCAAGCAAGTACGATCGAATGGTTCACACCCGGATTTTGCTCTATACCCAAAGCCCTAGGACTTTTCGCAAAGAACAGATCGCTGGTTATTTGATGATTCTTTAGTAGTGTAGCGACATTGGTCTCGTACAGACCGAACTTATCTGGAACTTTGTAGCCGCAGCTAATTTCAGCTGAGGTGGGGAAATACCACAACTTACTTGGTGTGATGGTCGCGTGTTGAAAAGTGCTAGTTCGCACATTCATACCATCGACTACTGACCAAACCACTCTTGATAAAGGATGAAATTCGTGAAGGCAATGTATTAACCGCACCGATTTCGAAGACTTCACTGTGTGCTTTAAAAACTCAGCGAAACCTATGTAGTTGACCCAGCTCAAGCTTAGGATCCAACCGATTAACACTAAGAAAAAAAAGAGCCGTTGGAACCTCGACTCACATATCTCCATAATCTCTCGGTCCCCTGAGAGTCTGGATACTGCCCTACAAAGATCCAGGCCAACGCCGCTAATCCACGATCGTCTGAATCTATCATTAGCAACACCATCCGGATTCCACGATAAGAAATGTATATCAGCTGAATTATTATCCAAAGGGTCGAGATAACTGGTTCGAACACCATTTGCGTCCTTCGAAAATAGGCTTCGATACCCAACTACCAAAACTTGTGCATTAGAATCATCGCGCCAATGCGTTTCACCACTCCCAAATCGCCAAAGAAGAAGCTTTGCCAACCCGCTTACGATGCTCCGAAGAAGATAAATCATGGTCCATGCGAAAATATAAAACCTTGATTTTTTCCAGAAGTAAGGATGTAGCCACGAACAAGTATCTGGATCGCGAAAAGACAGGGGCGATAACCAAGCCAAGAAAGCATGATCGGATTCCAACAGCTTGAATAACTGGCCCGACCACATTCCGGCGGAATTGCTTAATCTATTTATTGCTATACTCATTACAATTATTAAAAAACGTCATACCAAAGTTGCCACTATCAACACAGAAGCTATCACGCTTGACCGAATACTCGACTCTATAACTTTCGAAATCAATATCGTGAATGCGCTCTACCATTAACAAAAATTGTTCGATATTCTCTGAACCGATGGCGTTGTATTCGCTACGCTTGAAAAGAAACTGTGAATTTCTTCCGGCAGGGTTCATAAGTACCGCTTTTTTCCCATGACCAACGAGTTCAAATACGATTGAGCTACCAAATCCGACCACAACATCGGCATTTAAACCCATTTGATAAGAACAATACTCACTCCTATAGACCGAGATTTCCGTATCCCGAAGTATCTCTTCTTCAATAGGATCTGGAAGGTTATTATTGTGATGTTTTATTCCGATTTTCAATTCAGGAAATTTCTCTTTCAATTCTTTCAACCATTTAAAACATTGATAATAGTCCGCATAAGATTGACTATAATTATCTATACCTGCATGCACATTTTGCCCCATGAACAAAACATCAAATTGAGGGCCATCGTAACTCCCTAATTTTTCGACGGGATTAAAGTACAAGCTATACATAAAAAACGAACCTAAATTCCATGCGTCGTTAAACCGCCCTCCAAGAAACTCTACACGATCACAAGAGTCTGAGTTTAGGCTTACTAGAACGTCTGAATCTATGAAAAAACCGTTCTTACCCAATTGAATAATATTTTTCTGTAAGATAACGACTATTCCATTCGTCATCTTCTTAAAGATGTAATTACGGACTGGGCAAGAATTATAATGCTGCGTGTATACTAAAAAAGAAGCTTTAAACTCAGCGAAGTCAGAAAGCGCATTAAAATAGTTTTTTAACAATCTTACCACTAACGTATTGTAATCGACCCTGTCGCGAATCGAATACTTTGCAACAATAGTTAAAGAGCGAAGTGACAGAGATATTAAACCTAATATCGGTATCTGATCAGCATATTTAGATGCCATACCGTAGTTTTGAAAACTATGCTTAAGGTCTTCGCGAGTGGTAATTGCAGCAACAGATTCGGTGGATCCCGCAAATAATTTTTCGAACCGAGACACTTCATTAGAAAATTCAACCTTATCCAACAAAAATCTGATGAATCTGCTTGAAGACGGTCGACCCCGCGGCATAACCCGAACCAAGATGCAGATAAGCAACCAAGATAGATAGATCACAACTGCTTTTGTGGAATTAGTGAACGATAAATTAAGAGGTCTTTGATTTACGTAATCATAGTTATCAACATAATATTTTGCTAAATACATTGAAACTGTTTGGGTATCTAACTCGAGAACTCTCGAAAGCGTATAACAGAACTGCGCTCCCTTTGAATCAAAATAATCTTTGGCAAAAGCTACTATTTTTCCTGCTTCCGAAGCGCAACAATTATTTCTGTCATACATATAGCTTTTCAACTTATTCATTGCTGAAGCCCGTTAAGGATTGGAGACACTTTTGAGAAATAGCGCCTCCCAACTCCCTATTCGATAGGTAGTCTGTCATCGCAGACTCTAACAGGCTAATGTCTGTTAAAACCACACATGATCTAAATAATTCGCTGGTGAACGAGGGATCCAACTGATAATTCTCCGTAGGCAAAATAACAAATGGCCGCTTACCGACTACGATTGCTTCTGTAAGCGCAGAGCTCAATCCGGTTAGACAAATATAATCAGTCTTACGATAAAATTGATTAATTTCTCCAGTGCAAAACTGAATATTTGATACCCCGCGAACGCATATGGCCTGCAAATATTTTACAGCATATGCCTCGCCCGGCCTTAATTTTACGATGATGTCATCTATTTCGCAGTCATTAGCGATCTTAGAAATTTGTTGTACCAAGTCCACTTGCGACAGAGGAGCTCCCCAACCTCTGCGGTCATCACTTCCAGAGTCCACCCTAAGCGAGGACAGCACAATTAATAGCGATCGCTTCTCACTGCTTATTTTAGGACAAGAAAGCTTTTTCAATCGCCTGTAATAAGCGGATGGTCGGACAATTACTTGGTTTGGCATCGCAGAAGGAAGCCTTTTCCTAAACCAAAGCTTTTGATGGTCCGAGTAGACCACAAATTTACAGAGGCTCGTTCTCTCTGTGTAAAACCAAAGTAATTCCGATTGCATCGAAATCCCTGTTGTCCCACCATGTAGAAAATATAATATGGGACACCGAATTCTTGTTTCCAGTTGCCCTAACATACTGACAAGGGGAAGTTCATGTCCGGCCAAAATCGCCGACGGTTCACCGTAGCTATCGATGATCGCATAATATTGAAGTAAGGCGCTTATATTTTGAAAAGCAATATTTTCGAGCATAACCGCCAAATCCATTACCGTTTTATCATCGAAGAACGCGTACGAGACCTCGAAACAATTAATCAGAGAAAGTTTCAACGCCTCAATCGATCGGGTATCGAAACTTTTAGGATCAGAACGCAAGTTTTCACAAGTAGGGAATACTGTAAAAATCCAGTGAAACTTCCCATATTTGTCTCTCAAATAATCGGCCGACTCAATGGTTGGATTAAAAGCATCGGTTAGCCATCGTCTGGGGAAGAAGGATAATTTAAGATAATTTGAGGCTTTTAAGAGGTTATCTCTCAATCTGGCTTGGAAGCCGTGTACGTCATACCGATGAGGCTGAAATCTAACGTGCGTCAAAGCTATTTTTTCTTTTAGAGGCAGTTGTGGTTCTAACCCAGACATGCAAACTGATTTAAAATACTCGTTAAAAGCCTTTTCCCAAAAATAGAAGTTTGGGTCATCGGTGCCAACGATACAAATCGGCTTGTCGCCAAACCTGTTAAAAACACACTCTACCGATTCGATAATGTTAAAGATACAATAAAAAAAATGTCTACAAGCTAAAAAGTTGTGACTTAATATCCTCCGAGTTGGGAATTGTTCAGAAAGCCTATTCGGTGTAAAGCTGGCTAAAAATTCCAATATTCTTAGCCTTTTTGACGCGAGACGCGCGGGGCCGTTGTCGTAGAAGAATTCGGATATAGAATAATATTTCACGAATTTCTTTTCTACCCACTCTTTGGTAGATAAATTGCATACGATAATATCAAAAGCAACTAAGTCGAAACTATCATTCGGAATTTCGAAACAAATTAAAAGACTTCGGTCAGCGTCATTCATTGCTTCTTCATTAATCCCTCTTTCATAAGCAGCGTAACTGCGTCGTATACAATCCAGATTGGAGCACCTATCAATTCGCTGATTTCGAGCAAGCTGTTAATACCATCAGCGTAGCTCAAAATATCAACAAGAAATCGCCCGCTATGCGCGCCCACTGGCCTCCCGTCAACAGAATAAATGCTATCGTACAAGTTCCGCTTACCTAGTCTGGGTTCACATAAAACTGAGGATTCATAAATTTGATTTATCTCTATCACTGCCACAATTAATAGATGTATCAAGGACGACTCCTTCAAGCCCCTCGATGTAACCAATCCCCACTTATCGTCCGATGTATGATATTCGGGATACTCAGCGTACTTGGACCGCATGACTGAGACTACTGGCAAATCAATTCCCGGCCAACAATATTGCCGTTCGTCACTACCTCTCTTTAACCAATCATAAACTTTATAGTCACCCACCAAATGCTGGAGCACATGCTTTGCTACTTTGTCAGTCAATCTGCCTCCAGTTCTAGTTGGCAGGAATGACCATGAATTTTCGTCCCCCACACACGTCAACATAAACCCATGATCAACGTCCTCCACAAGCTTTTTCTTGTGCAAGCTCAGATAATGAATTGCACCAATTGTTTCTGGGCCTATATAAAACCTATAAGAATATCGATACCGGCTAGACGCAGATAAGGTTTTTACTAACGCACTTAAAACCAGTGGGCCAGATAGCTCATTGTTAGCCATAGAGGGATGACAAAGGTAGCTGGAAAAAAATATTTCGCGATCTGACTTTCCATGTAGAACGCAGTCTCCATAGGACATAGACCCGTCTATATGGCTTGCCTTAATGACTACTCGATAATTATCATCACGCTTCAAACTTTGGAAAAAATTATAAGAAACACAGAATCCCCAAGTCTTGTTGTAATAGCTAGTCACATAGGGAATGGCGTTGGGGCGATCTTTAAGATAAAAAATATGCCCTTCTAATTCGTCAAGAGTTACCAATTTATCGATGGACACTGAATAATTAACAACATGTAAGTTGTTATTTTGGAAATCCAAAATTCGAGCGCCTTGACTATCTTCGATATAAGCTTCTTTTACATCCCACTCTTGAGGTATTTCCCAATCAAAAGCTCTAGAACCACTCGATACCTCATTGATTTTAAGATCAGGGATCTGTCGTCTCAAAATGTTAAGCGAGTTTCTCAGGCCTGGGCCCGAAATACTCCTACAGACAGGCCACAAATTATTGAAAATATCTTCGAAAGGATACTTATCAATTATTTCGAGATTATAACCGAGCTTTGCAAGAAATAATTTTGCTTTTTCAATGTTTTCCATTAGCAATAGTTCATTTGAGTAAGTATAAAATATCTTCCTTTAATCTTTCATAAAGCCAATTATTAAATGGTGAAAGTTGGACTAGCCGCGTTGGGAAAAGTTTAAAAGGTACCGATCTAAAAAAAAAATCTTTGAGTAGATCATTCCCTAGTTTTTCAAATGACTGATTAACTGGTATCGAAAATTCAGGCTGCGAATGTCCGTTTCTGCGTGTATATTCGTCTATTGTTAAGTATCTTACGAATTGCTCTACCCGATCGACTCTAGTGCTGTCGGTAAACGTCTGTAGAGGATTTTCGAAAACCTTCACATATCTGTAAGGCACACCTGATAGCTCCTCTACATGGTGGATTACGGTAGATCTAAAAACGCAATCCCTGTGAGCCCCTCCCAATAAAATACAGTATGCTGGCAGTGTCTCAGCGTAGATTGCCGCTAAGCCAAAAATTGACGCCTCACCAAAACACGACTTAGTCGCACCGTCGCTGAGTGCTCGGGATCTGAGATTAGAGTCACTATTGTCGAAAAAAACTGTGGAAAAGTTAGGATTTCTCGTCCGAGACAATCTTCCGCTTTCCACAAGCAGTCTCGCTATCGTGCCAACTGATTTATCCGGAGATTCGGCTTGATCAAACGACGACCCTTTGGCCCAACTGTGAGTAAAGGCTGGAGAGATAAATACACCTTGAGGCAATACTTCATAAAAAGCGTCAATTATGTCATTAACCCCGTTATCGAACGCACCCATCCCCACCGGATCAAAATGGACGAAGCACAGAGCGTTTTCTTCGATTTTCAAATCACACTTAAGATGGAATACAAGTTCCTCCTGGGTTGTCTTAAACAATGTCATCAATGTTCAATTCAAATAAACCAAAGATGGATGAATAAAAGAATTGTACGAAACCACATTCGGATGATCCCGAAAGCTCAAGTTTTGTCACCGGTACAGCAATTGAGTTACTCGCCAACTTGCTAGCCAGTTCACCAAGGTCATTACGCTTTACCGAATAACATGTATGGTAATATCCAGGTTGTATATTTTTCGCTCGACCTTCGGTTACGACATACTCAAGGTAACAATTCAACTGCTCGTTTGCTTCGAATAAAACACGGGTGCCTTGATTCGAGTCAAGCTTGAACGGACGCTTTAATCGCTGCTCGATCGCGTCGCACTCGCTTTCGGTAACAGCAATTCCAATGTGATGTACAGGCAAGCTCAACATTACGGACGCTCCAGCATTCCTATTCCGTACTGCAGCTTGTAACCAAGCTCAACGAACTCCCTTGACCTAAAATATTCACCTGACGAACATTCTTCCCAAAACTTCCTAACGCCTGGCCAATCGGGACAATTAACGTCATGAAATCCTATAACACCTACATCGGATAAGAACGGAGAGAAATTCTCGAAATCAGCCCTAACACCCTCGTAAGTGTGATCGGCATCTATGAAAATGAGATCGAACTTCCCTAACTTACCGACGCTATCGAGCACAAAATTTCCTCTACTGTTGCCGCATAGTAATATGAGGTTTTTATGAAGCATATTCCCATGCAGATTAGCAGCGTTGATATTCGATGAGAAGTAATCCACAGCAACGATCAACTCAAAATCAAAAAACTTATGTAAAACCGTATTCGTTATGCCTGAAGCAAACCCCACCTCTAGAAAACGCTTTAGCTTTTTCCCCGTCCGCTCCTCAAACTCTTTAAGCGCAAAAATAAAGTCGGCTAGCTCCCACGGACTTTGCATTAAATGCGTTCTAGTACCGTCAAAAATCTTCGATCCACCAATTTCGGTATTTGTATTAGCACGAAGCCATTCAATCAACTCAAACTTATAAGAATCGGAAAACTCAAATCGTTCATAGATCGTTTTACCCATCACATAGCCTCACAAATAAAATTGACTAAATCAAAAAATCTATTACATGAATTTTCGTTATCAAAATAACCATACAAATGTAACCCAGTATTATTGCTAACAGACTCATCTCTAATGAACTCCGCCGAATACCGAGAGAACTTAACACCATCCGGACCACTGTCTGCCGCGCAGCATCCATACAAAGATTTCAGCGGACCGACCTCTAGTGCTTGGTTTAATTCATCGAAAAAAAAATTCGCCTCGATCCCTTTCTCCCTAATCTGGAACCGAACATTTATCGAAGATGGGCCGGTGTATGGGATCAACGTGTAGTTAACCCTAAAATTATCGTAAGCAATGAAATCAAGAAGCCGTGGTCCAGATTTCTCCAGGGTACAGAACCGTCTTTTGGGAGTGCGATAGCGTTCAAGTTGGTACCTAGGTACATTATGAATAATATTAACCTCGGCTCCTGAAACACCAAAACGATCATTAACCCAAGAGGCCAACGGTACGAATGCATTTACAGTGCATGACCCGTAACTTATTACTCTTGAGTTTTCATGTAAGGTCTCATGGTTGAACCCAAATATAATGGTTTGATCGGCAACCCAGGAAGTTTGAGACACTATAACCCGCTTTGTATTATTCGTAGCCAAAGCCAAAAGCTGCTCATAATCTTGAGCGATAGCTCCAGAGCACTCCAGAAAAAGGTCCGGCAATCCTATCCAAGGAATGAGTTCTGTGGGTTCGTTGGAGAACTGTATTCGATGCTCAAACCCACCACGAGTCAGGCTGATGAATGTGTCGTGTAACACCAAATCATATTTTGAAAAATTTAAGTACGCATCGGACTCTAAGATGTTCCCGAGCTCGGATAAATCTAACTTTGGGTCATTCAAATAATCAATCGTAATGCCACATGATTCCCCATGCTCGAGCCAATATCGTAGGAAATGAAGACCGAAGCGGCCAACTCCATTCAAACCACAAGAGACCACTTACCTTTCCTCCAGCAATAGCTTTTCGCGTGTCTTCGATCTCGATAACTTACCGCTCTGTGTCTTAAATAAAGACTCGACGATCATAATTTCATCTGGCACCTTATGCCTACTAAGGAACTGACGGCACAAAGTTTTCAACTCATTTTCGACTTGCTTGTTGACCATGCCGGCCTCAACCAGAACGACTAAAGCAACAACCCTCTCACCAGAAACTTCATCTGGAACTCCCACTACAGCGGATTCGAGAACCTTCGGATATTTGTGCAGGACATTTTCTATTTCAAGGGGCGCGATGTTAAAACCACCTTTGTTAATAACATCTTTTCTGCGGTCAACAAAGACGAGCCTCCGATTCTGATATCGACCTTGATCACCGGTATAAAACCACCCACCCTTAACCACCTTGTTTGTTAAAACCCTGTTTTTATAATATCCTTTGAAAACCGTTGGGCCCGAAATTAATATTTCACCTCGCGACGAAAGTTGACATTCAACAGTGGGTAAAGGTCTACCAATAGAGCCTTGTATCCAGCCCTCTTCTCTTGGATCGTCTATGTGTGACGGGCCCGTTTCCGACAAGCCGTATAAATTCGCTAATTTTACTTGGAAATATTTCATAAACTCTTGTTGCGTGCTCAATGGCAGCGTGGAAGAGCCGCATCCTATAAACATTAGGGAGCCTAGGTCCAGATTAGCGATATTTTCTCGCGCCTTGTTCAATGCGAAAGCAATAGTGGGCACGATCTGAGTATAGTTGATGCGGTGTTCCGCCAAGACCTTAAAAAACCGACCGAACAACTGCTCAAATCCGGTAGAAATGAAAAAATCAGAGCCTGTATACAATATGGGCAAAATATTGTAATTCATTGAAGCCGTATGTCCAAAAGGAAGTAAAGCGAGGTGACGAGTGCGCGAGGTAAAACCGAAACCATCAACAATAGCAACGGAGAGTGCCAAAATATTTTCATTCGAATACAAAACACCTTTAGGACTCCCCGTGGTCCCCGAAGAGTAATACAAAGCAGCGATATCACTACCAAACTCAGCCTGGTGCACCCCGACCTTTTTCGATTCGTGGACTAAGGAGAATTCAGGTCCAATCGACTGCCAATTATCTGATGTCAAGTCACCCCTGTCTGTTATCAAAATGGAGCAGTCTCCGTATTTACAGACAGACTCGAGCTCTGATGAAGTACAGAAGTATGGGATTGGGGAATAGACCACATTCTCAAGATTGCACGCGATCATCCAAACCAAGAACTCTATTCCGTTGGGCAGACATATAGCGGCGGACCGATGGCCTCGAAGAATTCGGCTAGCTCTTACTTCTTCAACCCGAGCTGCTAACGCTTCATGGCTCAACTCGAATCCGTCGATCTCTTTAATCACTCGATCTGGATCAGCCTTGTCAACGAATATTGATGAAAATTTATTGAAGCGCATCACTTACAAATTGATTTATCGATTTAATGGAAGAAAATGAACCTAAATCATCGGCCGTTACCTCGATCGCAAAAAATTCTGAAATTTTTGCGATAATTGCGATATAAGCAAATGAGTCCCACGCGTCGACCGAGCCCATGGTCGACTCCGAATCTATACTTTCATCACCCAATATTTCCATCACTAAATCTACTACCATATTGATCTGAGTTTTAGATTCACCTTGCATCCAGATTCATACCTCTTAAATTCATAGCCTATATAATTCATCTCCATATTTCTCGTACAGAGAATTTCCAAAGCGAGATTCAATTCTCTTCAGACTCAAATAATCCGACAGCGTATCAACAGTAAATGATTTAACTTTATCGCTAGCTAGGTCATTTATAATTTCATGTTGCCTAAATTTTATTCCATAATTTTTAATCAATTCCTGAATAAATACATGCTCCCGAACCGAACCCTCTTTAATCTTAGAGTCTATTCGCTGTAAAAATTTCCTTTTAAACCCTTGAACCGCTACACCAAGAGGGTAGCCGCTACAGCTCACATAATCCAAATCGCTATCTGACATCAAGTGAGAAACCACATCGGAAAATAATAATGGACAAACTAATGGGTTGTCGGCTGTAGCCCTGATAACAAAATCACAACCTTCAGATGCCTCTATAATTCGACCCAAAACGTTATCAGTTGACCCTCGAAAAACCGAAACTCCCAACCCTGTCACGTATTCACATAAAATATCGTCGCTTCGGTCTGTAGTCGTCGCGATCACTATCTGTCCCGCATGCGCCACCAACTGACACCTCTCTATAACGCGCGCAATCAGCGGCGCGCCCCCTAAGTCCAAGAAAGCTTTGCCCGGCAATCGATGGGAAGCTGTTCGGCATTGTATGACAGTTACTATATTTCTATTGGGCACACCAACCGCCATCAACGACCATATTATGGCCTGTCATGTAGGAACTTAGATCACTAGCTAAAAACACAACCGGACCAACCATCTCGAGAGGCATCCCGAGTCTTTTTAATGGAATGTTCCCGATCAACGCTTCGCTGAACGCCTCATCCGCTGCCACTTCGGGCCGCGGGAAGGCGCCAGGTGAAATACAGTTCACTCTTATACCCTTATCCCCCAAATTTACTGCAGCAATCTTTGTCAAATGGATTATGGCAGCTTTGGAAACCGCATAGGTCGGACTACCTTTGTATTGGCCAGATGAACCTTCGTACACATCTTGCCTTGGCGAGACAACACCATACATGCTGGCGATATTAATAATGGAACCACCCGGACTCGCCATAAGCGGTAACATTCGAAACAGCATTCGCGAAGGATAATTCAGGGCACCGTCTATTCCGGCTTTCCAACCCCACCAATCAAACTTACCAAAATCCAATGCAGCTGAGCTGCATGCATTATTTACAAAGCAATCAACCCTTTGTCCGGCAAGTTTCTCCAGCCCATCCTCGAATGACTCATCATCCGAAAAATCCAGCTCAATGACTTGATCAAACTCAGCACTATCTAGGGTTCGAAATCGCTCGGCAGAGGACACCAAACCAATAACCTCGGCACCAGCGCTCCTTAACCCCGAACAAATCGCTGACCCTAAGTATCCAGAGCACCCGTTAATCACAACAGTTTTATTAGACAACAAATTTACCAAAATCTTGGATCCACGAATCTAGCCTCACATGATACCGTCTCAACAACCCGTTCAAAAATTTCACCACTAATGTGAGACTCGTCTAGATAATCACAAATCTGCCGATATTGCTCGAACGATTGTACCCCGATA
Organism: uncultured Litorivicinus sp.; assembly: GCA_902528165.1. GTDB lineage: Bacteria > Pseudomonadota > Gammaproteobacteria > Pseudomonadales > Litorivicinaceae > HIMB30. The sequence goes on from CABZRL010000002.1 coordinate 94,607, forward strand.
GCCAGAGAATCAACTAATCCGCTATCTTTTAAATATCTCACCCAGCCTAACCCTAAAACATGAAGTGGCACACCAATAAGTTCGGCATTTTCACGTTGACCATCAAGAGCGCCTTTTATTTCTTTATAATATTTGTGTTTCTGTATCTCCTCAGCACTGAAAAATAAAAGTCCTTGCAAAAACAGTGATCGAGCCACCACATTTACATTAATCCGTTTTAAGTGCTCTAATGCTCCACTCGCGAAAAAACTCTGATTGAGTGTGTTTATCGGAAGCTGAACATATTCTAGTTTAACTCCTTTATTCAAAGCAAAAATCAAATCATCGACTGTATAAATCGAGATGCCAATTCCACATCTCTTCTGATAAATAGAAATAAAATCTGAAACAATATCCGAATTTAAATCGTTTATTGAATGGAGCATCAAACAGATACTCTTATTTTTCAATAATATTTCTAATTTATCTTCGAACCGAATTCTCTTGTTTTCATTTAACAAATCAGATTCAGAAAATTTAATAAAATTATTTATTTCACTCCCTATTTCAAATTTTTTATCGCTAGTAATCTCATAAAAAGAGTCATCATACGCTAAGCCAAAATCGATTCCAGAAATTTTGTTTGATTTACTATTAGATATAATTTGAAAAAAATCATTTTTAGACAGAGCACTATTATTACTACATTGACCGTAGCCAGGAATAAATTGAGCCGTTCCCAAGCAGAGCACTAACTCACATCCTCAAGAAATGTCTTAATATAAGATGAAATCTCAATGACAATATGTGGATCAAGCCCGGGATAAATTGGCAATGAAAATGCTCTCGAATAATAATCAAATGCCATTGGGAACTGGTTCCATCGCTCACCAAGATAATTTCTATAGTACGAGTGTGAGGGCACTGGTGGATAATGTACCTGCAAATTTACTCCCAAATCTCGCTGTAAACCTTGATATAGATCAACTTTATTTTTGCTGCTAAAACCTCCGAAACTGATCATCACTATAAACAGGTGATACGCACTTTGTTTGTTCTCAGATATTGTTTGTAAACTGCAGTGCTCGGTTCGCTCTAATGCATCTGTATAAAGTTTCGCCAGAGCACGTCGCTCCTTTAAATTTTTTTCTATATTTGACAGTTGAGAGATGCCTAGAGCGCATTGGAAGTCTGTCAATCTGTAATTGAAGCCGAAATCAACCATATCTTGACGCCATGGCTCTTGCTTACTGCGGTCATGACTGCGCGTCATTCCATGTGATCTGAGTGAATGAATTCGCTCTATTAGGTCGCTCTTATTTGATACGACGGCCCCACCTTCTCCAGTTGTTATCATTTTTACTGGATGAAAGCTTTGAGTTACCAGGTCAGCATACTCACAGGCATAATCGATGCGACCATCATATTCTGCGCCCAGTGCATGACAATTATCGTTCAACAAAGTAATGCCATAGCGTTCGGCGAGAAAGCGAAGATTTATCCAATCACAAGGTGCTCCACCAAAATCTACACCTACAACTGATTTAATTTTGGAGGACTTGCGTAACTTATCTTCGACTTGGTTTAAATCGATAGCGAGCGTATACGGGTCAATATCAACAAAATCAACTGACGCACCTGTCATGATAACGGCATTTGCTGTGGCCGCAAATGTCAAAGCAGGAACCAAAACAATGTCGCTAGGCAAACTACCCCAACCCATTGCTAAACCTGCCAAATGAAGAGCAGCAGTGCCATTACTTACAACTGCAGCATCATTCGCACCCATGAACGTTTTTAACGCTGTTTCAAATTCAGCTACCTTCGGACCCTGAGTTAAAAAATCGGTCTCAAGGACGCTTGTCACACCCTCCACGTCGCGATCAGTAATTACTTGTCTTCCGTAATTATACATTAACAATGAGATCTTCTAATTGCGGAATCGTTAGGTAATGTGGATTTTCCAGACTGTTGTATGAAAAACCAGATTCTACCTTTTGCAAAGACAGTGACGATGAATAATCACGCTTCGTCAAATCAAGCCAATGTGGAAAAATAATAAAGAATTTACCAGCGTCATAAGTAAATGGGGCGTCAAACGATGTGATCATCTCTTCATGTAATTTTTCACCTGGTCGTATCCCAACAATTTTTTGAGGGACAGAACCTCCGGATATTGCTGTGGCTAAGTCTACTATTCCATAGCTTGGTATTTTTGGTACGAATATTTCGCCCCCACGCATCTCTTCTAGTGCGGTCAAAACCATATCAACACCCTCCTTGATTGTGATATTAAACCTCGTCATCTCCTCATCAGTTACGGGTAAATAGCCTAAATTAGAGTTCAGACATTCTCGAAAGAATGGAATTACCGAACCACGACTTCCCATAACATTTCCGTATCGAACAACAGCTATAGCTAAATCCCGAGAGCCTACCTGATTATTCGCAGCGACAAATAATTTATCAGCCGCTAGTTTAGTTGCGCCGTAAAGGTTAATTGGACAGGCCGCTTTATCTGTGCTCAACGCAACAATTTTCTTTACTCCGGTTCTGAACGCAGCTTCTATGACATTTTGTGCGCCTAATATGTTTGTCTTGATGTATTCGAACGGGTTGTATTCAGCCGCTGGCACTTGCTTCAAAGCTGCAGCGTGAACTACGTAGTCAACTCCATCGAAGGCCATTTCTAATCTAGGTAAGTCTCGAACATCTCCTAAAAAAAAGCGGACGCGCGCGAGGTTCCCCTCAATAAAAGGAAGCATAACCATTTCAGATTGTTTGAGCTCATCACGACTAAATATGATTAGCTTCTTGACGTTGAATGAGGCCAAGAGCGACTCGCAGAATTGCTTACCAAAAGTACCGGTCCCACCAGTAACCAGGACTACAGAATTATCGAACACATTAGATCCTCTCTTCTGGACAGTGGCTTTCAAGCGCTTCATCTGCAATTGCCTTGAGCGAATATCCAAGATCATGATACTCACCCAAAGTCGCCTTAACGACTGCTTTCCGCTCACAGGAAAATGGCGTTGTTCGATAGTGAGCTGAACTCTGCTCGTCAAACAAAACCGTGAACGGACTAGTAATAATTTCAGAGAGCAATTCTACAATCTCCCTAACTCGCAACCTGTGAGGCCCAGTCACAATGACAGTCTTGTTCTTCCAATCTCTATGTTCTGCGACTACAACGGCGCGCGCCGCATCGTCGACGTGGATATACTCTCTAACCTCATCACCGCAGCCGTTGATTACAACATTGCCAGATATACTCTGTTCAACCATACTACGTATCGCATTGAAGTGGTTCGCAGCAGGGCCATACAAAGTTCCAAACCTAAAAATGGTGTAACTAAACAAGTCTAGATTCTTTGCGTGCTCCTTTATCAATTTCTCACAACAATCCTTAGAGATTGCATAGTAAGACCCCAAGGCGCTGTCACTGTATATTGAAGAAGCAAAAAATAATTGATTTACGTGGTTTTTACGCATCCATTCCAATAGATTTAGAGTTCCAAAAATGTTGGTCTCTAAGGTATCCTTAGAACACCGCTTCGAAGTCTCGATGTCAGCCTGCGCACCGAAGTGATAAACACTTTCAAATGTATACTCACTAAGCATGCTATCTAGGTTCTGAGAACACAAATCACAATCCAAGTAAATGACATCATCTTTCGGCTTCGCTGGCATTTGGATATCGAGCACCACAAGCGTCTTATCCGTGTCAGACAGTAACCGTTTGACAACCGCATGACCAAGAAATCCGACACCTCCCGTCACTAAAACATATTTTTTCTTAGATGCCATCTAAAATGACTCCTTCACGCATACGTATTGCGTAATCACACTCTGCCATCACCCAATCTTGATGAGAAGCAATCAAAACTAACGAATCCGTAAGCGAAAAAATAGTTGATCGTACTAAATCAATGCTGGTCTGATCCAAGGCGCTGGCAGGCTCGTCAAAAATCATTATCGAACGTCTATTTGCTAAACCTCTGGCAATTCCAAGGCGCTGTTTTTGCCCGCCCGACAACCCAGTCCCATCAGGTCCGATTCTTTCTACACAGGATCTCGCACTTGGCTCTGAAACTGCAAATAACTTGGTTAAGATCCTGTTTGCGACCGTAATACGCTCAGCTCCAATTCTTTGTTCTGGCATAAAATAAAGATTTTCACCTATCGCTCCTTCGAATAAAACAGGAAATTGAGGAACTGGCGAAACTTCTTTCCTGAAGGCTCCCAGAGTCTTTCCGCATACAACCAAACCGTCGACCATTACATAGCCAGATGAAGGGATAAGAAGACCTTGTACAATATCCAATAGGGTACTTTTCCCAGACCCCGATGATCCTAAGACCGCGATCTTGTCACCACGCTTCAGTGTTAGCGACACATTTTTCAACGCATCAGCGTTTGATCCAGGATATCGGTAACAAACGTTAACAAGTGAAATGGTTTCCCATCCTTCGAGGATCCGATCGTCTTCGGCTTCAGATAAGATTGAATCGTTTAATTGGCTCAATCGCAGATCGTCTCGTAATTTATCAAAAACAGGTCGCAAGGCGCGATATCTTGATAAGTTATTCAAAATTGCTTGCATCGACGGCAACAATTTCAAAAGCAACAGGCCTAACACAGCCAACTCGGGTATCAATTCAGACACAGATGCCTGCTCTAGCGTGAGCACGACTCCCATAACAACGCAAAGGCCGCCGAACACCATACCTTCAAGCAGAAATCGAGGCGCTTGCGTTAAGGTATCGATATCACCCAGTCTCTTGTTTGCATCAAAATTAGCTTTGCCGAACTCATTCAAGAAAAAGGTAAGCGATGGTCTAAACTTGTGCTCGCGCACAAACTCGAAGCCATTATCTAACGCCTGTATGACTTGCTGGCTCCGCATGGAAACTACCATACCAAACCTGTAAAGAATGGCTCTAATTCCGAGAAATATCGCTATCAACGTAAGAGCCAACAGAATAAAACCCGAAATAAAATACCCATCCGCTTCCAATATTATAAGAACTACCAAGCCTACCGCTAAAACACTCCTCACCAAAATATGCAAGGAAACTGAATACAGGGCCCCAATCCTAGCCACTTCCACTAAAATATTCGTCTTTAGGGTGGAGGTTGATTGCTCATAGAAATATTCCAATTCTCTACCCAAATAAAACCGTAACAGGTCGATCCCAACACTGGCTGCTGCAGACTGCGAAATTCTATTAATGTAAAAAGTAGACAACACCGATAAACAAGAAATTACAAAGAATCCCAATGAAAGTAAGACAAAAAAATTTACTTCGAAAACGACAGCAAACAGGCCGAATGATAAGGGAGCCTCGTAAGAGGCCTCGTTCATTCCAACGCGAACAAAGAAGTCAACCAGCGATACCAACAGGGCAGTTGCCACTATTTCTAACATCGCAACCACGAATAAAAAGCCCAGTAACTTGCCAAACTGACGTTGCAACTTAATAGATAGAATATTGAATGGCTGCAAAAACCTACTGATTATTCTGAGCATTTATAAGATGACTCCCTAGATTGCTCAATACCCTTAAATGGATCAACTAAATCATCGGTATATTCATCCAGTATCAGCCGCTGACTCGGCAGCATATTCAACCGAAACCATCTACTAAACCGCGCCAAATTCCGACCACGCTCTGATAAAACAATACAATCGTCTTTGATAGTGACTGTTCCAGACTCCAACTGCTCTGTTAAACGAATATCCATCAACCTATGCTCTTTCACATAATCATTTGTAAAAATGTGGGTCAGCGAATTTCTATTAACAGCGCCTCCATGCTGAGCAATTTTTTCTAATAAGTAGAACGATAGCGATCGATCCAAAACGGCAGGGACCATGATAGCCGTGACTATACCGCAAAGAAATAAGCTACAATAAAAAAAAAATTTTTCGTAGGCCCGTTTAATATCTATTTTTTTTACGAGAAACAGAATGTCGATGAGTGCCGTCAATACAACCGCAACTAGTACACACCATAATGAATCATATAGCACAACATCGACGTTCGCGTTAGTCATGACGACTACGTAAGTGACCACGAGTAAAAACACGAAGATGACTGCCAACAGGCTATATTTGATGAAGCTACCCAGCCTCCTATCCTCCATCAGCTACTACAATACAAACATCCAATGGAAATACGTACGATACCCATAGCTGGCAACCGTTTGGCGCATTGGCCTACGCTCGTCGATTTTGGGAATCAAGTTAAGAAATGCGCCCAGTTCAACCGCGGCGAAGGTTGCAACCGCAAACAAATTACCGCTCAAAATCAACCGGTCTATCCGCTTACATCCTTCTTTTCCATAGTTCTCAGATTATCACTTTCGTTCTCTTAAGACCACGACTCGGCACAAGCCTTAAAGTTCACAAAATATTTTGTACTCCAGTCAAATGTTGTGTTCGGAAAAAAATCGGTCCTTTGCACAAATCTTAGGCAATTCAGGTGGTAATACAAGTGCTTAGCTAGAGCGTGGAAACCCATTCCGGTAAGAAGAAAATTTTTTAGGTCGATCCAAGAACACATATATCCCCCAATTCCAATCCCGGTCCGTAAATTGGCTAATGCAATCCGCCACTGAGCCGCGAAACTAATAGACCCCCTCCCTCTAAACAGTTAATTCTTGTATCACAACCACTAACAGATTCATCTATTGGTTTTTAGATGTGGGAGATTGAAAGGCCCTTTTCTCTAGCAACATTCGGGAACCGATAATCGATAAAATTATAATCAAAGCGTGTTTTTCACCATAGTCTTTAATAACTGAATTGAATAAAGCTGAAACTATCAGAATCACGCCTATACCAATCAATGCATCTCCAAGAATTTTCGAGCGTTTTCGGTGTGTCACACCAGAGTAAATTATGGCCAAAATAAATCCTGTAAACATAAGTAATCCTGGAACACCTCCAGCCATCATCATATGCATGAACTCACTGTGAACATTGTCGGTAAAAACTCTCATTTCCCCAGACTTGAACTTAGCTTCTAACGTACTAGCGACGCTTCCAACGCCAACTCCTGTCAGCGGCTTCTCTCGACCAACTCCAAACGCTACACGATAGAATTCGATACGCATTCCTGCAGATGAATTATACTCGCCGCCCTCGATAACATTTTGTACATTTTCTATAGTGTGATTAACGGTTGCATGGAATTTATCTAAGGTCACATAACAAAGAAATACTCCCAGCAGGGCGGAGGATATAAACATAACTAACCTAGCTTTTGAGAAAGTTAAAACTCCCAATAGCACGCAAGTAGCTACAACTAGCAAATAACCAGTTCGACCGATCTCGATTGCTAACACATTGTAGATAACCAGAATAGCAACCAATAAAGCAGCCACGCGGAAATGTCCGCTTCGCCATCTAGCTACTAGTAGGCAGAACAGTAAAAGACTCGACATTATAACACCATGGTATATGCGATTCGCGAGACTCAAGGTCGCTCCTTCGATTGTCCACCAGCCAAATCCGAGGCCGTAGGACGCCGTTAGCGCTACAAATGCACCGATCGTCGCGGCGCCAAGTGCCAATTGTTGCGTTTTTGCGTCTGAAGCAAGGACGGTAATAAATACTGGTAGCATGAAATAAATACGATATTCGCTTAGATATTTGAGACTATTCGATAGTGGGGAATCTGACCAAAAAATGGAAATGAGTAGCCAACAGAATAAGGCCACTCCCATCTTTTCGAAGTAATTGAGTTCTATGGTACATGATCGATGTAAGAATACTGGCACAGCGAATATAAAAGCCAACGTGGAAAAAGTTGCAGAAAATCCGGTGGGAAACAAACATGAAAACATCACAAACGAAAAAGCTACGAAATTAAACGAAAACGCCAGCTCTGAATAACGAATCCAAGCAGGACGGCATTGATTCATAGGGTAGTCACATCCAATTGTGGATAAATTATTTCTGCATGTTTAGCTGCCAGATCGCTCCACTTCCATTTTAGCTCTGGATCTCGCTTACACGTCTGGATCAATTCAGCCGCATTTTTACACCAGTCTACAGTATCTGCAGTGAGCTCTAGCACTCGAGTGTCAGAAAAGCATAGATCCCCTGCACCCACTTTTGATGACATAACAACTGGGATACCGTGACTGCGCGCTTCGCTCACAACCATACCAAAAGGCTCTTTGCGAGCCGGATGGAGAAGCAGATCAAAATCTGACCAAGGTATAGAGGACGACCAACCTCCAAAACTGACCCAATCAAGCCTTCGTGTGGCACGTGGAACACTGGCATGGTCAGGTCCAAATACCGTCAAAGTGGCTCCAAAATGAGATTTTCGAAAATCCGCAACAATTCGAACGGCAATATCCAAACCTTTTCGCTTCCACTCTTTACCCACAAATATAAATCTCGCATGATTCAAATCCTTTGGTAGCGGTACATTTGGACTAACAGCAGGTTGTTGAACACCAGGCCAAGCCAAATCAAATTTCTTATCCATGATTTGCGAGTATCGATATATCAGCTGTCTTTGTATCTGGCAGGATACCGGTAAAATCATCTGGACTTTAGGCCCGAGCAACTCATCGCGCTCCATCTGCTGCCATGCAGTAAAACGCCTGTTGAAGCGTGAAAACCACTGAAAGCCTCTGGGTGGATCAATCGGCGGCCCGTGAAAAGTCGTCACTTGATGACTGATTGAACGTTCATGGCTGTGTATTAGCACTGCTTGACCGGAAAAGACTTCTCGAATCTTTTCATCAACGCGAGCCCGAAAAGCCATCATCGACTTCCATCGAGGTCTCTCGGCAGAGTCTTCCACTTCAACGACACGAATCCCTTCATCTGGCGATTCAAAGACCCGCTCACAAACAACAGTCACCGGGATACCACGCATCACCAATCCATGCACCAGATGCCAAACATAGCTTTCCATGCCACCCACGCGACCGAACCGTTTAACAATGTGGATTACTGGACAGTGCACTAATCTAATGCTCGATAATGCTTTTTACTAATTTCGATACCAAGCCGCTCCTCGATCCAGAATTTCAATCGATTTCGCCTGTCGCGACGTGAAAGTTTATAGTTAGGATTCTGCAAAAACACTTTCTCAGCCTCCGATTCAATCCAGTTCGCCATGACTTGCGGGTGAGCTCCTGTGAAGGTCTTAAGCTCAGCAACATCAATATTGCCATACCCCAGGAATTCCTCATGTGAGTTATTCCAATATTGCCCGACCTGCCTCAATTTCTCGGACATCCTGAACACCCGGCGACAATGCCCATAATGATAAACACTACCACCAGCATACTTCGCATTCGGATATCGACCTGTCTTGTTCCGATCCATCACGACCCAGAAGAGTCCATCTGGGGCAATCGTTCGAATAGAGTTTCGAATAATTCGCGGCGCTCGACGGTAGCCCGCAATGCCAAATTGCTCGGGACTCCCGTAAAAATGAAAAAAATCGAAATAGAGTGCTTCCACTTCGGGATCCAAGAGATTGTCTTGCATCGTTTGTCGAATCCGATCGATTTCAGCCTCATGCAGTACTTCGTCACCTTCGAGATAAAAGGCCCAATCACCGGAACAGTTGTACTGCGCCATCATTTTTTGCTGTCCATAAACAAATCCCCGATCGCGCATGGACTCATTCCACCGAGAATCAATGATCCTAATCTTAGGGTCGTGAATAGCAACTACTCGTTCCCGAGTCTCGTCTTGACCCTCACCCACCACACAGATGAACTCATCTACAATGGGGAGAATTGATCGGATACTCTCTTCAAAGGGGTACCCATTAATGACAGCGTTTCGTAAAAACGTAAAACCAGAAACTATCATGATTCCAACAAGATACTCGATTTCGAAAAGATTTGAGACGGGTTATTTAAACAAACATGGAAGCGTGAATCATTTGTCGAGAACTGATTTCGAGCGCGCTCGGCGTGATGCAAGTGCGCAACACAAGCCGCCAAACGCCCCGACCTGATCTTCAATCCTATTCGCATCAGACGTACTACGAAATCACTGTCCTCGCGGCCCCAACCCAAATAAGACTCGTCAAAGCCACCAACGGCATCTAAGGCGTCTCTGTAGAGGCCGAAATTGCACGTCCTAACTGTTTTCCAATCATCGGAGCGCGAATCTCTCAGCATCCCAAGGGGGCCCGATCGAAACTTCCAGTGCTTAAATGCGCTATCGATCGATGCAACCCCGCTCAGTAATGCACGTGTATCCAAATCACACAGTAATTGACGTCCCCCCGCCACTAGGTAGCCATGGCTCGCGAGCTTTAAGTGGTTTTCAACAAAGCTTGGCGGCAACAAACAATCACCATCAATTAGAATCGCATATTCCGAATCAGTCCTGCATGCTCCAAGGTTTCTAGATCTTGCTGCTCGAAAATCTCGATTGGGTTGCCAGGTATGGAGAATTGGCAGTCGCTCCGCCCATCGCTCAATCAACATACGAGTCTCAGGTCCCGAGCCATCATCACATACAACCACCTGATCAGGAACTCTAACCTGACGAGTCACTGTTTCAAAGACGAGATCCAGTGCGTTGGGGTGGTTGAAAGTAGTGATTATAAGAGAAACGTTCATACAACTGGCGAATGACTACACGGTAAAAAGTTATGCTAAGAAGATAGCAGATTGGTAAATGGTTATGGTCAATTATCCGAGAGAAACGCTCGATGCATTGCGACGGGTACACTCGTCTTAAATAAATTATAAGCCGACACGGGCGAAAAGCTTCTCACACGCTCCTATCACGGCCCCGTGCGGTATGTTCGACACTGAGTCATCATCGTATAAAGTCTCGCAAACCATATCTTTAGTCTCTCTAGTAACTCGATTGCCCTCTTCGTCAAAGATTTGACAATCAGCAAAAAGCACAACCGTAGGGACGGGAATGGAGCAAGCCAGGTGCCACAATCCACCGTCAGCCCCGATGAAAATCCTACAACTAGCTATCTGCCCAATTACCTCGGCTAACGTCAACTGACCGACCGTTGATACGATACCAGGGATCTCTTTTGTAATTGACGATGCCTGTTCCGCGCCATTACTTGAACCAATGAGAGTCACTGAAAACTTCCGATGACGTAACCACTCGATAATCGGCACCCAGTTTTCATAAGTTCTAAAAGCCCACTCCCCACCAACCGCTATACAGACGTCTGTGCGTGAAAAATCAATATTCTCATCTGGCAATGAGATCGCAGGCCGAATTGGATAATTGGAATGGCTTAATGACAGCAATTCCATCATGCGTGCAAACGAAAAATAGGTTCGATGGACTTCGAAGCCATTCAAATAACCATAGATTCCACAAAACTCAACCAACGGAGCTACACAGAGTTTGTTTATCAAAACTCTGGGAGAAAAAGAATCGCAGATGACGAGATCAAAAGCATTTAGGCCCATCTCCGCGACCAAAAGTCGAGGGCTCCCATAGACTGCAGTAAACCACCGATCTTGGTTCACATATATAGCGGCGTTTCTTGGATGGGTAAGAAGAACGACTTCTCGGTCAGCTAATAGAACTCGCGAGGATAAATCCATCAATGAATCCCCTAAACTAGGAGCCGCCCAATTGATCCAGAGAATACGTTTGTGACTCGAGGAAATATTTTTCTGTTCAGATATGAAACCTAAAAATTCGACAAAGCCAAAACAGAAAAAACGCCGCTTAAAATATTTAAATAGCCATTTAAGGCTCGAGACCTTACCTTCAGAAAGAAACCGGTTTACATCTGATGGTACGCTGATTGGAATTTGCCACGATCTTTTGACTATTTTCAATAAGAGAGATGAACGCATAAGATTGACTATTTCAAAATTTGCCTAGTGAATGTTCGCGCCTAGTAAAAATCAAACGATCTTTATAATCGCCTGTTAGGAAAATTTGATTCTGCGTTTCAACAAGGCAATTTGTCGGAATACCACGCGAACCCAATCTAGGAACCTTAACTTGGTCAAAGTCCATTTCTATTTGTATTCTCGTGTAATCATCTAGGGACATGTCGGCGACCCGAGGGTGGTTAAGAGTAAAATCAACCACCAGGATCGAGCATGATCTAAGCAAATTTGCGGCGCCGCTAAAAGCATCAAACTGCCCACCCTCAACATCCACCAAGATAAAATCGAACTTCTTGCCCCTAAAAAGTAGGTCTATCGAGCGGCCCAGCATCATTATGGAATCTGGACGGTCGTAGACAAAATTCCCATCATCAGGTGCAGGCACTTCCTTACTACCGCTAGTATTTTCAAACGAGCATAAACACTCATCCTTCCGAGGTCACGGCAAAATTCAAAGCCTTCACTTTGTTCCCAAGGTTTCCAAAGGCGATATTTAATTGCAATGATTCGAACCTGTGGAATTGTGCCTGTATACACACAATTTCGTCAAAATGATCTACTAGTTGCGAAACACATGCTCCTCATATGGGATCCTACGACCAGTATGAGATCCTTCCATCTGACAAATCGATACAACGATTTATCTCATCAGGATTCTAGCTTCCCCATTTGATAGATTGCCGTGATACATGATTATCTCGCGGATCACAGATCATCAGCTCGAAGTCTGTCGACACAACCGGCCCAAATTAGTTAAAGGTGAGTACATAGACCAACACCCCAGAACTCCCTTTGTTTAATAATTCTCATTGCACTGCTTTTTGATTCGATATTTTTGGGCAACATAAGGAAACAGGCACAAAAATTGGTAATTCAGGGATGACGGATGAAAATGTCCCCACTTCATGAGTTGCCTGCTAACCTGTTGGTCAAGTGGATCGCAAGCTATAGGGTCAAAATTTGTCTCCACGAGAACTGCATAAGAATTAGGTGCGTTACGCGAAAACAACGCCCGCCTCAGTTTATAGCGCAGATTTTTCACCGCGAATGAGCGATAGTTTTTCAAAATAGCTGGTACTAATAAATGATTCAAAAATTAAAAGCGAAAGTGCTCAAATTCTTGACGAATGTCAAACGGTATCAATTGGAGAAAGCGAAGTTGAATAAAATAGTCATTCTCCGGTATGACAGAATTGGTGATATGGTTGTGTCACTCCCATTATGTAAATCACTGAACATGGGCTTGCCTAACTCCGAAATAATTATGGTAGCGAGCGCAGTCAATGCTCCGATTGCAGTGAACTGCAAATTCATCAACCGCACTCTAATCAAGCCCCAAGCATTTTTCTCATGGATAAAATGCCTCCTCTCATTGCGGTTAGAACGCCCTGACCTAGCGATAGATTTGAATCATGCCGTCACGCCTCACACAATTTTCGCAATTCGAATCATTAGGCCACGCCATGTGGCGAGCCCATTCAAAGATGGTCGCTGGGGTTTAAAGGGCTCCGACTTGCAATTATTCGACCTAATGCCGAAACAGCACCCAAAAAAATATAGCCGACCCATAGCTGAAACCTATTTGGATATCGCTCGGCACATAGGGTGTTCGGTAGACAAATGTTTGCCTTATCCGCTACCTCGATACTCGAGCCCCCCAACACTATCAAAGCGATATATCGTACTTAATCCGGCAGGGAGCCGCCGCAGCATGCGCATCGCTGACAGCGACCTTATTTGCATCCTCACGCACATTCAATCTCAAATCAGCGATATTAGAGTCGTCATACCAGCGATGTCTCAAAACTATACACATTTGAAGGACCTAGTTGCTGGGGTTACAAACGCTGACGTCTTGCCGCCAAATAACTCAGTTGAACCCATGTTGCCGTTGCTTCAGTATGCCACTCTGGTGGTCACACCGGATACCGCTCTTGTTCACATAGCATGTGCCTATAGCACACCGTTAATCGCCATATACACTAGTGATCAGGCGCTGTTCGAACAATGGAGACCACTAAACCACCCAAACGCTCGCGTAATTCGCTCACCGCAACCAAAAAGTATAGAAGGCTACCCAAGGCAAATATTGTTATCTGCCATCTCAACAGCGCTTTCCAATCATCCAAGTTTGGCGTTCCGCGAGTGACATTCGATCATGCACGTTGAGTCACATGAGCCAACAACCGTTATTACGCATCACTAAAAACTAAACATAAGATCAAACAACTAGCTACCTACCTGCGACCAAGGCATCGAAAATAACAAGAGACCGACTTGGAGACGACAAACTGCCCAAACCAAACCCATCTCTAAAAATAAAAAAAACTGAACAATGAGCCAATTAATCTTACGATGTCCAATCACATAGGATCGATTCAACACGATACAATTGAGAATCCCAATGCCGATTCCATCTCACGCTCCTGAAAAGTGTAACTGAGATAAAACATCCCATTTTTGCTGGAGGATACATAACTGGTGAATCTTTTGAATATGAGATTAAATTTGGACCGCAACGTTTTGATTATGATTGCGGTAAGTGCACTTATGCCGACAACACTCAAGGCAGATAGTCACTCCAGCGCAGACCCCGAGGCTTGCATCGACTCATCAATCACCCTTGGACAACGGATCATTTGGACTCTATTCCGTCGTGCCAGAAGTTTCGCCCAAATCAACGTTACCTAATTCACCTGTGATGGTGAGAGATGAACCGCCATCATCGCCAGTATCCCCGGCAAAACTGATATCCGCGGATACTGTCATTCCGTTAGCAATGTCCTCGGACACCTTCCAATAACCATGCATCGATAGAGAAGTTACTTGAAACCTGATAGAGCATCTAAACAAGCAAACAGCCACTCGGTAGTCTACAGGCGATCCTAAGTGCAACGTAAACAAATTGGGATTCTGTTACAAAACCGCTACTACACCAATTTTTTCAATCCCCGGAAAGACACGTGTTATAGAGTGCCGCCGCTTACAGCTACGAATCAAAAGACACCTCACGCGCACGCGACTCCAGAGTGTCTAGCAACTAAACAAATGAAGAATTCCTCCTACTTTTGTCGTGAATTGTCAACATAATATCTAAATAGCGCACAAATTTTAACCAAAAGTTCAAATAAATTAACGTGCCAAAGTTCCCTCCAATGAAAATCCTTTTACGCTATCCAATGTTTCACGTTGATTTTGTCCTCGTTCCTCATATCCAATTGACAAAACTTGTTGCTCTGTCTTCAGATGACCACTGACGTTCATTTCCGAATTTTCGTCCACTAGTTTACTCCGAAAACTATCGTCAGTTTCACCATTCAGCCGGTAGTGTTGATCAGCATCAGTATAGCTCTTAAGCAATCTAACCTCTTGAATACATCGCCTCTCTTGAACGGAAATTGTTGAACCGCCAACCAATGTAACCAATCTCTTAAGAACAGAGTTACTTGTATATTTGGAAAATTCTAAACAGCTGTCAGTGGCTCCGGCCGTTGGCACCAAACAACTGAGGAAAATTATTGCGAATATGCGAACAGCGCGCATGTGCGTCTCCCAAAAAAATCCCCTGCAAGCAGGGGATTCTTTTATACTTTTAAGCAATCTGTCGATTAGAAGGCGTAAGTCATACCCACTACAGTGGTATCAACGTCAGGACTCGCAGACTCTTGCGTATGGGCTTCCGCATACAACTTCAAACCACCACCGACGGTATAATATGCACCGTACCCTGTCTCAGCATACTCTGCAGCCGTAGCACTGGCCTGAGCTTCCTGAACCTCGAAAAACGCCTTGATGTCACCCATTGTGTAGGTAAACGCATACTTAGTCAGTTCGCTGTCTGTTGTGCCGCTTTGGTTGTCAATTACCTCATAAGCTGCGTAAATTCCGTTGCCACTGTATGTGGCCGAGACGTGTGACGCACTATCGGAAACACCATCCTCGTCTGTGGCACCAAAACGAACAGACATTGAGCCAAATTCATACTTAACGCCGTATGACGACACTTCACCCACACCAGCAGCACCTGCACTGTAGCCCAGGCCGAGTGTCAAACCTGCCACACCAAGATTTGGCTCGAGCAAAATGTTATTCACCATTGTTCCACTGGTGCTTACTCCATCACCCATCCCAAAAGGGGCAACGTCCGTAACATCATCATATGCGTTAGCCGCATGATCACCATCGTCACCAGTGGTAACCGCGCCAAAGTCGCCACTTACACTAACTAACGACACCAAATCACCTGTGTTGTCATCAGCACCTTCCACGTACCCTGAGACTGTTAAACCGTTGCCCAGATCTTCTGTAAAATCAACGTTGATGTCCACGTCAGAAACTACTGCGGCGTTCGACCCATCAGATTCTGAAAAATAGTATTCGACGTCACCACCGAGCGTAATTTCTGCAGCGAACACTGGGGCTACGAATGCGCCAGCTACTGCAATAGCGATAATTTTTTTCATTTGAGATTCCCTCACTAGGTTTTAAAAGGTACTAAAGTATCCTTGTTACTTTGATTCCTCAGAATGGGTAAGCTAACCCCACTGAGGCGAGTCATTTCACTTAACGACTCTGAAACTAATTTAACGAAACCGATCCGTTTGAACAACTCAGTGATATCAACCCTTCTTCTTGAAGAGCGGCTCTACCTCTATGACGAGAACAAACATCCTTTAGATCTTAGTGAACTTTTTTAAGCGAATTTTCATCGTCTGGTCTTGAGGGGGATTTTCTCCATCAAGAAATAATTGAAATAAAATGCTATTAATCAATAGGTTATGTACTTCTTTTTCACGCCGCATTTCGACCTCATCGTCGATCGAGGTGGGTTGAGTTTGAACGATCATTTCGACGCGCTGATTCACCGTCAGTTTGTATGGCCACGTTTTGTCCGAATTCGCCCACCAGGCATTAGACTAATGTCTAATAAAAAGATAGGAACTTTTACGAAAACGGCGAATTTTTGCCGCCCTCAATTGTGGTTTTGAGATGCCTTTGCAGATTCTAAACCCTGAAAAGTCATATAATTTAGAGGTTCTTTTGCGCTAACGCAGCTGTCTAACGAGTATTCCTGAAGCACCGATCAAATTTGAGAAGCATAATGTCCACACTGATCATCCAGTCTGCGGGCTATTTGCTCACGTATGGATGCGGAAACATCGATACCCTTTGCGACCTGGTCGAATGTCGACACAACGTCTATAAGGTCTCGAAGGACCGCATGGCTCTTTGCGGGTGTTGAATAAGATGCGCGGTCACCAAGTCGGTCAAGCACTTAAACTAGCGGTCACTCGCCATATCCGTGAAATCCCATCGAATGCTCATTGAATGGGCGTGGGCTAATTGTCAGATCATAGGCCGGTGACAAACTCCATCGCCCCGCATCGTTTTGCACAAATGTTTGAATCGATCGGCTCGGAAATCAGTCCTCGAAGAATAGCGGGGTCAGTTCAACTCAGCCCAAAAGCTGTAAACCACTATCTCCACGCGTGTGAAGACGCATATCTTATTTTTAGTCGTCCATTCTTCGCCTACTCAGAGAATCAACGTCAACGCCCTAACCGAAAGTACCACTCGATTGATACTGGTCGCCGACGCTATGGTATCACCCAGCGCACGACAGACTATGGGAAAGACTTTGAGAACTCGCTGTATTTGAGCTTGAAAACAAAAATCAAAGAAATCTCTTACTAGAGCGGTGAGGTCGAAGTCGACTTTATACTCTACAACAATTGGGAAATCACACCGATACCCGTCACAGTCGGAGAGCCTCAACTTCGGCACAAGGAAGCAATCACTGAGTTTTACCGAAAGTTTCCACCCGCCAACGAGGCACTCGTGATGACATTCGATTCGTTTGACCAACTTGATCAGGCAATTTAGGCCAAACCCTAATGAATCTTGAATAATCACTAATCAAGGTCGGTCGTCGAGTTCTTGTTCTTTCTCGGGGACCAATAAATCATCACGAGAAATGTTCATGAGAAGAAGCGTCGCTGTGACTACGTAGATCGAAGAGTAGGTCCCAATGGCCACACCGATTGTTAATGCAAGCGCGAAGTTGTGAATCAATTCACCACCCAAGAACAACAACGCCAGCAATACCAAGATTGTTGTCATCGATGTCGCGATCGTTCGACTGAGAGTTTGGTTAATCGAATCGTTCATGACTTTCAATGCGCTATTGGTTCGCATGATCCGGAAGTTCTCTCGAATACGGTCGGAGACAACGATCGAGTCATTCAGAGAATAACCAATCACCGCCAGTACAGCAGCCAATACGGTTAAATCAAAATCAAGACCAAAGAACGCGAAGATGCCCAAGACGATGAGAACATCGTGGACTAACGCAACCACCGCACCAACTGAAAATTTGAATTGGAACCGGAATGCGACGTACAACATGACGATACCAAGCGCGAGTAAAAGACCAAGCCCGCCCTGCTCTCTCAGTTCTTCGCCGACAGCTGAGCCGACAAACTCAGAACGTAATAGTTCCACTTCAAAACCAGCCGCCTGTAGAGCCGAAAAAACGTCATCACCCGCCTTCGGTGCATTATCTTGTGCAAGTCGGATCACTACGTCAGTCGGCGCCCCAAAGGCTTGGACAACAGCATCAGAGAATCCAGAATTTACCAAGGTCTCACGAACTGACTCGAGCGCAGGAGCCTCGGCGAACTCAAGCTCAACGAGTGAGCCACCGGTAAAATCAAGGCCAAAACTCAGACCATTCATCACAAGCAAAGCAATCGACGCGATGACCGCGACAATTGAGAGAATGCCCGCGATCTGCCGGCCAGCCATAAAATCCAATGAAGGAGTCGCCAAACGCATCTTTATAAAGCCCACGTGGGAAGGTGACGATGTCCGAAGAGGCCTTCAACGAATAACCGTGTGATTAGTGTTGCCGTAAACAACGACGTGCAAATACCAATCGCCAAGGTAATCGCAAACCCTTTCACAGGCCCAGAACCAATTCCCGCCAAGATAATCGCCACCAACAACGTGGTGATGTTCGAATCCAGAATCGTCACAAAGGCTCGCTCGAAACCAACGCGAATCGCCTGCGGGTCAGCAAGACCACGCATTCGTTCCTCGCGAATCCGTGAGAAGATCAAGACATTCGCATCAACAGCCATACCAACCGTCAAGACAATGCCAGCGATCCCAGGCAACGTCAAAACAGCCTGGAACAGGCTCATGATGGCGATCAACAGAACGAGATTGACAGCGAGAGCGACATTAGCGATCACGCCAAACCCACGATAAAACGCGATCATAAAGATCATCACCAACACAAACCCGATGATCACCGAATTCAAGCCACGTTCGATATTCTCAGCACCCAGACTTGGCCCAATGGTGCGCTCTTCAACAAAATAGATGGGTGCAGCCAGTGCGCCAGCTCTCAATAACAAGGCGAGCTCTGAGGCTTCACGAGAATTATCCAGGCCCGTGATACGGAACTGATTACCAAGTACCGCCTGAATGGTGGCTAACGAAATAATCCCCTGCTCTTTATAGCGAATTTGTTTCTGTTCGCCAGTTTGACGGTCGATCTCCGTGCGCGTCCGTGACTCAATGAAAATCACTGCCATCCGACGACCGACTGAGGTTTTGGTCACATCAGCCATACGGCGACCACCAGACGCATCTAGGTTGATATTGACCTGCGGCATGCCGTTTTCATCAAAGCTCGATCGCGCATCGCTGACGGAATTACCTGTTGTGATAATGTCTCGCTCAAGCTGAGCAATCCGCTCGTTGGCCCGAAATTGGAACTGCTGCGTTTCACGAACCGGAGCATCCGGTAGTGCTTCTAACCGAAATTCCAAATTCGCTGTGGCACCCAACACGCGTTTGGCAGTGGCGGTATCCTGTACACCTGGCAATTCCACCACAATGCGGTTTTGACCCTGACGCTGCACCAGTGGCTCGGAGACTCCAAGCTCATTGACTCGATTTCTGAGCGTTGTTAGGTTTTGGCTAACGGCATAATCTTCGATGTTGGCCTGCTCACCTTCAGCCAGCAAAAGGTCCACAAACGCCGCTCCATCACGATCATCTTCGCGATAAGCGAATACGCCTGTGTATTCGGATCGGACTCGATCAATCCCCACTGCTCGGGTCTCTGCATTTAAAAACCGAATTTCGATTTCACCACCAGGTTTGACATCCACAGATCGAAAACGGATTCGTTCTTTTCTGAGCATCTGTTTGATTTCAGAGACGTAAGCATCGAGGCGTTGCGAGACCGCAGCTTCTAGGTCGACTTCCATCAAAAAGTGCACACCGCCGCGAAGATCGAGGCCCAACTTCATCGGATTAGCACCGATCGACTGCAGCCATTCAGGGGTCGTCGGTGCCAGATTTAAGGCGACAATGAAATCAGAACCCAAGGCTTTCTGGACAACACTGTTCGCCTTGATCTGCGCTTCGACAGAATCAAATCGAATCAACGCTTGCGAATTTTCAAATTCCCGCGCAAGTGGTATCAATCCTGCGTCTTTCAGTGCCTCTTCGGCACGAATCACATCAAGCTCACCTAAAAGCTCAGTTGAGCGATTGGATGTGATCTGGACCGCTGGGTCGTCTGGAAACCCATTGGGCAGACCATAGAGCGCGCCGAGAAAAAGGGAGACGGCCGCGACGATCGTCTTCCAAAGTGAAAAGCGTTGAATCACAAGTTATCCAATTATGCGGTTGAGTCTTTCAGAGTGCCTTTCGGGAGGAGGACAGCCACTGCAGGCTTTTGCACCAACACTTCGACGCCATCCGCGATTTCGACAGTCAATACGTCATCAGCCACCTTAGTGATGCGACCCATCAAACCACCACCTGTTGCGATTTCGTCGCCTTTTGCCAGGTTTTCAATCAAATTTTTGTGCTCTTTGGCGCGCTTTTGCTGTGGACGCCAGAGCAAGAAGTAGAAGATGGCGATAAAGCCAACCAACATCAGAATTTGGAACATTGGATCCGGGCCAGCAGGCGCCGTGTTCGCGTATGCACTTGAAATCATATCAACATCATCCAGTGAAGTTTTGAAAGTCGCGTAAAATTACAGGTTGGCGGGCGCTTAGGCAACCATGATTGGTATTTTGGCAAGATCAAAATGATGAAAACGCAGCTAGGCTGATCGGCCAGTATCTAATGGTTTCATCAGACTTCTGGAACTTACCGTCGGGTCAATTCTGAATACCAAGCACTCACAGGGCGATTGAAAAACTCATCCAGCGGTATCCCGCCAGCGCCAACGACATAGGTGACGACCCGAGGGAAACGGGCTTCGAATATCGTCAGAGCGGATTGCGCTCGACTTCGTCGTCCACTTTTGACCTCGATCGCCAACACACCAGACATCCCTGAGATGACAAAATCAACTTCGGCAGCGCGCTCACGCCAATAGCTAACCGTATGTTGAGTCTCGGTGGTATTGAGAATGTGCGTTCCGACTGAAGACTCGACTAAACGGCCCCATCGTTCGGGATCGACTGTGCCCTCGGAATCTCGCAACTGCTGAAGATCAGGAGCGCTTTGCGCAACTTGAATCGCTGCATCAAACACTTGTAATTTTGGACTTGACGCTTTGGTCCGAGCGATATCGCCTGCGTACTTTTCAAGTCCAGTGACCATCCAAGACGCACCGATCAAATCCAGGTAATGGGACAAAGTGACGGTGTTTCCTGCGTCCTGCAACTGCCCCAGCATTTTCTGATAGGAAAGAATCTGCCCCGAATACACTGAGCCGAGATGCATCAATCGTCGCAGCAACGCGGGTTTGTCAACGCGAGCCAGACCCAACACATCCCTCGATACAGTCGGCTCAATCACCGAATCAAGAATGTATTGCCGCCAACGCTCGGCATCGGAGATCAACACTGACGGCCCCGGATATCCTCCGAAGCATAGGTAATCAGACAACGTAAACCCGAATGCAGCACGCATTTCAGTCAGAGACCAGTAAGGCAATCGAATCACTTCAAATCGTCCGAGGAGGCTTTCACTCAAATCGTGTTGCACTAAAAACTGAGAAGACCCGAGTAGTACCAGGTGCAAACCATCTGGACGCTGATCCCACAGAGACTTCACCATATCCGACCAACGAGGGACTTTTTGCACTTGGTCCAAGGCCAACACAAAAGGATTCTCCAGTGACGGCCCGGCAAGCAATGCACGCTGCCATTGCTGCTCGATCCATTGCGTTGTTGGTGCGACTGGCAGATCCGCAGAGACATACCAGCTTCGACCCGCAAAATGCTCCAAGACTTGCTTGACCGGGGTTGTCTTCCCAACCTGACGTGGACCCGCAACAATCTGGATGAACCGCGGCGTTTCCTTGAGACGGGCTTGGAGATGCTCTGATTGCATCCGCTGAAACGATTTCAAACTCGCGATCTGAAACATCATCAGCACATTGAGTAAATTGTATTTCAGTCGAATCGAAAAACCATTCCATCAAGATCAATGACGGTAGCGGCAACGATTAATTCATGAAGCGATGCGGTCAATCGAATGACGGCACCGAACGTCCTTGTTGTTCAAAGAACTGCTGAACAAACTGATCAAGTGTTTGGGTTGCAATTGCATCGCGGAGGCCCTGCATCACGCGCTGGTAGTGCCGAAGGTTGTGTATCGTGTTGAGAGTTGCTCCTAAGATCTCTCCACACTTATCTAAGTGATGCAGGTAGGCACGACTGTAGTGCTTGCAGGTGTAACAATCGCATGCCTCGTCAATCGGTCCCTCATGGGTCCGATTTGCAGCATTTCGGAGCTTCAAGACACCAGCATCAATAAACAAATGACTGTTTCGCGCATTACGTGTGGGCATCACGCAGTCGAACATATCGACGCCACGCCGGACACCTTCAACTAAATCCTCAGGCTTACCGACACCCATGACATAACGGGGTTGATCTTTCGGTAATCGTGGTGCGGTATGACGCATCACTTTAAACATCTCGTCTTTGGGCTCGCCAACAGATAATCCGCCAATCGCATAGCCGTCGAAACCCATTTCGACCAACGCCTCTAAGCTCTGATCACGTTGATCTAAAAACATGGAGCCCTGCACAATTCCAAACAATGCCGATGGTGAATCGGCATGTGCCTCGAGTGATCGTTTCGCCCAGCGTAGACTTAATTCCATCGATTGTTGCGATTCTTCAACAGTCACTGGGTAGGGCGTGCACTCGTCAAAAATCATCACGATGTCAGAGCCCAACTGATGTTGAACCGCCATCGATCGCTCGGGATCTAACCAGACTTCGGATCCATCCACCGGACTTCTGAATTTCACGCCCTCTTCGGTAATCTTTCGCATGTTGCCAAGACTGAACACCTGAAACCCACCTGAATCGGTCAGGATTGGTAGATCCCAATGAATCATCGAGTGCAGACCACCAAGTGCCGCAACCTGGTCTGCGCCCGGGCGCAGCATCAAATGAAAGGTATTACCCAACAAGATCTCAGCACCACTCTCGATCACTTGGTCTGTGGTCACTCCTTTCACGGTTCCGTAGGTCCCGACTGGCATAAAAGCCGGAGTCTGAATCGATCCTCTCGGAAAGGTGATTTCTCCTCGGCGAGCAAGTCCATCAGTAGCTTTGACTTGAAAGGTCATGTGGCATTCAGGACGCATGGCTGGCCTCTGGATCTCGTGTCATCAAACAGGCGTCACCGTAGCTGAAAAATCGATAGCCTTCACGGACCGCTTCTTGGTAGGCAGCCATCATTCGTTCGTATCCCCCAAATGCTGACACCAACATCAGAAGCGTTGATTCGGGCAAATGAAAATTAGTGAACAACATGTCGATCACGTTGAATTGGTAACCTGGGGTAATAAAGATCGACGTTTCGTCCGACCCAGCCTTGATCTGTCCGCCATTGGCGGCAGCTGATCCCTCAAGACAGCGCATTGTCGTTGTTCCAATCGCGATGATACGCCGACCGGTGGCTCTCGCTTCCTGAATAGTCTCGCATACCTCCGGCGAAATGTTGTACCACTCGCCGTGCATCTGATGCTCACTCAAATCATCAACTCGCACGGGGTTAAAGGTACCGGCACCCACGTGCAGAGTCACCTCACCCCAGGTTGCGCCCTGTTCTTTGATTGCTTGAATCATCGACTCATCGATATGTAAACCAGCCGTCGGTGCCGCGACGGCACCCGGATCTTTCGCGAATACCGTTTGGTAGCGCTCTCGATCGGACGCTGTGTCATCTCGCTTGATATAGGGTGGCAGAGGAATATGTCCGTGGGCCTCAGCCATCTCAAGAATGCGAAGCGAGGGATCAGACTCCAATAAGAATAGATCACCATCTCGACCCGTGATTGTGAGTTCAAATCCACCATCCATCTGAAGCACAGCACCCTCTTTCGGTGACTTCGATGCTTTGACAAACGCGCGAACAGCATGCTCTGACAATAACCGCTCGATCATCACTTCAATTCGGCCGCCCGATGCTTTTGCACCAAAAAGCCGCGCTGGAAAGACGCGGGTGTTATTCGCAACCACCACATCTCCCGCGCGGATCAAAGACGGCAAATCCGAGACCTGGCAATGGGCGAACGGTTGACCAGGATTAATCACCATGAGACGACTGTCAGTGCGATTGTCAAGCGGTTGGCTCGCAATCAAATCATCGGGTAATTGGTATGCAAAATCTTGACGTTTCAAAGGTGACCTCATGGTTTAGCGATCGTGAGTCTAAATTCTTTAACAAAATAAAAAAGAGACTACTTTGGTTTTTTTATGAAAAATCGATCACAGACGCTCTTTTTCGATCAAAGCATGTTGACCAATTTGATTATTCCCTTAGCCACGACATAGCTAGCTTGATGATTCACGGATCTAGCTGACGAGTACCCTGCAGGCCTTAGATATGCGAAAAGCAGATGACAAAAACGCCATGGTTGTTTAGTATTCGCGTCCCAAAGCCGAAGTGGTGGAACTGGTAGACACGACGGATTCAAAATCCGTTGCCTTTGCGGGCTTGGGGGTTCGAGTCCCCCCTTCGGTACCAAATTCCCAACAGCGAAAAGATGCGCCCGTGTCAAAAGTCAGCTGCTACATCATCGCCTTCAACGAAGCCAACAAAGTCCGCCCAGCCATCGAAAGTGTGATCGAGTGGGCCGATGAAGTGATTCTTTGTGATTCGCACTCGACCGATGAGACAGCCAGTATTGCCCGATCACTGGGTGCACGTGTTGTTCAAATCGACTTTCACGGCTTTGGGCAATTACGAAATGACGCGATCGCAGCCTGTCAGCATGAGTGGATTTTCTCATTGGATTCCGATGAACGCTGCACGCCTGAAGCCCGCGATGAAATTCTCTCGATCGTTCGAAAGAATGAAGCAGATGGACCGATTGCCTATTTCATGCCACGACAAAATTACCTACTGGGCCGTTGGGTGAAACATTCCGGCTGGAATCCCGATTATCGGCAGCCTCAATTGTTTCGACGAGGTCATTTGAGCTACACCCTTGAAGAGGTCCATGAAGGATTTGTTTGTGAGGGTCCCATCGGTCATCTAACACAATCCATTTGGCAGTTCCCGTTTGAAAATCTCGAACAGATGCTGTACAAGGCCCAGCGATACTCAACCCTAGGTGCGCAAAAACTCCTCAGAAACCAGAAAAAGGGGGGAATGGGACCTGCCTTGATCCATGGGCTTTCGATGTTTTTAAAAATCTATCTACTAAAAAGCGGCTGGCGTGATGGACGCGCCGGGTTTGCCATTGCCATTGGTGGATTTATCGGTGCGTTCTATAAATATGCGAAACTAGCCGAACTGCAAAACGATTGGACGGAACCAAGCATGCCTAAAGTCGGAAAGCCCAAGTCATGATCAAACATGCTGCACTGGTCACAGTCGTCGCAACCGCTGGGTTACTTTACACAGCGCTAACCCGAGAAACCGATTTAGCCGAATTTGATCGCAAAGAACTTGAGGCGTTGCTTGAATCACCCCGCCCTGCTTTAACTGTCAATCCCCTGTTCGAGGACCATCGTCAGCAATTTGCGCGACTGATGATGGATTATGCCGAACAAGAAAATGAGCGACTTAGCGCAGCGCGCGCCTTTATCCCCGGGATCATCGAACGCCAGACGAAGAGTATCGAGCCAGATCCAGCCCTTACACTATTGATGACCCACTTTGACATCGATCCAGATACCTCGCTCGATTACATCGAAGCGGAGCTCTATCTGCGAGTCGATGGCTTACCGCCCGCGTTGGTCGCAACCCAAGCTGCAATCGAGTCGGCTTGGGGCGAATCGCGATTTGCGATCGAAGGCAATAACTACTTCGGCCACCAATGCTACGAACAAGGCTGTGGTATCAAACCCAAACAGAGCAAGAAGAAAGCGCTTGAAGTCAGACGCTTTGAGACCTTTGGTGACTCTGTCGCCGCGTATTATCAGAACATCAACACCCATCGAGCATATCGAGATCTCCGCAAGTTACGGCTTGATCTACGAACCCAGAACCAACCGTTGACGACCAAAGCATTGATTCCAACGCTCAGTCGATATTCCGAACTTGGTCAAAAGTATTTGAGGATCCTCAGATCGGTCTTTCGGTCTGACTACATTCAATTAGCGCAACAAGTTGAGCCTGATGCAGGTCAGTAGCGCACCCATTTGGAAACGCCTGTTAGCTTTGATCTACGATGCGTTAGTGGTCACGGCTCTGGTCTTGATCTCAGGCCTCGTTGCATCGGTGATTGCTCAAGGTGAAGCACCTCCCTGGCTCACGCAACTCCTCATCGTCTTGTCCGTGGGTGGCTATTTCTGGTGGTCGTGGTCACGTGGTGGGAAGACGGCCGGCATGCGAGCCTGGCGGCTTCGCGTGGTGGGAATGGACGGAGAACCGCTCACGAGTCAAGTGGCGATGAAACGATTGATGATGTGCATTCTGACCCTAGGGCCAACAGGGGTTCCTTTACTGACCGGTTGGTTATCGCCCATTGGTCAGACAGTCTACGACTCCCTATCAAACACCCGAGTGGTTGCGGAACCTAAGCCGCCCAAGTCAACGCAATAATCGCGGCGTCAGTAACAACGGGATACAAAGCGGCAAAATAATCGCCAGTGACGGATGACCGCCCGCTAAAAACACAGCAGGCGATGCCATGTCCATCGCATATTTAAACACCAGCCCAATCAAGACCGCGATAAATACTCGTGTCGACATATCGAGTGAGCGCATGGATCCAAAGGCCGTCGCTGAAGCCAGCAACACCAGTGCAATCAAGGTCACAGGAAGCAGTAATCGCTGCC
Organism: uncultured Litorivicinus sp.; assembly: GCA_902528165.1. Taxonomy (GTDB): domain Bacteria; phylum Pseudomonadota; class Gammaproteobacteria; order Pseudomonadales; family Litorivicinaceae; genus HIMB30. The sequence goes on from CABZRL010000002.1 coordinate 121,744, forward strand.
AAAACAGTTGCCTGTGTGCTCGTGCGTTCAATCCTTCGTCAGTCAAATAAGTGGCCGCATCCCAAAGCTCACTCAGTGACAAAGCATCCGGATTTTGCACTAACCAACGCACCTGTCGTTCAGTCAGGTTCGAAGTCTGACTCAATGCACGAGTCTCAGTCAGGATCTGATCCCCTGCAAAGGTCAATACACGGGCATCGGCAAGCTCGACTTGATTGCCTTGAAAAGACACTGCTTGCGATGCTGTCAATTGTGCAATCTCATCACGGCTTTCGCTCATTTCGATTTGCTTCCAGAGTCTCACCGAGCCATCGGCCGCACCTTCCACAAACACATATCGGCCAGATTCTCGAGTCCAGATTGAGTCTTTGACTCCACCTGCGACGTTAGCATCTTTTAAGGCTTGGCTAAACCGTTCGGCATTCGGCATCCCAACCTCTGCAACGACAATGGAGGCGATGAGAATGGGGGACAACACCCAGATGATCTTCAAAAAGATCTGTCGGATACTTAGTCCTGCGGCTCTTAAGATGGTTAATTCGCTCGACTGGGCCAAACCGCCTAGTCCAGCGGCGACAGCAATTAACACCATCAATGGCAGATCCAAATACAAACGCCTCGGCATCCCTGACAGGGAAACCCAAGCAATTTCCTCTGCGGTGTAATTGGTGTGCGGCAACTTGGCTTCATCCAAGAGACGAAACACCAGTTCAAGACCGAAGAACACCAAACAGACAACGAAAAAAGAGAACCAAATCGCGCGCGCCAATAACCAGGTGGAGCGGTTCATCGAATCCCCCAGCGCTGGCCAAGCCGACCAAACCCAATGAGCAGAACGACGACCGTAAGAACCACCAAATGCACCCAAAATAATCCAGGCCAAGGTAACCATTGACCCAAGGTGACAGCTTTTTGAGCGAAGGATAAGGCCGTGATATAGCCAAACTGGATCAAAATAATCGGTATCACCCAAATGAACCGGCTTTGTCGGGGCGATCCCCTTCCCATCAAGAATGCCCAAGGCAACATCAGAAGACACACGATCGGTAACGAGATGCGCCACGACGCAATCGCTAACTCAGGGGGCTTACCTGATGCGATCAGCGCTTCTGTGGATTTGGTATCTAACGAATCGGGTCGGTTTTCCGTTTCTGGACTCAATCGGATGAGGTAACGATCAAACTTCGAGATTTCCCAATCGAGTGCGATTTCCGTCCCGATGTGACGATAGCCATCAAACAGCACCAAATACTTTTCCCCACCGTTGAGTTCCTGACGCGCGGTCTGACCGGTTAAAAAGACCTCCGTCTCTTTGCTCTCAGATGGCTCGACGATAAAGACATCAATTAAGGATTCGCGATCTTCAGAGATGGATTCGGCATAGATGAGCCGTCCTGACTTATCGGTCTGAAAGCGTCCTGGAACGACAGTATCAAACACCGTCAGGTTTTCTTTGGCGACGACTTGCCGATCAAGTTCACGGGCCACTTCAGGTGACAAAACCAATGACAGCCATCCGACCAAGACAGCTACCAAGGCTGCCGGTACCAAGACGATGGCAAATAAGCGTGTGTTGGAATAGCCAGCCGCGCGCAAAATTGTCAGCTCCGACTCCTGATTCATCCGACTCATCACCAAAAGCACGGAAAGGGTCAAGGCTAAGGGTAAAATCAGCTCCAGTGATGACGGGACCCGCCATAAGATCATGGTCAGCATCAGTTCGACCGAGAGCTCGCCGTTGGCTGCTTTTTCCAAGAACTGGATAAATCGACCACTTAACACCACTAATAGAAGAATGAGGGAAACACCCGCGGTGGTTTCCAGAATCTCGCGACTGAAGTACCTCAGAATGATCAAATGCCCTACACTTCCATGCTTACTAAACCATCAAGGAGTCACTCATGGAGATTAGCCTGAATACAACCTCTCTCACCAAACTTGAGACCGACTGTCTCGTCATCGGTGTCTCCGAAGATGACAGTGTAGAGGGAAGAGCCAAGGAACTCGACACGCTGATTGCAGATTGTCTCGATTCCGGGGACTTCAAACCGAAATCCGGAAGCCAGATCACGTTGAGGAAACCGCAGGGACTGAAAGCTAAGCGCCTTGTGTTGTTGGGTCTTGGCAAAGCCGATGCCTTTGATGCCTTAGCCCAAAACGACGCCTTTGTCGGTCTTGGCAAAACACTGAAAGGATTGCCGATTACTGAGGCCACCTTGGACCTCACCTCGCTGACCCAAGGACATGCAGGTACTCTAGAACGCTTAGGTTATGGTCTCCAGTGGGCCTCCTACGAGTACACCACCACCAAACCGAAACCTGCAGACAGTGATGCGAAGGAGTTAAACGTCCTGTCGTTAATTGGCTCTGAATCGGAGAAAAAGCACTTTGAAACCGGACTCACCATTGGTGAGGGTGCGAACCTGACCCGTGAATTAGGCAATCTTCCTGGCAACACCTGTACTCCCCGCTACTTGGCCGATCAAGCCGTGCACTTAGCAGAGCGTTTTCCCAAGTTATCTTGTGAAGTCTTTGATGAAGATGCCATGGCTGAGATTGGCATGCATTGCTTACTGTCGGTCTCATACGGCAGTGACGAACCTGCGCGCTTTATCATTTTAAAGTACCAAGGAGCCAAAGACGCGACAGCCAAACCGAAGGTATTAGTCGGCAAAGGGGTGACCTTTGATACTGGCGGGATCAGCTTAAAGCCCGGCGCCGGGATGGACGAGATGAAATTTGATATGTGTGGAGCAGCAACCGTGATGGGTTGTATGCAAAGCATTTGTGACATGGATCTCGAAGCCAATGTTATTGGCGTGATTGCCGCTGTTGAAAATATGCCATCTGGAGCTGCCACCAAACCTGGTGACGTGGTCACGACACTTGCTGGGAAAACGGTCGAGATCTTAAATACCGATGCCGAAGGCCGCTTAGTCCTCTGCGATGCCCTGACCTATGTCGAGCGCTTTGATCCAGAAGCTGTGGTGGATATCGCAACACTGACGGGCGCTTGTTTGATTGCGTTGGGGAAACACAACACCGGTCTTCTCAGTACCGATGATGCCTTGGCTGATGAACTCTTTCAACTCGGGAAGGAAACGGGTGATCCTTGTTGGCGATTACCGATTGAGGCGCCCTATCAGAAGTTATTGGATTCGAATTTCGCGGATATGGCCAATATCGGTGGACGCGATGCGGGCACCATCACAGCAGCCTGTTTCTTGTCACGATTTACCGAAAACTATCGCTGGGCGCACTTGGATATTGCTGGGACCGCTTGGTTCAGTGGTGGTAAAGCCAAAGGGGCCACCGGGCGTCCTGTACCATTGTTGGTGAATTGGCTCCGCGCGTGACCAAGGTGTCGTTTTACATCTTGGCTGAAGAGTCTCTGGAAGCCCGGGCACGCTTTGCAGTGAAGTTTGTACGACAATCCTTCCGGAAGGGTTTAGATGTCCACTGTCATGTGGCAAGTGCATCTGAGGCCGAGGCGTTAGATCAGCTCTTGTGGGATGATGATGAGAGTTTCATTCCGCACGAGGTGGAGCAAAACGACTCACCGAAAGCACCTGTGGGAATCGGTTGGCAAAACCCAACCGATCGCCATGGTGTGTTGGTCAATATAGGTGGCGAACTGCCCCCATGGTTTTCACATTTCGACCATTTGGTCGAAATTGTGGTGCAAGAACCCAAAGTCTTGGACACAACCCGGAACACTTGGAAACAATTGAAATTTGACGGATATCCGATCACACAACACGATCTGCGTAAATGACTGACACTTTAGATAAAACATACGACCCTTCTGCCATTGAAACTCGTTGGTACGCGTTCTGGGAATCCCAAGGACACTTCGCACCCTCTGGGGAGGGCACGCCCTATTCCATTATGATCCCGCCACCGAATGTGACCGGATCTCTGCACATGGGCCACGCCTTCCAAGACACCATCATGGATGCACTGATTCGCTACCATCGGATGCTTGGGCACGACACGCTTTGGCAGGTCGGAACAGACCACGCCGGGATCGCCACACAAATGTTGGTTGAGCGCCAATTGTTGGCATCAAACATCTCTCGACATGATCTAGGGCGTGAGAAATTCTTAGACAAAGTCTGGGAGTGGAAGCACACGTCAGGCGGCATGATCACTCAACAGTTACGCCGCATGGGTGCCTCTGTGGATTGGTCACGAGAGCGATTCACCATGGACGAGGGTTGCTCTCGGGCGGTCCAGGAAGTCTTTATTCGGCTGTTTGATGAGGGCCTGATTTACCGAGGTCAACGACTGGTGAACTGGGACCCAGTCCTCCACACCGCGATCTCCGATTTGGAAGTGGTCAGTGAAGAAGAACAAGGCTCTCTGTGGCATTTCCGTTACCCATTAGCAGATGGATCCGGACATTTGGTGGTGGCGACCACTCGACCTGAGACCATGCTTGGCGACAGTGCGGTTGCGGTTCACCCTGAAGATGAGCGCTACAGCCATTTGATCGGAAAGACGATCGCGCTGCCGCTGACAGACCGTGAAATCCCGATTATTGCCGATGACTATGTTGATCCTGAATTCGGAACTGGATGTGTGAAGATCACGCCAGGTCATGATTTCAATGACTACGCCATGGGCGAACGTCATGGTCTGTCCATGATCAACATCCTCACCAAAGACGCGAAACTGAACGATGAGGTCCCTGACGCTTATCGAGGCCTTGATCGTTTTGAGGCGAGAGCAAAGATCGTGACTGATTTGGATGCCCTCGGATTATTAGAGACCATTGACCCACACACCTTAAAGGTTCCACGCGGTGATCGCTCGGGTGTCGTGATTGAGCCACTATTAACAGATCAATGGTTTGTCGCGGTCGAAACGCTCGCCAAACCGGCCATCGAGGCTGTCGAAAACGGGTCTATCCAGTTTGTTCCCAAACAGTGGGAAAACACTTACTTTGCCTGGATGCGCGATCTGAAGGATTGGTGTATTTCCCGCCAACTGTGGTGGGGCCATCGAATTCCGGCATTTTATGATGACGCTGGTCGGATTTATGTGGCTGAAAACGAAGAGGCCACGCGAACGAAGTACCAGCTCGGTGCCGATGTGACACTGACCCAAGACGATGATGTTTTGGATACCTGGTTCTCATCAGCCCTTTGGACGTTCTCAACACTCGGCTGGCCGGATGATACCGAGGCACTTAAGCGCTATCACCCGACCAGTGTGCTGGTGACCGGCTTTGACATTATTTTCTTCTGGGTGGCCCGGATGATCATGTTGACTCTTAAGTTCACTGATCAAGTGCCTTTTCAAACTGTCTATGTTCATGGTCTGGTGCGTGATGCAGAAGGACAGAAAATGTCGAAATCCAAAGGCAATGTGCTGGATCCGATTGACCTGATTGACGGAATCTCCCTCAATGATCTGGTTGCCAAACGCACCGGCTCCTTGATGCAGCCAAAAATGCAGCAAGCGATTGAGAAAGCCACACGTCGACAGTTCCCGGATGGACTGCAAAGCTATGGGACTGACGCCTTACGCTTTACCTTCTGTTCACTGGCGTCCACCGGACGAGACATTAATTTTGATGTGGGTCGAATTGAAGGCTATCGGAACTTCTGTAACAAGCTCTGGAATGCAACCCGCTTTGTGATGATGAAGATTGATGGGCATCAGCTGACTGAGCTTGACGCATCACAGATGACAGTCTTTGATCGTTGGATTCGGTCAAGTCTTCAAGCCACCGAAGAGAAAGTTGCGCAAGCAGTGGCAGCGTATCGATTGGATTTGGCGAGTCAGGCGATCTATGAATTTGTGTGGAACGAGTACTGCGATTGGTATCTCGAGCTCACGAAACCCATTTTAGCTGAAGGTGGCGCAAGCTTTGAAACTCAGGCGGCAACGCGTCGTACCTTGGTTGGGGTCTTGGAAACTATCTTGCGATTAGCGCATCCATTCATGCCTTACATCACTGAAGAGTTATGGCAACAGGTCGCACCGCTCATCGGCCGCGGTGGCGATACGGTCTCGAAAGCACCCTATCCGATCGCTGATGCAGCAAAAGTGGATCGAGAGGCTGAATCCGATGTGGATTGGATGAAAGCCGTGATTGTTGCCGTACGAACCATCCGTGGCGAAATGAATCTCTCACCGGCAAAAGAAATCCCGATGATGCTCGCGGGTGGATCTGCTGAAGATCGAGTGCGCCTGACGCGCTTAGAGTCGTTGATAGTACCGCTCGCTAAGCTGTCTGATGTGCATTTCGTGGATGAGGGAGAAGCGCTCCCGGCATCATCAACACAGCTAATTGGAAAACTCGAAGTCCATGTCCCCATGGCGGGGCTCATCGATGTCGAGGCCGAAGTCGCACGCCTTGAAAAGCAGCTGAAGAAGCTCGACGGTGAGATCAAAGGATTAAGTGGCAAACTCAATAATCCAGGCTTCACCGATAAAGCCCCGGCTGAGGTGGTCGAACGCGAGCACGGACGACTACAAGACGCGCAAGCGCAGTTCGCGAAAATCACTGTCACAATAAGCGAACTGAAACAGGGGTAAAACCGGACAAGAAATTGAATCAAAATGGTTTGTTCAATGAATAAATTCTATCGAAAATCGTGATTCGGAATTTATCCACAGCCAAATAAAACGCAAAGCCAGAGTTTCTCTGGCTTTGCAGTTTTCAAGCACCAGTTCTCCCCAATTTATCCACAAAAATTTTGGATTGACTTAGCGGTCAACCACAGTATCTTGTGTTCGAGATTCATAGGAACCCCAAGATCTTGGGGTCAACCCAAAAATAGTAACTAGGGACTTGGTGGAGGCCGCATGTATCAATCAAGCCGTGTTAGTGGGCAACAAGAAGAACAAACAGTCGCGCCAAAGGCGGCGCCTGTGTCACCTCAGGCGACACCTGCGCCCGGTGAAATTCGAGTCATGAAACGAAACGGTACTGTGGTCGGTTTTGATGCCACCAAAATCGTCGTCGCCATGAGTAAGGCGTTTTTGGCTGTTGAAGGCAATACCGCCGCTGCCAGTAACCGGATCCATGAAACCGTTGAACGACTCACAGCTCAGGTGGTTGATACGTTCCGCCGTCGCATGCCCTCAGGTGGCATCGTGCATATTGAAGATATCCAAGACCAGGTTGAGCTTTGCTTGATGCGGAATGGTGAACACCGGGTCGCTCGTGATTACGTGCTGTATCGGGAAGAACGAAAGCGCATGCGCTCTGAGAAGATCGAGACGCCACGAGAAGATCATCCTGAAATCAAAATTGTCAAAGAAGATGGCACCAGAGAACCATTGGATGTCGGTCGCTTAAAAACAGTCATCGCTGAGGCCTGTGAGAGCTTAGCGGACGTCGACGGCTCTATCGTTTTGTCTGAAACGTTAAAGAACCTCTATGACGGTGTCACACAACATGATGTCAACACCGCGTTAATCATGAGCGCGCGAACGTTGGTTGAGAAAGAGCCGAACTACGCCTATGTCACGGCTCGATTATTGTTGGATGACATCCGAGCGAAGTCGCTGACGCGGTTGGGAGTCGCCGAAAAAGCCACTCAGTTTGAGATGGAAACGCTCTATCCACAGGCCCTGAAAGCATTTTTACAACTCGCGGTCGAGAGCGAATTGGTCTCTGCCGAGTTATTGGACTACAACGTCGATCAAATGGCGGCAGCTCTCATTGCCGAGCGCGATAACCAGTTTACTTACTTGGGCTTGCAAACATTGTATGACCGTTACTTCATCCACAAAGATGAGGTCAGAATTGAATTACCCCAGGTATTTTTCATGCGGATCGCGATGGGACTCGCTTTGAAAGAAGACAACCGTGAAGAGCGTGCGATTGAGTTCTATCAGTTGCTTTCAAGCTTTGATTACATGGCCTCAACTCCGACATTGTTCAACTCAGGAACTTTAAGAAGTCAGCTGTCGAGCTGCTACCTCACCACAGTCCCAGACAACCTTGACGGGATCTATGGCGCAATTCGGGACAATGCAATGTTGTCAAAATGGGCCGGTGGATTAGGCAATGACTGGACATCTGTTCGCTCACTGGGTTCTTACATTAAAGGCACCAACGGGAAGAGCCAAGGGGTGGTTCCGTTCTTGAAAGTCGTCAACGATACGGCTGTCGCAGTCAATCAAGGCGGAAAGCGCAAAGGTGCAGTCTGTGCCTACTTAGAAACTTGGCACATGGATATCGAAGAATTCTTAGAGCTTCGTAAGAATACTGGGGACGATCGTCGTCGAACACACGACATGAATACCGCCAACTGGGTTCCTGACCTATTCATGAAGCGGGTCTTTGAAGATGCTGAGTGGACACTGTTTTCCCCATCGACATGCCCAGACTTGCATGATCTGTTCGGTCAAGCCTTTGAAGCGCGCTACAACGAATATGAAGCCATGACCCATAGCGGAGAGATCACCCATTTTAAGCGGGTCCAAGCGAAAGATCTGTGGCGGAAAATGCTGTCGATGTTGTTCGAGACAGGCCACCCATGGATTACCTTTAAAGATGCGTGCAATTTAAGAAGTCCGCAGCAACATGCTGGTGTTGTGCACTCATCGAATCTGTGCACTGAGATCACGCTCAATACATCAAACGACGAAATTGCAGTCTGTAACCTTGGCTCTGTCAACTTAAGACAACACGTCACAAAAGACGGTGGTCTGGATCGAGCGAAACTCGGCAAAACCGTCAAGACAGCAGTCCGGATGCTCGATAACGTGATCGACATTAACTACTACGCGGTCCCACAGGCTGAAAATTCCAACATTAAGCACCGCCCTGTCGGTCTTGGCATCATGGGTTTCCAGGATGCCTTGTATGAGCTCGGGATTGCCTACGGATCTGACGAAGCGGTGCAGTTTGCTGATGAATCGATGGAAGTGGTCTCGTACTACGCGATCGAAGCCTCAGCAGAACTGGCTCGTGAACGCGGAGCGTATTCAAGTTTTGACGGAAGCCTCTGGTCACAGGGCGTCCTACCAATTGATTCCATTGAGAAATTGAGGGAAGAACGTGGAGCCAACTACCTTAACATGGACACCTCCGCACAGCTTGACTGGACAGAACTCCGAGAAAAAGCTAAAGGTGGAATGCGGAACTCAAACGTCATGGCCATCGCACCAACAGCCACGATCGCAAACATCACTGGCGTGTCGCAATCGATTGAACCCACCTACCAAAACCTCTACGTAAAATCGAACCTGTCGGGCGAATTTACAGTGGTCAATCCCTATCTTGTCCGAGACCTGAAAGAGCGCGGACTTTGGGATAATGTGATGGTGAACGATCTGAAATATTACGACGGATCAGTACAGCAAGTTGCTCGGATCCCAGATGATCTTAAAGCGCTGTACGCCACCTCGTTTGAGCTGGAAATACGCTGGATTGTCGAAGCAGCAGCTCGTCGCCAGAAATGGATCGATCAGGCCCAAAGCCTCAACGTCTACATCGCCAATGCCAACGGAAAGAAACTCGATGTAACGTATCGAATGGCTTGGTTCAGTGGTTTAAAAACAACCTATTACCTCCGTGCACTCGGCGCAACGCAAGCGGAAAAATCCACCATTAACAAATCGAACCTGAATGCGGTCTCCGCAACTCAGGCCGCACAGGTTGCCGAACCTGCTGCTGTGCCTAAGGCTTGCAGTCTAGATGATCCAGATTGCGAAGCCTGCCAGTAAACCAAACGATTTGAAGGAGAAGAAAGAGAATGCTAAATTGGAACGCGTTTAACGAACCTGAAGAGCACATCGCCCCACCACCCCCAAAGCAGGCGAAGCCCGAAGAACCACAACAGCAGCTCGCGATTGATCCTGCACCTGTGGCTGAAGTGGCCAATCCGACACGCTTTGAGCCGACCGGTTCTGCCGCCTTTGAGGCGGCACAGCAGGCGCTTGAGCAATTGGATGTTGCACCTGGTCTTGAAGAACTCGAGATGGGCGCAGATCGTGTGCAAGTCGATCAAAAACGGATGATCAACTGCCGAGCTGACTTGAACCAGCTGGTGCCGTTTAAATATGAGTGGGCTTGGACCAAATACCTGGATGGCTGTGCTAACCACTGGATGCCACAAGAAATCAATATGACGCAAGACATCGCGTTGTGGAGATCCAATGATGGTTTGTCGGAAGATGAGCGGAAGATAGTGATGCGAAATCTCGGTTTCTTCTCAACAGCCGATTCTCTGGTCGCGAATAACCTGGTGTTATCAATTTACCGATTGGTCACGAACCCAGAGTGTCGGCAGTATCTATTGCGCCAAGCGTTTGAAGAAGCGATTCATACGCACGCCTATCAGTATTGCATTGAATCGTTGGGGATGGATGAAGGTGAAATCTTCAACATGTACCGAGAAGTCCGAGCGGTGGCGAAAAAAGCGGCCTGGGCATTGAAGTACACCCAAGCCATCGGCAATCCACAGTTCCAAACAGGAACGACGGAAAACGACCAAGAACTCTTACAGAACCTGATCGCATTTTACTGTGTGTTGGAAGGGTTATTCTTCTACTGCGGTTTCTCTCAGATTCTGTCGATGGGTCGTCGAAACAAGATGACCGGTGTTGCAGAGCAATTCCAGTACATCCTGCGAGATGAATCGATGCACGTGAACTTTGGTGTCGATGTGATCAACCAGATCAAAAACGAAAATCCAAAGCTGTGGACTGAAGAGTTCCAGGCGAAGATGACGCAAATGATTTTAGAGGGCCTTGCTCTGGAAATTGAGTATGCACGTGACACCATGCCACGTGGAGTACTCGGGATGAACGCCCAGATGATGGAAGATTACCTGAAGTTCATCACCAACCGTCGTCTGACTCAGATTGGTTTGTCAGAGCAATTCCCTGGAGTGGAAAATCCATTCCCATGGATGAGTGAAATCATGGACCTTCGGAAAGAGAAGAACTTCTTCGAAACCCGGGTCACCGAGTATCAGGTCGGCGGCGCGCTGTCCTGGGACTAAACCTCAACCGAGGATGATTTCAGCCCAGACTTCGGTCTGGGCTTTTTTATTTGATTCTTATTTTTATCGCTATTTGGATACAATCTCGATGTTATCAAATCTAGTGATTTGGTTCGACTAATCCAACTCATCATATCCACCATTAAAATTTATAAATATCCACTAATGCATAGTATTACTATGCATAAAATCATGTTCGTTAAACCTTGCTATTTGAAGAGGCTGCTCAACGCGAGCCAAACAAGGTCGCGACTTCCTCACGCGTCGGCGGCTGACAACCGGTGCGAGTGCAGTTCACGCCAGCCACCTGAGAGGCTAACGTTAAGACCTCTTTAAGGGTCTCCGCCGTTAATTCAGAGAGCGCATGACCGGATAATCCAAGGCGATCAATCTCAGAAAGCAAAGTTCCATGTATCGAATCCCCAGCACCGACCGTATCCGAGAGTGGCCCCGGCAAACTAGCTTCAACGCTCACTGTGACTCCACCGCCTGTCAATCCAGTCAGTCCTTCTGAACCACGGGTGTAAACACAGAGCTTTGGTGAATAGATCTCGATAAAGCGACTCAGTGCTTGGTCGGTCCATTCAGGATTTAAATACTCAAGGTCTTCATCACTAAGTTTGACGAGATCAGCCACCTGCAAAAAGCGCGCGATACCCTTTCGGTAGCGATCAGGATCTGTGGTCATCGATGGTCGGCAATTAGGATCAATGGAGATCAATGCGCCACGTTCTTGAGCGGCTAAGGCGACTTGAAGCCAAGCGTTCTGATCGTCAGACGGAATTAATGCACAAGAACCCACGTGAAAGATCGACATCTGCGGGGGGAAAGACGCAATCACCGCATCCACAGGAATCTCCCGATCAGCAGTTCCTTCGCGATAAAAGGCATAGCTTGGCTGATTGGTCTCATCGAGCGAGACCACAGCGAGAGAGCTGTGAGCGTCCGATCGCGCATCAGCCCTCAGCGTCACATAACATTCTTGTAAGCGATCGATTAGCAAGTCACCGTAGGCATCCCGACTTAATGTCGAAACGTAGAGGACATCAGATCCCAATTGTCCGGAAGCCAGAGCACAATTTAATGTCGAACCACCAGGACAGGCTTCAAACAATCGCTGCCCGCGATCAATCAAATCTATGATGGCATCACCGCCGATGACGATCACTCAACTGCTCCTCTGCCTGCCCGTGAACCACTTGATTTAGGTGTTCCATATAATGACGACACAATGATACAGCACCCCACGAGTCTGTTGACGAGGAAACTGCAGCCCCTAGCTCGGCTCAAGCACAATGCGATCTTGATTTAAGGTAGACAGCAAATGATCTTCGGAGTTTAGTGAAAGCACCTGCCTGAAACGGCAGTGAACGAAAGTCTTCGAGCATTAAATTCGACATCCTTGTCGATGCCCGAATCCTTCCTTAAGTTCCCAATCCTTCGGGATACCGGAGACCGGCGTTTTGTCCTATTTCTGAAGTATATCACGATATTTTTTTAGACAAAAAGATCCCAAGAGGCAAAACCTATCGATCTTTGATCATAAATAACTATCAAATTCCTTAATCTATTTTCGTTTACTCAATCGTCACCGTATTCATCGGCATCGAGGAGTGATCCACACCATCCGTTCATGCAAGACAGAGTTCCTCGAATGCCGTGACAGGTGTCAGGACGACGTCATTACACCTCGGAAAATGGTTGCAGTCGGCGTTGAAATTCCATCTAATCCGGCTCCAGATTGATCACCAATGGAGCCTGAATATCGATGCGGACCAACAGAATCACCCTCCTCGTTCATGAGATCGAATCAGCGATCTCGTTTTACACCCATGGCTTTGGACTACAACTGATCGAAGATACCCAGATCTCAGAGAGTAAACGCATTGTTCAATTGGGATGCACGACAACCGACGTCAGCTTCAATCTCACCACGCCAAAACCCGGCGATGAGGAGCTCGTTGGTCGCCAGGCCGGTCAACGGGTGTTGATCTTCCTCGATACTGAGGATCTCGATCAGGATCTTCAACGTTTCAAACAACAGGGGATCACCATTCACGATGGTCCACGAACTGAGCCATTTGGACGATGCCTATTGGTCAAAGATATCGCAGGAAATCTCTGGGAGTTTGTTGAACGGTCGTGAAAAAAGAAAAGGCGGCCCGAAGGCCGCCTCAGAGTCCAAGAAAACTGGACAGGGCATAGTGACCCTGAAACCACCGACAATCCCTAGAACGATGGCTTCAAATGAACACCGTGAATCAGTCCCCAACAACACACGTGCATCAAGCACAACCGCTTCACTGAAACCATCATATAACCAATAACGATAAACAATTTATAATTTGTTATATAGAAGTCGATCTTCTCTAACCTTCGGTTCTATCACACCCTTTCACCTTCGGTGCTCGCTCACTGATCCAGCGAACGTTTGATCCATCGACCAATCCAATCGGAAACATCCGATGCACCCTCGTCATACATCAGCATATGAGAGCCTCGGTGCACCCAATGCACACCGCATTGATAAAAACGACCAGTTTCATCGGCATCGCTTGGGCGAATCAATTGATCGTCATCGCCACTAACCACCATCACTGGAGGCATGCAGTCTTGATCATAGTGAGCGGGCGAAAAACGCGAAAACCCCTGCAAGTCCCAAGCAAGCCAAGGCGATTCATCCGAGCAGCGACTGAAAAACTCACGAACCTGATCTGTCGCCTCATAGCTCGAAAACAATAGTCGTGCACCCACTCGCTCTGACACGTGATGAATGCCGGCCGTTAAGACAACCGCGAGTTGTTGATAAGCCATCGGATCTGACCACAACATGCGCATCGAAATATGGGATAAGCCACGAGGAGGGACTGGGCTCATCAACACCACAGCTGCCAAGGGTTCTTGGTCACGTAACAGGCGCTGAGCAACCGCTGTGCCCAGCGAGTGTCCGATGAGGACAGGCGGCCCAGGTAAGGATTGGCAGATAGACAACACATCATCCACATAGTCAGTTAATCGCCAGTGGTTGATCCGCTCTTTGCCCTCACTCTCGCCATGTCCGCGATACGACAATGTGTGTACCCGAAACCCTTGATCAACCAAGGGTTGTATAAAGTTCTGTGGAAATACCCAAGCGCCAGCGCAAATTCCATGAAGCATGACGATGTCTGGCAGTGATGTGGATGTCGTTGGCTCAAAGAGGTGGTGTTCGAGTTTGAGGGTTTGCCCGTTCTTGGCCATACTGGTCTCCGTTTCCGATAGTGTACAACCTTTGAGCAACCGCAACATGATTCTGTGCCGACCCGCCATCCCTGACGACTTACCTGATTTGGTCAAAGGCAACCAAGGTATCGCCCAAGAAACCGAGAACTTGACGCTCTCAACAAGCACCCTGTCATCAGGCATTGAAGCCGTCTTCGACGATGCAAATCGAGGGGCCTACTGGGTCGCCACCGATGATCACGGAATCATCGGTCAATTATTGATTACATTTGAATGGTCAGATTGGCGTAACGGGCAAATCTGGTGGATCCAAAGTGTGTATGTCTGGCCAAGAGCGCGACGCCAACGGGTCTTTCGAACCTTACTGGCTACAATCACCGAACAGGCCCAACAAGCGGGAGTTGTGGAACTGAGGCTCTATGCAGAGACCACCAATGACAAAGCTCACAAAACCTATCTCAACCAAGGATTTGAGACCGGGCACTATCAGGTGTTTGCAAAGCCACTCAAAACCAACTGATTAGTCAGTGGGTCGATCTGAGAGCACTCGAACCACAGCGTCACGCCAACCGGTATACCGATCGTCAGAGGCCGCTTTGCTCATCTCAGGTTCAAAATGCCGATCCAAAGCCCAGGTTTTAGAAAAACCCTCAACACCTGGATACAGACTAACGTGCATCTCTGCTAACCAGTCAGCACCAAGGGCTGTGGTCTCAATGACTTCTGGCCGGTCAACAGGTGCTTGCACGATATTAGACTACGATTGCACCATCCAATCATTGGCGACCATTCCCCCATCAACACGTAACACAGCATCACCAGATGCAGACCGAGGGCCTGAATCAGCGCGCCTTAGCCAGCTAATGACATTGAAGCAGCATGCCGAGCACGCGCTTCAATCTCCCTGTAATCACTGATAGCCAAAAGATCCGTTGGTGCGATCCAGCTTCCACCGACGCAAACGACATTGGGGCAACGCAAGTAGTTCGATGCCGTATCAGGTTGAATCCCGCCGGTTGGACAGACGCGAAATTCGGGCAATGGTCCTGCTAGGGATTTTAGATACTTCACCCCACCTGACGCTTCAGCTGGGAAAAATTTGCCGCACAGACTTCCCAATTCCATCAAACGCATTGCTTCGGACGCGGTCGAGAATCCAGGCAAGATCGGCAACTTTTCGACTTGACTGCATTGCCACAAAGACTCGCTAGTCCCCGGGCTGACAACGAAGTCCGCACCGAATGCTTTAGCATCACGCAAACGCTCCGGATTGGTTACCGTGCCTGCCCCAATCAAAGCATCAGGGACTGCCTCCTTCATGACAGCCATCGCCTCTAGGGCACATGCCGTCCTTAACGTAATTTCAAACACCGTTAAACCACCAGATGCCAGAGCCTTAGCCAGAGGCTTGGCCATCGAAAGCTCTGGAATGACCAGAACCGGTATCACAGGACTGCGCTCAAGCGCTTCTTTTAAAACGGGATGCATTAAGCCTCCGAGAGTACTTGTAAACCACCACCTAAGGTCGCTGGACCTGCCTGGTGGCGAAGCGTTGAAAATAATGAGCGACCCCAAGGTCCTGGATGCTGGGGCTCAGGAACAATGACAGGGATGCGCGACGC
Organism: uncultured Litorivicinus sp.; assembly: GCA_902528165.1. GTDB lineage: Bacteria > Pseudomonadota > Gammaproteobacteria > Pseudomonadales > Litorivicinaceae > HIMB30. Next base: position 137,558 of record CABZRL010000002.1, read on the forward strand.
CAAGGTCGTTGGATCGACTTGAAGGGCGAGTTCGCCTGTGGTTGCATCCAAACGAATCACATCGCCACTCTGAATCTTGGCAATTACTCCTCCGTCTTTCGCTTCCGGAGAGACGTGAATCGCTGCAGGAACCTTCCCACTGGCACCACTCATGCGACCGTCGGTAACCAAGGCGACCCGGTAACCTTTGCCTTGCAGTACCGAGAGCGCAGGTGTGAGCCCATGCAACTCAGGCATTCCGTTCGCCTTGGGGCCTTGCCCACGCACCACAACGACCAAATCACGATTCAGTTCACCAGCCTGGAACGCAACTTTCACATCCTCTTCGCATTCAAACACCACACAGGGTGCCTCAATGACATGACGCTCTGCATCGACAGCGGAAGTTTTGATCACCGCCTCACCTAAGTTTCCGGTTAGATGCACCAGACCACCGGTCTCCTGAAAAGGCGTCGTCACCGGTTTTAAAATACTGGCATCCAAAGACTCTGACTGAGGCATAACCCACTGTAACGCCCCGCCAACCAAAGTTGGCTCAGAGATGCTCTCACCCAGTGTTTTTCCAGTCATTGACAGGGCATCACCGAGTAGGAGCCCTGCATCGAGCAACTCGCCCATCACATAACCCATACCGCCTGCTGCGTGGAAGTGATTCACGTCTGCAGAACCGTTGGGATACACACGTGCAATAAGGGGTGTGACTTTGGACAGCGCCGCAAAATCATCCCAGGTCACAGAGATACCGGCCGCCTGAGCGATCGCGATTAAATGCATCGTGTGATTGGTTGAACCACCTGTGGCGTGCAAGCCAACAATCGCGTTGACGATTGATCGAGCATCAATAACAAGCCCAAGCGGTAAGTAATGATCACCGCCACGACTGGCTCGCAATGCCGCATCGACGGCAGCGTCAGTCAACAGACCTCGGATGTCTTCACCTGGATTGATAAAACTCGAGCCCGGCAGTTGGATCCCCATCATCTCAAGTAACATCTGATTTGAATTGGCGGTCCCATAAAACGTGCATGTCCCTGGGCTGTGATATGCGGCAGCTTCTGAGCGTAGGAGTTGTTCGCGACCCACGTCACCTGTTGCAAAGGCTTTGCGAACCTGTGCTTTATCGTCATTGCTGATCCCGGTTTGCATGGGACCGGCTGGAATAAATACCGTCGGGATATGACCGAATGATAAAGCACCCATCAATAATCCTGGAACGATCTTGTCGCAGATCCCCAGACACACTGCCGCATCATAGACGTTGTGACTCAGTGCAACTGCAGTCGACATTGCAATCACATCCCGAGACAACAACGATAACTCCATCCCCGGTCGACCTTGGGTGACACCGTCACACATCGCCGGCACACCGCCTGCGACCTGCGCCATTGCGCCAAGCGCTCGCGCCTGTCGCTTAATCCGTTCTGGATAATGCTCATAGGGTTGGTGTGCTGACAGCATGTCGTTGTATGCAGTCACGATGGCTAAGTTTTTCGCACGACCCGCATCCATCGTTAATAGGGTCGATTGATCCTCCAGAGCACCGGCGGCGGCATGCGCGAGATTGGAGCAACTGACCTGACCACGGTCAGAGTCAGCCGCATCAGCCATTTCTCGGATTCCATCAAGATACCGACGGCGGGTTTGAGCACTTCGTTGCTCAATGTCTTGCAACACCGCGCGAACTTCAGCTTCTCGATTCATTGAGCGACTCCTCCTTGAATCGTTTCGATGGATCCATCTGGCCATTCGATGACAATCGGATGATTGGCTGCGAGTAAATAACTCACGGGGTTCATTGGATCGAGTCCCCGAAGGCCCGCCAAGACTTTCTCTTTTTTGGCCTCAGAGCTCACCAACAGCACCACCAACGGAGCGGAAAGAATCCGCGTTAAAGTCATGGAAATTCTTGGAACCGATGGAGATCCAACCGCGTCAGTTGCAACAAAGCCATCCACATCGTCGCCAAGCCCAGGGACTACGGACTGCCGTGGAAATAAGCTGGCAAAGTGACCATCTTCCCCCATGCCAAGAATCGCGATATCAATCGAACATTCCCTTTGATTGAGAGTGCGCGCGGAATGCATTGCGTCAGATTCCACCAATAAGGGCTCAAATCGCGCAAGCGAGGCTTGATCGGTACAGAGCGTCTGCTTGACCAAGCGCGCATTGGATGCCTGATAGGTCTCAGGGACAGCTCGCTCATCCACCAAAGTGACATCGATTGCGGACCATTCGAGGGGTTTTGTGGTGAGTTCTTGCATCAATCCGACCGCACTTCGCCCACCCGGAAAGGCAATCCGCGCGCGACCCCGAGTAGCGATCAAATGCTCGAGTGTCGTCACCACAGTTTCAACGATGGTCATCCATGCACCTCAGGTTCAATCCAGCGATACCCATGCTCAGCCATCAACTCAAACGACGAAACAGGCCCCCAAGTTCCAGCCGCATATTTCTCAGGCTTTCGACGTTTTGCCTCGTTCACAATAGGATCAATAAATGCCCACGCAGCCTCAACTTCATCCGACCGCATAAAGAGTGTCTGGTTCCCTCTGGCAACATCCATTAACAGCCGTTCATAGGCTTCTGGTAACCGCGTCTTAAACGTTTCGTTGAATGACAGGTTGAGGCTTGCGGGAAATAACCGCATCCCTCCGGGACCTGGCTCTTTACTGGTCATGCTCAACTTCAGCCCCTCATTCGGTTGCAGCCGAATGATCAGACGATTTGGCTCCATGACCTCCGAACTCCCCGGCCCATCTTGGAAAATATTGTGAGGGGGCCGTTTGAAGGTAATGACAATTTCAGATGCTCGACCAGCTAAGCGTTTCCCTGTTCTTAAATAAAACGGGACTCCAGACCAGCGCCAATTTGAGATCTCACAACGAAGTGCGGCGAAGGTTTCAGTTCCACTCCCATGACCGACTTCATCCACGTAGGAAGACACCGGATTCGCTTCGATTGAGCCTTTGGTGTACTGGCCCAATTTCACTGAACGGTCAAAGTTCTCTCGCGTAATTGGCTTCAACGCCCGCAAAACGCGAAGCTTCTCATCACGCACTTGATCAGCAACAAACTTGGATGGAGGCTCCATCGCCACCAAACATAAGAGTTGCAACAGATGATTTTGTACCATGTCCCTGAGTGCACCAAAATCATTGTAGTACGGCGCCCGCGATCCAACACCCACGTCTTCCGCCACCGAGATTTGTACATGGTCAATGTGTGCATTAGACCAGAGTGATTCAAACAGCGAATTGGCAAATCGAAGCGCCATCAGGTTTTGGACAGTTTCTTTACCGAGATAATGATCGATTCGGTAAATCTGTCGCTCCTCGAATACCTGGAGGATGGAATCATCGAGTGCTTCTGCACTTTTCAGATCATGCCCCATTGGCTTCTCGACCACCAGACGGGTTTGCTCAGTCTTCAGTCCAGTCCGCTCGAGCGTCTGACAAGCATCGGCGAAGAGCGTCGGTGAAATGGCAAAATAGAACACTCGTGGAATCGCCGCCGTTGCCAAGCAAGCCGCCTCAATCTCAGAGGCGCCTTCGCCCGACTTGACGTCAAACGCAAGAATCTGAACGCGCTCACCAAAGGCTTGCCAATCGGATTCGTTCGCCTGAGTGATCACTTCCTCACAAAAAGGTCTGAGCTCGGCCAAAAACTCATCTTTCGGTAGCGTATGGCGTGCAGCAGCAATCAGTGCACAACTTTTAGGAATCTGCCCATCGAGGAAACGATGAAACAGGGCTGGAAAAATTTTTCGAAGCGCAAGATCCCCGGTACCGCCGACGATCACAAAGTCAGTCGGTGGAATTTCTGCTTCTTTCGGGATTTTCGATTCAATCACCATCTACAATGCGCTTCGCCTCTTCAACTGATACGATTTTCAAGGTGCTGGTGCCGCCAGGGGTATTCAGACGATCACCACGTGTGAGAAGGACTTGGCTGTCATCAGGCAGTGCCAGAAACTCGGCAACCTGTCCAACCACCAACTTATCCACAATCCTCATTGGTTGGTGCTCCGGTGGATCAAATGCCAACGGCTTTACTCCACGAAATAGCGCCATCCGCGCAAGTGTTCGTGGCTTATGGGATAAGGCAACAATCGGCAGACTGGCGCCCGAACGGCTCATCCACAAGGGAGTGGACCCACTTTCTGTAATACAGACGATAGCGGCCAATCGCTTCAAATGGTTGGCGATATACATGGCGCCTAGAGCAATGGCTTCATCACGCCGGTCATACTGCGCCTCAACCCGAGCCCCCAGCGCTTGAGCTTGATCGGTCTGCTCAGCACCTTCAGTTGTCTTTGCCATGGCCAACACGGTCTCAACCGGATAGTCACCGGCTGCTGTCTCTGCTGACAGCATCACCGCATCTGTGCCATCGAGCACTGCGTTGGCTACGTCGAAAACTTCAGCGCGTGTTGGCATCGAATTCGAAATCATCGACTCCATCATTTGCGTTGCGGTAATGACCGGTCGATCCAGGGCACGCGCTCGCGTGATGATTTTCTTTTGCACACCAATCAGCCGATCGTCGCCAATCTCGACGCCCAGATCTCCTCGCGCCACCATCACTGCATCGCTTGCAGAGATCAACGCATCGAGAACGGAATCGGATGCCACTGCTTCAGCACGTTCAATCTTCGCAACCAAATCCGCTGTCGATCCGCGGGTTCTGAGAGCCGCTCTGGCCAAGTGCATGTCTTCTGCATCCCGTGGGAATGAGATCGCCACAAAATCAGCTTCAATCTCAGAGACCACATCCATATCAGCGTAATCTTTAGCCGTCAAAGCAGAGGCTGAGAGCCCCCCACCTTGTTTATTAATTCCTTTGTTGTTGGACAATTTGCCACCAGTCATCACCTCCGTGATGACTTGAGAGTCTTTGACGTCGACCACCTTCAAGACCACACGTCCATCATCGAGCAACAACATATCGCCAGGTCGGCAGTCCTTGGGTAGTTCACGGTAATCGAGGCCAACTTGAGTCTCGTCACCTTGGGTTGGGTCAAGCTCCGCATCGAGAATAAAAGATGCACCTGCCGTCAGTAGCACCGATTGCTCTTGAAACCGGGCAATCCGAATTTTTGGTCCCTGAAGGTCAGCCAAGATCGCCACGGTCCTGCCGATCTCTGCAGCGAGTGCTCGAACCTCCTTCGCCCGTCGTCGATGATCATCAGCACTCCCGTGTGAAAAATTCAATCGACACACATCAACGCCCGCCTCTAAGAGACGTTTAAGGACACCAGGACGGTCTGAGGCCGGGCCGAGTGTGGCTACGATTTTGGTTCGACGCATGTTTCTATCCTTGCTCTCTGGAGCAGACCCTTCAATTTGTAGTAATTTAACAAGATTTTCTGACAACCAAAAGACATTATTAGTCGGCAAGCCTTGTTCCATCGAGTGATTGCTTAATTCGCGCCAGATGCGGCTGAAAATCTCGGCCGCGTTTTTGCGCAACACCCGTAACCAGGATGTCGAGGACCAACAATTGCATCAACCGCGAGACCATCGGGATATAGAGCTCAGTGTTTTCGTCCACATCAACCGGCACAGTCAGCGTCGATACCCGAGACAAGGGAGTATCCGAACGCGTCAAAGCCAGAACGCTCGCACCAGTCTCTCGCGCTAGAGTCGCCGCCTCAACCATGGTTCGAGTCCGGCCGGTGTGCGAAATCACCACTGCCAAATCACCGGTGGTCATGGCTGCAGCATGCATTCGCTGCATCAACCCATCGTCATAGGCAACCACAGGCACGTTGAATCGAAAGAACTTATGTTGCGCGTCTCGCGCTACTGATCCGCTAGCTCCCATGCCAAAAAATGCCACCTGTCGAGCCTGGCAAAAGAGGTCTACCGCTCGCTCCAGCGTGACCACATCAAGCGATGCTTTCAGATCCTGCACCGAGCGGATCGCTTTGTCGGTGAGCTTCGAAAAGATCTCAGGCATAGCATCAGACTCCGACACCATCGCGGTGGTCAACATCGGACTACTCGCCAAACTCTGCGCAAGCTTTAGCTTAAAGTCCGGAAAACCCGTGGCGCCAAAAGTCCGGCAAAATCGATTGACCGTGGGTTCAGACACCGACGCTTCCTGCGCTACACGAGCGATTGACATCGACAATACCGCAGGCGCATCACCCAATACATAGGCTGCCACCTTGCGCTCTGATCGACTCAATTGTTCCAGTGAGGATTCAATTTGCGATAACACCAAAATCTCCCTTGCAGATTCCGTTATTTTTTCGTAAATTTACGTAATATTACAAATATAAATGATGTATTGCACGTAAAAACATAGGCATGATGACATGATTAGAGTCGCAATTAACGGATTTGGGCGGATCGGACGCAACATCCTCCGAGCGCTTTATGAAAGAAATCTACAAGATCAGATTCAGGTGGTCGCAATTAATGATCTCGGGAGCCCTGAAATCAATGCACATCTGCTGCAATTTGATACCACTCAACGGCGCTTTGCGTTCAATACGGAGCAATCTCAGGATGGATTTACGATTGCTGGCTATCCAATCAAGACACTCGCTGTGGCTGACCCCAATCAACTGCCATGGCGTGAGCTAGACGTCGACGTGGTCTATGAATGCACGGGTCTCTTTACCAGTAAAGACAAGGCGCTCGCCCATATTAAAGCGGGCGCCCGAAAAGTGATCATCAGCGCTCCTGGAAGCGATGTGGATGCAACCATCGTGTATGGCGTTAACGACCAACTGTTGACTGATACGATGGAAGTGATCAGCAATGCCAGTTGCACCACCAACTGCCTAGCACCCCTAGCCAAGGCATTAGACGATGCCTTTGGCCTGGAAGGTGGTCAAATCACCACGATCCATGCGTTCCCCAATGACCAGAAGTTGACCGACGTCTATCATACCGATCTCTATCGTGCTCGAGCGGCTGGGCACTCAATGATTCCAACCAAGACCGGCGCTGCCGCTGCGGTTGGTCTGGTACTGCCTCATCTCAATGGACGCCTTGATGGCATGGCAGTACGGGTTCCGACCATCAATGTGTCATTGGTGGATCTCACCTGCCGACTGAAAACCAAGGCTTCAGCAGAAGAAGTCAATCAGGCGATTCAGAAAGCAGCAGATGGGAGTCCGGACGGCGTTCTCATCACCAATCGGTTACCGCTTGTCAGTCAGGACTTTAACCACAACCCGACGAGCTCCATTGTGGACCTGAATCACACCAACGTGCTTGGTGATCTTACCAAGGTCTTGGCTTGGTATGACAACGAATGGGGATTCTCCAACCGAATGCTTGACACCACACTGTCTTGGATGAAACACGGTTCATCCAAACAAAAGGCTGCATAAGCCTTTCAATTGCGATCTTTGGCGGGGTTCACCCCGCCTTTTTTTTGGCACACATTTCGCTCGACCGTGGTTACGACAGAAATTTCGCACCAAATCCGCGCACCCCGAACCAAAATTGTGCGCGGAGGATGATGTTTAACTAAAATTGCACCACATTGGTGCACAAAATGGAGAGACTTTATGGAGCCGACTCTGACAGGCTTGGCTGAACGCATCGACTTAATTGTTGCTGGAACGGATACGTTTTTCTTATTGATCGGTGCCATTCTGGTGCTCTTTATGCACGCGGGCTTTGCCTTCTTAGAAGTTGGTACCGTTCGGCATAAGAATCAGGTCAATGCCCTGGTCAAAATCCTCACTGATTTTGGGGTATCCACACTCGCCTACTTCTTTATCGGCTACCAAGTCGCCTATGCAACCGGATTTCTTGTCGGCGCCGATCAGATGATGAATGGCAATGGGTTTGCGCTGGTCAAATTCTTCTTCCTCTTAACCTTTGCCGCGGCGATTCCAGCGATTATCTCAGGCGGTATGGCTGAACGCGCGAAGTTCTGGCCCATGATGGTTGCGAATGTCGTGATCGTGGCTCTGATTTATCCTCTGTTCGAAGGCATGATTTGGAATGGAAATTTCGGATTCCAACAGTGGATTGAAGATGTCACCGGGGCTGGTTTCCACGATTTTGCTGGCTCCGTTGTGGTGCACGGCATGGGTGGCTGGCTGGCGCTGACTGCGGTCCTCTTGCTCGGGCCACGGAGAGGTCGTGTTCGCGATGGACGGATCATTTCTTTTGCGCCGAGCTCGATCCCTTTTCTCGCCTTAGGCGCTTGGATTCTGACTGTCGGCTGGTTTGGATTTAATGTCATGAGCGCACAGGCAGTCGAGGGCATCAGTGGTTTGGTTGCTGTGAATTCACTTATGGCAATGGTCGGTGGCACACTGGCTGCTCTCATCATTGGTAGAAACGACCCGGGCTTTATCCACAACGGCCCACTGGCTGGGCTAGTTGCTGTCTGCGCCGGATCTGATGTGTTCCATCCACTCGGAGCCTTGGCGACTGGTCTGGTTGCCGGCGGCCTGTTCGTCTGGCTATTTGTGTGGTGTTCCAAACAGAAACAAGTCGATGACGTGTTGGGTGTGTGGGCACTGCACGGTGTCTGTGGCGCTTGGGGGGCGCTGGCGTGCGGTATTTTTGGAACCACAGCCTTCGGGGGTCTTGGCGGCGTCTCGTTCATGGCCCAGCTCATCGGGACCATCACCGGAGTCGGAATCGCTGTGATTTCCGGACTCATTATTTACGGTGTCATTCGTCAGACGCTGGGATTACGTCTCTCTGAAGAAGAAGAATTTGATGGTGCCGATTTGGCAATCCATCGAATCAAAGCCAATCCTGAAGTTTAACGGTCAGGGCACTGCTTAGGCGGTGCCCACCTCGCCCTTCGGCAAGGACGTGGCAGCAAGGGAGGCCATGACAATCAACCCTGCTGACACCCATAAACAGACCTCCAACCCCATCCATTGATAGAGAGCACCTGAGCCAACCGTCCCCGCCAAGCGACCACCCGCATTCGCCATATAATAAAAACCAATGTCGAGGCTGGCACCTTCATCCCGCGCAAAACGGACAATCAAGAAACTGTGCAGTGCTGAATTCATCGCGAATAATAATGCGAAGATCAGTAAGCCAACTGTTACAACAAAGACTGGTGACAATCCATAAGAAAGTGTCACCCCGATAGCAGCCGGAGTCAGCGCCAGGCATCCGCTGAACACCACCAATTGTCGACCAACCACATCAGGCGCTTGCGATCGGCCTGTCAGTTTGGGTGCTGCTGCTTGGATCATTCCATAAATCATGACCCAGGCTGCCAAATAACCACCCACTTGCCAGAAATCCCAGCCCAACACTTCGTGAAGGAACACGGGAAGCGCGACGACAAACCAAACATCCCGAGCACCAAATAATAAAAAGCGCGCCAGAGATAACCGATTGACCGCCTCCGATTTCGAGAAGATTTGACTAAATTTTGGCTTTGCTTTCATGACGCCGAGTTCCTGACGAAGCAGCAAAAGGCTCATCAGCCACACCACCGACAACATAGCCACCATCACCGCGATCGCGCCTTGAAACTCCAACCAAGATAACAACACCGCACCAATGAAAAAGCCCGCGCCCTTCAGCGTATTTTTTGATCCGGTGAGAAACGCAACGATCCGATATAAGCCGGCATCCTGATCGCGAGCGATCGATTTCATGGAGCTCTTCGCACTCATTTTATTCAGATCTTTCGCAATCCCAGAGATTGCCTGAGCGACCATCACCCAAATCACAGTGAGCCAAGTTTCCGGGACCAGCAACATGGCAAGAGCGCCGATCTGCAACAAAAGACCGATTTGCATGGTTCGATTCAAACCAATCCTGGCGCCCAGCCAACCACCGACAGCGTTTGTGACAATACCGAAGAATTCGTAGAACAAAAACAACGAGGCAATTTCAAAGGGCGTAAACCCTAAGGTGTGAAAATGCAGAACCACCAGCATCCTCAGCGCACCATCTGTGACAGTGAACGCCCAATAATTCCCGGTGATCACTGCGTAATCACGTAACCTAGAGTCCACGCACAGCTCCGGTATAGGCTGCTAATTCAACTAAACGGTTGGCATACCCCCATTCATTGTCATACCAAAGGTAGAGTTTCAGTTGCGTGTCATTCACAACCATGGTCGATAACGCATCCACGATGCTTGAGCGCGGGTCTGTTTTATAATCAATCGATACCAACGGGCGCTTTTCATAGCCCAATATTCCAGATAATTCGTTCTCGGCGGCATGTTTTAGCGCCTGATTCACCTCGTCTACGGTGACCGCTCGTTGCAATTCAAACACGCAATCAGTGATCGAGGCATTTGCCAAAGGCACACGAATCGCATGGCCATTCAACCGCCCTCTGAGCTCAGGGAAAATCTCTGCGATCGCAGTTGCGCTTCCCGTCGTGGTCGGAATCAGCGACATCCCACAAGCTCGCGCTCGGCGAAGATCCTTGTGCGGAGCATCAAGAATCGTCTGCGTATTGGTAATATCATGGACTGTCGTGATCGACCCATGACGAATCCCAAATGTTTGATGGATCACTTGAATGGCAGGCGCGATACAATTCGTGGTACAACTTGCCGCCGTCACAATCGGGTGGTGATCCGGCGAAAACAATCTGTCGTTCACACCCATCACAACATTTAACACCTCCGGCACCTTAATCGGTGCAGAAACCACGATTTGCTGCACGCCCTGATCGCGATAGGACTTCAGCGCATCCACCGTTTTGAACTTACCGGTGCATTCCAAGACCAAATCGCAGTCTGAGAAATCTGCCGCGTCGAGTGTTTTCTCTGAGGTCACTTTGATGTCTCGGCCATCAATAACCAAACGATCATCTACGCCTGACACATCGACATCCCAGCGCCCATGTACTGAATCAAATGCCAGCAAATGCGCATGAGTAGCCGCGTCTCCGGCAATATCATTCACATGGACCAACTCCATCGTTGGTTGGATTTGCAACGCTCGAATTGCCAATCGACCGATTCGGCCTAACCCATTAATCCCTATTCGCATCATCAAGTTCCTTAACGACAATTGTGTTCTAACCGCTGCAGCGCTGGCGAGCACAAGTCTCGGCGACCCTGGCAACAGTCGGCCAATAAAAAGTCCAATAAATCCCGGACGGCGCCAGGTTCGATTCGATACCTCATAAAACGCCCCTCCCGTTCAGCAAAGCAGAGTGTTGATGCCTCCAGTTCCTTCAAATGAAAACTTACCTGGGAGGGGGCTAGATCTAACACTTCAGCAATCAGACCAGCGGTCATCCCTGTGTCACCGGCTTTTGCCAGTTGCCGAAACATCTCTAGCCGATGCGCCTGACCAATGGCCTGAAAACAACGCAATGCAGCGATCGTATCCATCATCAAACCCTTTAATTCAATGTTTTTAAAATTATAAAAATATAAGATATAAACGTGGGATGGCAAATGAAGTTTTTGTTACATGAACCCATCAGTGCCAGGCGGGCGCTCCCGCTCATCTGTCGTCTCTTCAGATGGGTCAGTCGTTTGATCATTAAGACCTAACACATCCTCCGGAGTCTGGTAGCCCAGTTGCAGATACAAGCGATCGATAGTTGACCGAATAGATGCAATAGCACGCTCGTCTTTGGGGTCATTCGCCAATATCCCACCCTGAATCAGGAGTGAACTGATAACATCCTGGGGTAACCAAGATCGAACTGGACCACGTAAGGTTCGGATCATCGTTTCAGAATCCAAAGAACGCTCACCGTTCTTGGCTTTTTCGAGCACTTCAAAAAGGTGCTTTCGAATGACTAATTCAAATCGCTTCCGGGCATCCTCTGAAAACTCAAGCTCCTGATGAGCATCGCCGGTCATTGCGTAGAAGAGCGCTTCGCTTTCCAAATCATGGAAAATATCAACGCTCTTGTCACTTTGGAGCGCAGCTAACGCTCGCTCTTTCGCGGCTTTCTCTGATGCAATCTGGCGCTTTTTCGCCTCGAGTCGCATCACGCGCTGATTTAACT
>CABZRL010000003.1:0-123022 GCA_902528165.1 uncultured Litorivicinus sp.
CGCTCGCGCCTCTGCGGCAGCAGAGGGAGCAAAGGTGAGTTCAGTCGCCTGTATAACCACAACAGGTGACGGCGTGATCGTTCTGGCCTCAGGTGAGACGGCAATAAAAAATGTCAACAACAGGATAATATGCAAGCCGATGGCGAGCATCAGGGGACGAATCAGATTCTCGCCCCGACGATCCACTAGGGGGTCTCCGCGACTAAGCCGATAGATGTGACTCCGACACCTTGCAGTGCGCTCATCACTTCCATCACGGTTCCATAGTCTAAACCCTGATCACCACGAAGCTGAACTAGCGTTCCTGGTTTTGCAGCGAGCACTTTCATCACACGATCTTTAATGATGCCCAGACTCACCGCAGTCTCACCGTCCCCACCAATATTGATGAATAGCTGTCCTTGACCATTCATCGAAATCACCAGGGGTTCTTCGTCAGCATCAACCGGTAGCGGTTCAGTCGAGGCCTCTGGAAGCTCGATCGGTACTCCCGGAGTCAGCATTGGCGCGGTCACCATAAAGATCACCAATAACACCAACATCACATCAATGTAGGGCACCACATTGATCTCAGAGACCAGTCGTTTTCGATTCCGTCGCGACAAACGCGCCATCACTCACCCCGCTGATGGACGCGACGGTGCAGGATTGCGGCAAACTCGTCAGCGAAGTTTTCGTAGGTCATCGCCAGACTATCAACCTTGGCGGTAAACCGGTTGTAGGCGATAACTGCAGGAATCGCTGCAAATAATCCAATCGCTGTTGCCACCAAAGCCTCCGAGATACCGGGAGCGACAGTTGCAAGGGTCGCTTGCTTGACTGCGGCCAAACCTCGGAAGGAATTCATAATCCCCCAGACCGTCCCGAAGAGACCGATATACGGACTGATCGATCCGACCGTTGCCAAAAATGGTAAATGAGCATCAAGGCGCTCTTCCTCTTTGGCTCGCGCGACACGCATTGCTCGGTGAACGCCTTCCATGACCGCATCCGGGTCTGATTTCACATCTTGGCGCAGTCGAGTAAATTCCTGAAAACCTGCTTTAAATACGGCTTCAAGGCCGATCAAGTTGGGTGAATTCGCAACCTGCTTATAGAGGCCCACGAGCTCCGCACCACTCCAAAAGGTATCTTCAAACAATCGGGCATGTTTTCGCGCACGGGATAAAACCCGAGTGCGCTGAAAGATGACCACCCAAGAAAAGACAGAAGCGAGGACCAGTGTCGCCATGACCAATTGAACGACTGGTCCGGCTTGCAACACGAGGCTAAGGATAGAGAGTTCTTCAGACATCAGTTTTCTCAATTGTCATGGTTAATGTATTCATTAATAGTTCAGGCATCGCCCGAGGTTTCAAAGTATCCATAGTGACGGCAACAACTTCCACCTCTGCGTGCACCAAAAGAGCACCATCGGATTGTCGACGGCCCTCTTGCTCAAAAATAACACGTGTTCGACGCAGTGACTTCACCGCACAAGAAATCGCTAAACGATCGTCGAGTCGCGCAGGCTCTTGATAGCCGACCGAAACATGGCGAACCACAAAAATCAGGTTATGTTGAATCGTCTGTGACTGCTCGATTCCGATGCTTCGTAAAAAATCAGTCCGCGCACGCTCAAAGAATTTCAGATAATTACCGTAAAACACAATGCCACCAGCATCGGTGTCTTCTATATAGACCCGAACCGGGATCTCAAAGTGCATCAGGATTCCTGAAACAAGTCATCTGCCCCGCCTGCCAGTCCGACAACTTGATAACCTGCCTGTGTCAAGGTTCGACCACGAGGCGTTCGATGGAGGTAGCCTTGCTGAATCAAATACGGCTCGATCACTTCCTCGAGCGTACCGCGTTCCTCACCCAAGGAGGTCGCGAGAGATTCTATCCCCACAGGACCTCCATTAAAGTGATTAGCGAGAACCGACAACAGATTGCGGTCCATTTGGTCAAACCCACGTGCATCGACATGCAATAAGTTCAAAGCATCATCTGCAACTGGGTTGGTAATCACACCATCGGCCCGGACTTCAGCAAAATCTCTCACCCGGCGCAAAAGCCGGTTTGCGATCCGTGGGGTTCCACGAGACCGTTTGGCGATTTCAAAAGCTCCATCGGCTTCACACTCCACCCCCATGAGATTGGCAGACCGGGCAACGATTTTCGCCAAATCGACTTCCGAATAAAATTCCAAGCGTTGCACGATCCCAAAACGATCGCGTAATGGACTGGTTAATAGTCCGGCTCGAGTGGTTGCACCGACTAAGGTAAATGGCGGTAAGTCTAATTTGATTGATCGCGCTGCTGGGCCTTCGCCGATCATAATGTCGAGCTGATAATCCTCCATTGCGGGGTATAACACTTCTTCCACAGAGGCCGACAGGCGATGAATCTCATCGATGAACAGCACATCACCGGCCTCGAGGTTGGTCAGAATTGCTGCTAAATCACCAGCACGCTCCATCACAGGACCCGAAGTCGATTTAAGCGAGGCACCCATTTCATGGGCAATAATATTGGCAAGAGTCGTTTTACCAAGCCCTGGTGGGCCAAAGATCAATGTATGGTCCAGGGGTTCAGCACGGTTTCTGGCGGCGTCAACAAACAGCTGCATCTGGTCACGCACTTTGGGCTGACCTTCATATTCCAAGAGCGTTTTCGGCCGAACTGCGCGTTCAATACGCACATCCTCTGGCAAAGACTCTCCTTCGATAATGCGTTCACTCATGGTTGACGTAACATCTGTTTGAGACTCGCTCTGATCAAGTTCTCAGGTGTGGCTTCTGAGTCATTGGGTAATCGATCGATCGCTTTTCTTGCCTCAGTTTCCTTGTAGCCAAGAGCGATCAAGCCAAGAACGGCCTCTTCAATCGGTGAGGCGGCATGATTGACGGTTGAGGTCCCGCTGGAAGTCATTCGGCCACGTAATTCAACAATTAATCGTTCTGCAGTCTTTTTGCCAATTCCGGGCAAACGGGTCAATGTCGCCACGTCATCACGCTCGACAGCCGAGGCCAGTTCATCACCAGACAACCCGGAAAGGACACCGATAGCGAGCTTCGGACCGACGCCTGAGATTTTAATTAAAATACGAAATGACTCGCGGTCTTCGTGAGTTAAAAACCCATATAGGAGTTGCGCGTCCTCGCGAACGACAAAGTGTGTTTGCAGCGTGATTTGTTGCCCAACCGCTGGGAGTTCACACAAAGTACTGATTGGGCACTCAACTTCATAGCCGAGGCCACCCACATCCACCAAGGCAGTTTGATGCTCGATTCCTAGCAGTATGCCGGTAACTCGACCGATCATTTCGGACTCTCCTTTAAGCGCCAACGGCTTCCTGAGCGCGAGCGCGACGACAATCGAAATCGCGCATCAGCACCCTCACTATCTTTACTGTACCCAGCGCAGAGCGCAATACCGAGTGCGTCCGCCGCATCCTCACCAGGATTCTCTGATAACCCAAGGATCCGTATGACCATATTTTGCATTTGAGCTTTGCTAGCTTGCCCCTGTCCACAGATCGCCTGCTTGACAGTTTTGGCTGCGAATTCTTTGACGGGAATCGATGCGGTGCCTGCCGATAACAAAGCCACACCACGCGCTTGACCGAGCTTTAACGCTGATTGAAAGTTTTTCGCAAGAAAGACTTCTTCAACCGCGCATTCGGTAGGCTGAAGTCGATGAATCACATCCGCCAGACCTTGGTGCAATGTCAGCAACCGATTGGACATCGCGCCGGAACCCAATGTCAGGATGCCAGATTCCAAATAAACAACATGGCTACCCTCCACTTCGATCACGCCCCATCCGGTTTTGATGGAGCCTGGATCGATGCCGAGGATTCTACGCATCAGGCCAAAGACTCAAGCAACTCGTCGGTGAAGTTAGCATTGGTATAGACGTTTTGCACATCATCCAAATCTTCAAGCATGTCGATCAATTTCATGACTTTCGGAGCACTCTCTTCGTCGAGCTCTGCGGTTGTTGAGGGAACCAAAGCCACCTCAGCCGCCAACACCTCAATACCAGCAGAAACCAGTGCATCTTTGACTTCAATCACATCATTTTGAATGGTCGCAACATCAATCGAACCGTCGTCTTGCGTAATAACATCCTCAGCACCAGCTTCGAGTGCTGCTTCCATGACCGCATCTTCATCGGCATGTTCAATCAAAATCTGACCACGCTTGGTAAACAGATAGGCAACCGAACCATCGGTTCCAAGATTCCCTCCGCACTTACTAAATGCGTGCCGAACTTCAGCTACGGTCCGATTTTTGTTATCGGTCATCACTTCCACAAGCACAGCCACGCCGGCGGCTCCATAGCCTTCGTAGGTGAGTTCTTCAACGTGATCGTTGTCGCCACCACCGGCCCCGCGATCAATCGCTCGCTGGATGGTGTCTTTGGTCATATTCGCTGAGAGCGCCTTATCAATGGCCGCTCGCAATCGTGGATTGTCCAAAGGCTCACCTCCACCCATTTTGGCGGCAACCGTGATTTCACGAATCAATTTCGTAAAAATTTTGCCGCGCTTGGCATCTTGCGCTGCCTTTTTATGTTTAATGTTAGCCCATTTACTATGACCTGCCATTACATCGTCTCCGTTTTATCCTGACGAATTCGCACACCAACTTCTTTTAACTGTTCTGCGCTAACAACCCCAGGGGCATCAGTCAATAAGCAGGTCGCGGATTGCGTTTTCGGGAATGCAATGACGTCACGGATCGACGTCGCTCCCAACATCAACATGACCAATCGATCCAAACCGAACGCCAAACCACCGTGTGGAGGTGCTCCGTAACGCAATGCATCCAATAAGAAGCCAAACTTCTCACACTGCTCCTCAGCAGAGATATTCAACACATCGAACACTGCCTGTTGCATGGCTTGATCATGAATCCGGATCGAGCCACCCCCCAATTCTGTGCCATTAAGAACCATGTCATAGGCGCGGGATAAAGCATCCAACGGCTTGATTTTCAATGTGTCAGCATCGACTGTGGGTGCAGTAAATGGGTGATGCAGCGCAGCCACATGACCATCGCCTGCATCTTCAAACATGGGAAAGTCCACGACCCACAAAGGCGCCCATTGATGCGTCAATAAATTCAGATCATGCCCGAGCTTGACACGCAGTGCACCCAAGCCATCGGAAACCACACGCGTGGAGTCAGCGCCAAAGAACAAAATGTCGCCATCAGCCGCATCGACACGCTCCATCAGCGCCATCACCACATCATCAGGCATAAACTTCAAGATCGGACTCTGCAGACCCTCAAGACCCTCACTGAGCGCATTCACTTTGACCCAGGCTAAACCCTTCGCACCGTACTGATCGACAAACTTCGTGTAATCATCGATTTCTTTGCGTGAAATGGAGGCCCCACCCGGAACCTTCAGAACCGTGACACGACCATTTGGGTCGTTCGCCGGACCACTGAAAACCTTAAAATCAACTTCAGCCATTAAATCTTTAATATCAACGAGTTCCAAAGGAATTCTAATATCAGGCTTATCACTTCCAAAACGGGCCATCGCCTCCGCGTAAGGCATCCTCGGGAAGGCCCCTAAGTCAACGCCCATTTCAGCCTGAAATAACTCTCGAATCATCGACTCAGTCAAGCTCATCACTGCCTCTTCATCGGCAAATGACATCTCAAGGTCGATCTGTGTGAACTCAGGTTGCCGATCAGCACGAAGATCTTCATCACGGAAACATTTGGCAATTTGGAAATAACGATCCAGTCCCGCCACCATCAACAGCTGCTTAAAGAGCTGTGGCGACTGTGGCAAGGCGAAGAATTCGCCCTTATGAACTCGGGAAGGAACCAAATAATCACGCGCACCCTCCGGGGTAGCCCGCGTCAGAACCGGTGTTTCGGTATCCACAAAACCATGACCCGCCAAAAAATTACGAACAAAGGTCGTGACTCGCGAGCGGAGCATTAAATTCTCGAGCATTTCTGGTCGACGAAGATCCATATACCGATGCTTCAAGCGGACTTCCTCACCCACCTTTGCGTGCTCATCCAATTGGAACGGTGGCGTATCAGCGATATTGAGCACCCTGACTTCACGACCTAAGACTTCAATTTCACCAGTCGCCATGTCTGCGTTCACTGTTCCCCCAGGTCGAGCGCGCACCAGTCCTGTAATCTGCATCACCCACTCTGATCGTGCTCGATCCGCAGTCGCAAAGGCGTCTTTGGTATCGGGATCAACGACCACTTGAAGGAGTCCCTGCCGATCTCGGAGGTCAAGAAAGATCACTCCGCCATGGTCACGGCGGCGGTGAACCCAGCCGCAAACAGTGATTGTGTCACCGATGTGCTTGGCGTTGAGTTCGCCACAGTAGTGGGTGCGCATGAATACTAATTCCTTTTTCAATAGGCCTAGGCGGCCGATTCCGTTTTGCTAGATGCGGGTTTTTTCGGTTCAGATGCTTTGTCTGAGGCCGCAGGCTTGTCGGCTCCTGAGGGTTGGCTGTCGCCAGACAAGTTTTTCTTTTTGTCACCGGTTTTAAAGTCGGTTTCGTACCAACCGCCACCGGTTAGACGAAAGCCCGCCGCACTGATTTTTTTCGTCAGCTCAGGCTGGCCACAATCCGGGCAGTCGACTAACGGTGCGTCGGACAATTTTTGTAATGCATCATGCGATTGCCCGCATGCAGAACACTGATATTCATAAATTGGCATATCGACCTCGACCAAATACTCGCCAAAAGCGTGAAAGTATACCGATCCTTGGACCATCCAAGAACACGAATTTCAAAATTGGGGCGATCGACTGAAGTTAAAGATCTGTCTCCTCATCGAGAAGGTGTTCAATGAGAAGCGTCAAGGCCGCCAAAACAGTGCCATGGCGAACCGCTGATCGGTCGCCATCCAAGGTCAGCTTCTGGCTGAATACGCCCTCGGAATCTGCCACTGAAATCCAAACTGTACCAATCGGCTTCTCCTCAGATCCACCGTCTGGTCCAGCAATCCCGGTCGTCGAAATCGCCCAGTCACTGCCGCTTAAACGCCGAATCGACAGCGCCATCTCTGAAGCAACTTCCTCACTCACTGCGCCAAAAGACAGCAACGTCTCGTGACTCACCCCAAGTAGATCGGTTTTGATGGCATTGGCGTACGCCTGAATACCACCCAAAAAATACCCAGATGATCCTGGTTGCTCCGTCAGGGCTGCACCCACGAGTCCACCTGTGCAACTCTCGGCTACTGACACCGTCTGCTGACGAGCAAGTAGCTGCTCGTGCACTTTGTTTAACACCATCAAAAGATCTGAAGTCATACACCAATCCATGTCTTTTCTTTAGAATGCCACGATGGATCAAAAAGCCCCACTGTCTCAGCACACTCCCATGATGCAGCAATATTTAGCGATCAAGGATGATTATCCGACATCGCTGGTGTTTTATCGCATGGGTGATTTTTATGAATTGTTTTTCGATGATGCCAAAGTGGCGGCGCAAGTGTTGGATATTACGCTCACCAGCCGCGGCCAATCTGCTGGCGAACCGATCCCGATGGCGGGGGTTCCTTATCATGCCGCGGAAAACTATCAAGCTCGGTTGTTAAACGCAGGACTTGCCGTCGTGGTCTGTGAGCAAGTCGGTATTTCTGGAGAATCCAAAGGACCGGTCGCTCGTGAAGTCACCCGAATTTTGACACCGGGAACAGTCACTGATGAAGCCTTTGTCGAATCGGGCCAAGAACTTTGGGTGGCTGCACTAAATACGCGCGGTCTGACATATTCGGTGGCTCTCGGATCCGTCTCCCGCGGGGAAATATTGATTTACGATCAACTATCCAAGCAGGCCTTCGATAGCCTGATCACACGGTTTGGACCAAAAGAGTGCCTTACCCATGACGCAGATCTCTTCCACACCGAAACCCGCCAAGTCATGGTTCCTGCCTGGCATTACACGCTCGATCAGTTATCTCGTGAACTCGATCGCACCTATCAGGTCAAGGATGCGCGCGGTGTTGGCTTAAGCGATGTCAGTGATCAAGGTCTGGAAGCGACTGCAGCACTTCTGACCTATTTGCATGACACGCAACGCAAAGAATTGATGCATTTTTCTCGGCCTCAGCTGGTTCGCGACGATGACCGGGTCGTTTTAGATCAAACCACGCAAAAAAATCTAGAGTTAACCCGTACATTAAAGGGAGATCGTAAACACACCTTGCTTTGGGTCCTCGATCAAACCTCAACAGCCATGGGTAGTCGGGAATTGGCTCGCTGGATCACAGCTCCTTTCCGAGATTCGACCATCCCGCAACAACGACTCCATCATATTCGAGCACTCATCGGATCAGGCTTCACTTCGGTGATCAATCATCATCTCAAACGCATCGGGGATCTGGAACGGATTGTCGCCCGAATTGGCCTGAAGTCGGCACGACCACGAGATCTGACTCGATTGCGCGACAGTCTCAATGAACTACCTGAACTGCAGTGTCGACTGACGCAATCCGATGAAGCCTCTGTTCAGGCACTTGGCCTGCGCATCACCTTGTTGGAGTCTGTGAAAACCCTGCTACACAATGCGCTCGAGAGTGAACCCTCTGTCATCATCAGCGCGGGTGGCGTCATTCGTGAAGGCTATGATGCAGAACTCGATCAATTACGACGTTTTTCTCGCGACGCCTCAAGTCTGTTAACCGACATGGAGGACGCCGAGCGCACCACCTCGGGGATCAATAGCCTGAAGCTCGGCTATAACCGCGTTCATGGATATTACTTTGAAATTTCCAAGGCCACGTTGGCGACTCAAGAGGCGCCGTTGCACTTCCAACGACGACAAACACTCAAAAATGCTGAGCGCTTTACAACCCCTGAACTCAAAACCTTTGAAGACAAAGCTTTATCGGCGGAAAGCCAAGCCTTAAGCCGAGAACGCCATCTGTACGAGGCATTATTTAACCCATTGATGGATGTGATTTCCGACCTCAAACACCTAACACAGACGCTCGCGGAACTTGATGTCCACAACAGCCTAGCCTTGGTCGCAAGTCATGAACGCTGGGTCGAACCAGTTCTTTCAGATACGGTTGAAGTCAACATCGTTCAAGGACGTCACCCGGTCATCGAAAAAGCCAACACCGATCCTTTCGTTCCCAACGATGTCCACTTAGACGCCAATCAGTCACTCTCGCTCATCACTGGCCCCAATATGGGCGGTAAGTCGACCTACATGCGACAGACAGCACTCATTGCTCTTCTGGCCCGGATCGGTAGCTTTGTTCCTGCCGACCAGGCATCGATCGGTCCCATTGATCGAATTTTCACTCGAATTGGCGCCTCTGATGATCTCGCCGGAGGACGGTCCACATTTATGGTCGAAATGACAGAGACCGCGGCGATTTTGGCGGAAGCGACCGATCAATCGCTGGTCTTGATGGATGAAGTCGGTCGTGGCACAAGCACCTTTGATGGATTAGCACTGGCCTGGGCGTCGGCTGAAGCACTGGCCAAACATCGAGCACTCACGCTGTTTGCCACACACTATTTCGAATTAACTCATTTGCCGGACTTAGAACCAACCGCTTTCAATGTGCACCTCACTGCGCAAGTCAGTGGCGATCACATCGTTTTTCTTCACCGGGTGATGAGCGGGCCAACCTCACAGAGCTATGGTTTGCATGTTGCCAGACGAGCGGGTGTTCCTGACCATATCATTGGTCGCGCCGCCACTTATCTCGCCGAACTCGAATCACAACAGGTGGGCCTAAATCAAACTCAAGCGCCACAAGCAGATCTCTTTCATCAACCGCCAGACCCACTAGTGACACAGCTTTCTCATATCGATCCGGACGATTTATCACCGCGAGAAGCCTGGTCCACCCTCGAGGCACTGGTTTTAAAAGCTCGTGAGTCACTTGGCGATTCCCACACAAACGAATAGAATCTTTGCCGCGCAAAGGAGAGACCTATGACATTTGTTGTTATCGATAACTGTATCCGCTGTAAATACACAGACTGTGTCGAAGTCTGTCCCGTGGATTGTTTCTATGAAGGCCCAAACTTTCTTGTGATCAACCCTGATGAGTGCATTGACTGTGCACTCTGCGAGCCTGAGTGCCCGGCAGGCGCGATCTTATCTGAGGATGAATTATCTGAAGATCAAAAGGCGTTTATCGAAATCAACGACGAATTATCGCGTGTCTGGCCGAATATTACTGAGAAAAAAGACCCACTCCCCGATGCCGACGAGTGGGATGGAGTAGCCAATAAAATTGACCATCTCGATCGTGGTTAATTTAATCCAGAATGGCAACATCAGCCGGAATGCGTCCCGATTTGACCATCTGGTGCAGGAGTCTAAGGGTCTCAACCTGAATCTGACGAACCCGCTCACGTGTGGTGCCTAGGCGTTCGCCAATCGCGGAGAGGGTTTCACAATCACGGCCATCGAGACCATAACGTCTCACCAAGACCATCCTCGGGAGATCTGGTAGCAGGTTCAACCAAGCGGCAACATTTTCACGATCTTGTTGACTCAAGACCAAAGCCTCCTGTGAGGGCTCATCAGACTCCAATAAATCGACCCCAGTGGCTCCGTCCAGATTGTTAATAGGTTGATCCAAAGAAATGATCTGCTGAGCGGGGTTGAACCAATGATTGAAGTTACGTTTGACATAGCCTGGCAAGGTCTCATTTTCCAACTCTCGCGCTTTCCGCTCTTGTCGGATCTCTCGCTGCTTATGAATCGGAGTTCGGACGGTTTTGGCCTGATTCATTAAGGCTCGCTCCACCGCCTGACGAATCCACCAGGCAGCATAGGTTGAAAAGCGATAGCCCATTTCCGGGTCATATTTATCAACAGCCCGCATCAGGCCAAGATTGCCCTCTTCCACTAAATCAGCGACATCAAGTCCTCGGCCGCGATAACGGCCAGCGATGCTAATGACGAGCTTTAAGTTACGCTCAATGAATTCAGACCGAGCTTGAAAACAGCCTTGTTGAACTTGCCGACCAAGCTCAAGTTCCTCTTAAGCGATCATCAGCTCATGCTGATTTAGATGGTTGAGATAACTGGCATTCGAGAGTGAATCAATCATAACGATCTCCTTGTCGTGGGAGCTCAGTTATAACGGGGCCTCAGGGTCGAGCATGATGGACTGAAGGGCTAAGACTTGCGTTTAGGTAGCAGTGATACCGGATTGATCGGCTTCCCTTGTTTTCGGATCTCAAAGTGGAGTTTCACACGATCGGTTCCAGTTGAGCCCATCTTGGCAATCACTTGACCGACCGTCACCACATCACCAACTTTCACACTTAAGCTCTGGTTGTGGCCATACGCACTCAACAACTTCCCTTCGTGGCTGATGATCACCAAATTCCCGAAGCCGACCAGACCATCGCCAGCGTAGACGACACGACCACTCGCGGCGGCTTTGACAGGCGTCCCGACCTGCCCGCCTAACTGGAGGGAGCGACTGAATCGTGTCTTGTCAGAATACGCCTCGAGGACTGGTCCACTGACAGGCCACTGCCAACCGGTCAACTGCGGGACTGGCGTTGCTTTAGCCTTTGGCCTCGGTGTCGGTTGTTGCTTGACAGCCGGTTTCGGCGCTTCCTTCGGCTTCGGTGTCTGAACCGGTTCTGGCTCGGCCTTGATCACGGGGGGTGTCAGTCGTTTCGGTGCTGGTCGCACCTCAGGTTCGGGCTCTGGAGGGATGTCACCTTTCAACTTTAACGATTGACCCGGCTGAATCAGGTCAGAGCGCAGTTGATTGCGTCGTTTTAAAAGATCCGGGTCTTGCTCAAAACGCCAGGCAATAGAAAACAACGTATCTCCACGTCGCACCACATAACTGGATCCGGCTTCTTCAGCATCGAGATTACCGGCATCGATGGTTGTCACTTTGGGTTGCATACGCTCGAGTGGACGACCCAGATGATCGGTCGGCACTTCATAGGGTGCTGCGCAACCCGCGAGCATGCACAAAATCCAAAGTCGCTTCATCGAATGGAAGGCCCCTTCTGCGCTGAGAATTTCAACGCCAATGATGCCAAAAGGTATCCAAAAACCCCACATGCAAATGGAATCCAAAACATCTCACTGTTGGGAACCATCAACAGCAAAGCACCATCATCAGCCGCTCCTTGCCAAGGCCAGACTCGGACCAAAGCGCCAAAAACCACACCGGTTAAAGCACTCAGTACCTCGGTGTGATAGCGCGCGAGTAATGCTTTCAGAACGTGCGCCATCAACAAAATTCCAAACGCACCACCACTGACGAATAACGTCAAAATGGTCAGATCAAAATCACTCACCGCGCCAATTAATGCCGGATACAGGCCGGTTAACAGCAGCAGAAAACTCCCTGAAATCCCAGGTAAAAGCATCGCTGACAAAGCCATGGCTCCAGCGAAAGGCCATACCCAGAGTTCAGGATCAGCGGACTGTGGCGTTTGCAAACCCAGAATCAGAGCAATGATGATCCCAACACCGAGCCACGCCCAATCTTTAGCGCACATTGAGCCCCGAAGATCGGACAACAACGCAATCCCCATGGCGATCACCAGTCCAAAAAAGAATCCCCAAACGCGCTCAGGTACCGTATCCAGCCAATCCCTGATCCAATGCGACACGGTGATTAAGGCCATTAGTATGCCAACCACTAAGGGCACAACAAAACCTCCATCGAGTCGCACCCAGAGGCCCTTGATCCCCTGTTGTCGAAACACCATCCAAAGCGCTGGTGTGATCGATGTTAAGACCGCAAGCCATCGCTCATAAATTCCCGTGAGAAAAGCCACTGTCCCGCCTGAGACCCCGGGCACTGCATCGGCTGCACCCATCGCCAAACCGCGCAACCAAATCGACCACCAGCTCACTGGAGACCCGCCAGAGCAGGAACGAAGAACGCGGTATCCAATGGGGTTTCCTCGATCGAGTCACCATCACGACGATAGAGAATCAAGTGTTGCGTCTGGCCCAAGCCGACCGGAGCAATCAGTCGGCCACCATCAGCGAGTTGATTAAACAGGCTCTGAGGGACTGCTTCAGGACAAGCAGCCAAAATAATGCCATCAAAGGGCGCAAATTCTGGCCAACCAAGGAGACCATCACCATGCCGAATCACGACATTCTCAAGCTCGAGCGTATCCATGCGTTTCCGAGCCTCAGTCGCCAGTGGTGTGATCCGTTCAATAGCGAATACCTGCTCTGCTAAGTGGGCTAAGAGTCCTGTCTGAAATCCCGAGCCCGCTCCAACTTCAAGGACACGACCCAATTGCCGTCCACCGCGCAAGAGTTCCAGCATACGAGCTACTACGGAAGGCTGAGAGAGCGTTTGCTGATGCCCAAGTGGTAATGTCACATCGCTGTAGGCGGAATCAGCCACTGCTGGATCCACAAACAAATGCCGTGGAACGCGACGAAATGCATCCAACACAAAAACATCGTTGATCCCTAAATCTCCCAGCGTCTCCACCAGGCGACTTTGACCACGCTCATGTAGCAGTCCGTGCATGTGCCTCCTGCAAATCTCCTAATTCGTTTATTACCGCCGTGGCAAACGAGCCCTTGGGCAACCAGAACGATAACTCGAGTGTATTCTCTGATCGTCCGGCTTCCAAATGCTTCGGCAAGACTCTGACGGCTCGTCGACCCTCATCCCGAAATACACCCTGCATCCAGTCCAGAAGCTCAGGGTCGGTTCCTAACACCGCCGCCTCAGACTCCGCCTGTAACGCCAATGTTTTTGATTGTTTCCCAGCCATCGGTGCAGTTGGATCCAAAGCTCCAGAAGCAATCCGAGACAGCACGCTGGGTAGTTCATCTACAGTCACCGCAAAATGGCTACCGCGTCCGGCTAAAGACACCACGTCACCATCTGTGACCGCGAGCCACTGATCGGCCTGAATCCGATCTGCAAGAACGGCATTAAATCCTGCTGAGCGAGCCGCAGAGGCTGCCATACCGTCTTTCGGATGCAGTCGACGCCGCCCCTTCGGATCACGTCGCGCAAGACGTCTGGCGGCATCCAAATTCGATCCCGATCGCCCAAATCGCTGCAACCCGAAATAATTTGGCACTCCATGTTCTCGACAGTGTTGAAGTCGTTCTTCAAGCTCACCGACGACCTCGCCCTGAAGTCTCAGCCGAAACTCATTGCCAGCCAATTGTCCGATCTTTAATTTTCGCTGATTGCGAGTCAGCCGTAAGACTTCGAGTTGTGCATCCACCACACCTTCGTCAATCTCAGCGGTCTCAGGAAGGCTGATCCATTGCGTCGCGAGAGCATGGGTATCTTTCTTGCCTGCGTACCCTAAATCCTTCCGTGAGACTCGGGCGACTGTCGCTAAACGTGAGACTGCCTCGTCGGTGGAAATCCCTTGCTTACGAATCAAAACCCAATAATGGGGGCCAGTCCCTTCGGGCTCATAACCCAAGTCCTCAGTCACCACGAAGTCATCGGCGACCGACCGATAGTGACCTTGAAAGACCGCGTCTCCATGAGCTTTTGGCAACAGCGACAGTGCGATGGATCGCTGTCCGTACATCAATGAGCTCAATGCGCGCGCATCAATACAGAAGCCATCACAGCGATTCCTTCGCCACGACCGATAAATCCGAGTTGCTCCGTGGTCGTTGCCTTTACAGAGATCTGATCAACCACAGTCTCCAAAACATCCGCGATACACTGTCGCATGGTCTCTCGAATCGGTCCGATTTTTGGAACTTCACACAAGATCGTGACATCCAAATTTGAAACCGAATACCCCTTCGCAAGACACAAGCGGCGCACTTCTCGGGTAAACTCAGCAGAGTCTGCACCTTGAAAGCTCGCGTCTGTATCGGGGAAGAGCTGCCCAATATCACCCAAGGCCAGGGCGCCGAGCATTGCATCCATGATCGCATGTAACACGATATCGCCGTCGCTGTGGGCGACGACTCGATGCGCACAGGGCACCCATAATCCGCCCAAGGTCATGCCATCACCAGCTTCGACCCGATGAACATCAAATCCTTGTCCGATACGAATCACGCGGATCTCTCCTCTCGAGCAGTCAACAGGGCCTCAATCAACTCCAAGTCCTCCGGATAGGTCAACTTGATATTAGATCGTCGCCCACGAATCAGCCATGGCAGACTTCCCTCTGCCTCCATCGCTTGGGCTTCATCAGTCACAATGAATCCTGATGTTCGTGCGCGAACCAATGCCTCCATTAACTCTCCAAGTCGAAAGACCTGTGGTGTCATGGCATGCCAAAGACCAGTCCGATCGAGAGTTTCTGCAATACAACTATCGGATTCTTCAGGGCAACGACCGATTTGATCAACCCGCTTTAAGGTATCTGCCGCCGGGACACCTAAGACCGCGCCAGGGCAAGCTGGTGCATCAATTGCATCGCGCAAAGCGTGCAATTCATTTTGAGTAATCAGAGGACGCGCCGCATCGTGAACAAACACCCAGTCGTTCTGATCCGCACCTTGCGCGACGATCCATTCGAGCCCCGCACGGACGCTGTCAGCTCGCTCTTGGCCACCCACAATCGCCACAATCCGATCATCAGCCGAAGCGGTCAAATCATGGAACCGTGAATCTTCCAATGGGACTGGAACCACAATGGTTTCAAACGTTTGAAATTTCAAAAACGCTTGCAACACGTGATCTAAGACCGCCATCCCAGCGACTGTCATGTATTGCTTGGGCACTTGCGATCCAAACCGCAGCCCTCGACCTCCTGCTGGGATCACCGCCCAGAACTTACTCACTCGGCAAGTCCCCTTTAGGCAATAAGCGAACGAAGGTCTCACCGTCTTTGACGTACCCAAAGCGAGACCGAAGCAATTCTTCGATAGCCTCGGGATCGTTCTTTAATGCGTTGATTTCAGCAACAAGCTCGTCATTCCGCGAGGTGAGTCGTTGATTGGCAGCCTCCTGTTTGTGTAGCTCATCCGTGAGTCGTTGCAATTCTGAAATTGACCCTGTGCCAAACCACAATTGGTATTGAGACAGACCCAATAGAATCGCAAGACCGACGAGGACAAACTTACCGGTCATGATTGTCCAAAAATGGCTCCACGGCCGGCATATTTGGCACTCGAGCCAAGAGCCTCTTCGATTCGGAGCAGCTGATTATATTTCGCCATTCGGTCAGAACGGCACAGCGATCCAGTTTTAATTTGACCGGCAGACGTCCCAACCGCTAAATCCGCAATGGTGGTGTCCTCTGTTTCGCCAGAACGATGCGAAATCACTGCGGTATAACCCGCTTTCTGAGCCATGCCAATGGCATCCAAAGTCTCAGACAAAGTGCCAATTTGGTTAAATTTAATCAAAATCGAATTGCCAACACCCTCTTCAATCCCTCGATTTAAGATATTGGTATTGGTCACAAATAAGTCATCACCAACCAACTGACAACGCGAACCCAAGGTTTTCGTCAAGGACGCCCAGCCGTCCCAATCGCTCTCGTCCATTCCATCTTCAATCGACGCGATCGGATAGGCATCACAAAGTCCACCGAGGTAATCGGCAAAACCTTCCGAATCAAATGCACGTCCCTCACCGGCAAGATCGTATTGGCCATCGCGGAAAAATTCACTCGCGGCACAGTCCAAGGCTAGCGTAATGTCATCCCCAAGCTGATATCCAGCATTTGCGACAGCCTTCGCAATCACCGCTAACGCCGCTTCATTAGATGGCAAATTGGGAGCAAAACCACCCTCGTCACCGACGGCCGTATTCATCCCTTCGGTAATTAACACCTTTTTCAGATGATGAAAGATCTCAGCACCCATGCGAAGCGCTTCGGAAAAGCTGGTCGCGGACACCGGCTGAATCATGAATTCCTGAATATCAACATTATTATCAGCATGCTCACCGCCGTTGAGGATATTCATCATCGGAACTGGAAGCGTTAAGGGTTGGGTATTGCCGTGTAGATCCGCAATGTGCTGATAAAGTGGCATCCTCTGATCATCAGCGTTAGCACGCGCCGCCGCTAACGACACGGCAAGCATCGCGTTCGCGCCAAGCTTGGCTTTATTGTCAGTCCCATCCAGAGCAATCATCGCATCATCAATCTCGCGTTGCTTGGCAACATCCATACCCACCACACGCTCAGCGATCGCGCCGTTCACATTAGCCACGGCGTTAAGCACCCCTTTGCCAAGATATCGACTGTCATCGTAATCACGGAGTTCAAGTGCTTCACGGGAGCCTGTGGATGCACCGGATGGGGCACAAGCACGGCCGATCACACCAGATGCTAAAACCACATCAGCTTCCACTGTCGGGTTACCGCGAGAGTCCATTACTTCACGGCCAATTATTTTGACGATTGCAGTCATTACGCGTTGGTCTCCAAGATATCGAAGGATTTCACAAGGCCGTCAATGGCCTTTAACTGAGAAAGAAACGGCTCTAATTTATCCAGTGGCAAAGCCGATGGCCCATCACATTTCGCACTTGATGGATCTGGATGGGATTCTAAAAACAGTCCAGCCAAGCCAACAGCAATTCCGGATCGCGCAAGCTGAGTCACCTGCTCGCGACGACCATCTGCTGAATCAGTTCGCCCACCTGGCTTCTGCAGCGCGTGGGTCACATCAAAAATCACTGGCACTTGCATGTGTTTCATGATGCCAAATCCGAGCATATCGACTACCAAATTATTGTAGCCAAAGCTTGAGCCCCGCTCACACAGGATCACCTGATCATTACCAGCCTCGGCACACTTGTTGATGATATGTTGCATTTCATGCGGAGCTAAAAACTGTGCTTTTTTCACATTGATGATTGCACCGGTTTCTGCCATCGCCACCACTAAATCCGTTTGCCGCGACAAAAATGCAGGCAATTGGATCACATCACAGACTTCAGCCGCGGCTCGCGCCTGCGTCGGCTCGTGAACATCCGTGATCAGCGGCACCTCAAAATGCGCTTTGATATCGGCTAACCAAGTCAGACCTTGCTCAAGACCCGGTCCTCGAAAACTTGTGACACTGGACCGGTTCGCCTTATCGAAACTTGCCTTAAACACATAGGGAATCTCAAGCTTCTTGCAGACCGCGACATACTGTTCTGCTATCTCAAATGCGAGCTCTCGGGATTCAAGCACATTCATGCCACCAAACAGCATCATCGGATGACTGTTGGAACAGGGCATTCCCTGAATCTCGATCACCGACTTCATGAAAATAAGCTCTCTTTTTCGCCCGCCTTGGAGTAGGTGACGGCGGCCTCCACAAAACTCGTAAACAGTGGATGTCCATCACGCGGGGTGGAAGTAAATTCTGGGTGGAACTGACAGCCCACAAACCAGGGATGATCATCCACTTCAACCACTTCAACCAATGAGTTGTCGGTTGAGCGCCCCGCAAGTTTCAGTCCAGCCGCCTGCAAGCGATCAAGGTAATCATTATTGAACTCCCAGCGATGCCGATGCCGTTCACTGACCACATCAGTCCCGTATACTTCAGCCACTTTCGAACCCGGAGTCAGACGGCACTCTTCAGCTCCCAAGCGCATGGTGCCACCCAGATCACTGTCTTCGGTTCGAATCTCACGTGTTCCGTCTGCTTTCGTCCACTCGGTAATCAGTGCAATCACCGGATGCTCAGCAGTGGGCGCAAATTCACTCGACGTCGCCCCATCAAGACCTGCCACATGGCGTGCAAATTCGATCACAGCCGCCTGCATACCAAGGCAAATACCCAAATATGGAATTTTATTTTCCCGCGCATGGCAAACCGCAGCAATTTTGCCTTCCATTCCACGTTCGCCAAATCCACCTGGAACCAAAATCGCATCGACTCCGTCGAGTAATTGCAGCCCGCGTTTCTCGATATCTTCCGAATCGATGTATCGGAAATTCACCCGAGTCCGCGTCTGAATTCCCGCATGGATGACTGCTTCAATCAATGATTTGTAAGCATCAAGCAGATCCATGTATTTTCCAACCATGGCAATTTCCACCGATTTCAGTGGATTCAAATGCGCATCAACCACCCGCACCCATTCACTCAGATCAGCATCTGCAACCTCAAGACTCAACTTATCAACGATTAACTGATCCAATCCTTGCTCATGCAGCATGATTGGGATGCGATAAATCGAATCCGCATCTTTCAATGGAATAACGGCACGCTCTTCAACGTTGGTAAATAGTGCGATTTTTTTCCGGCTTGAGATGTCCACTTCATGATCTGAGCGACAAATTAATACATCCGGTTGCAGACCAATCGAGCGCAACTCTTTGACTGAGTGCTGGGTCGGTTTGGTTTTGGTTTCACCGGCTGTTGCAATATAGGGGACGAGCGTCAGATGCATCAATAACGCACGTGAAGACCCCAATTCCTGGCGCAACTGACGGACGGCCTCCAAAAATGGCAGTGATTCAATGTCACCGACAGTTCCGCCGATCTCAACGATCGCGACATCCGCGTCCTGAGCTCCATCAATGATCTTGTGCTTGATTTCATCGGTGATGTGAGGAATGACTTGGACCGTTCCACCCAAGTAGTCGCCACGGCGCTCTTTACGCAACACGTCTTCATACACACGACCAGCGGTGAAGTTATTGCGTTGAGTCATGCGTGTTCGAATGAACCGTTCGTAATGACCTAGATCCAAATCCGTTTCAGCGCCATCATCGGTGACAAAGACTTCACCGTGCTGAAACGGGCTCATGGTGCCTGGATCAACATTGATATAAGGGTCCAGTTTCAACATGGTGACCTTGAGGCCTCGGGCCTCTAAGATCGCTCCAAGCGAAGCGGCAGCTATTCCTTTACCGAGCGAAGACACCACCCCGCCGGTCACGAACACGAATCGATTCATGTTGACCTACAATCCTTTTGGTAAGCCCGCCAACAGAGTGACGAAAACATCAGTTTGGGATGGGTGATTAGGATACAGGGGAACACGCTGTATTCCTAGGGACAAAGCGCCACTGCCATTGCAATGAATGCGGAATCAAACTCTGCTCACGACAATCGATGTGACCCCAACCAATGATTTGATCAGCAATGGCAATCAACGGCGTCCGTTGCCGCAACCAGGGTGGAATACTATGCGCTTGCGCCAATTGCTTTAAACTCTGCATTGGTCGCTTTCTATCGAGCCGAAAACTGCGTCCTCGGACACCCCAATACACCGCGATATCTTCAGATGCTGCACCTGTCGATAAGCTCAGTACCCCATTGGGAAAACAAAACTCCTTGGTTTGGTTGGGCTCCATTTTTTCGACCCATTCGACTTCCTCAGACGCCTCATCACCAAGCCTCTGCCAATCAACCCAATACAATCGATTGGCCCACTTCCGAATCGTCACATCGGGCCCGATCGGCACCTCAGGCAAACGATCGTCAGTGGCTTCCACACATTGACGTGCAAATTCGGCAATTTGCAACGCCGATGGTGCGAAGCGCCCGTGCGCTTGTGCAAAAAATCGCACTTGCCAAGCAATCAAGGTCTCTGTCGCGGCGACCTCAACCGATTCGACGCCTAGGACCGGAAGTCGATCACCGAGAGTTTCTCCAGCTTGAAAAACACGGTCTGTGGCAAGCGTTGATAACAACAGCAGTTGCTCTCGCACTTGAG
Organism: uncultured Litorivicinus sp.; assembly: GCA_902528165.1. Taxonomy (GTDB): domain Bacteria; phylum Pseudomonadota; class Gammaproteobacteria; order Pseudomonadales; family Litorivicinaceae; genus HIMB30. Next base: position 20,574 of record CABZRL010000003.1, read on the forward strand.
GCGCAACACGGGATAACGCAGGCAAAAATTGAAGGCGGATGTAATTGCGTAAAAACGCGGAATCTTGATTGGAAGGGTCGGTGATGTGCTGAAGGTTTCTGGACACCAAGACTTGCTTCAATTGCTTTCGCGATAACGACAACAGAGGACGAATCAAGAGCCCCTGGCCAAATGGACGCATGACTGGAATTCCAGCTAAGCCGATCAAACCCGAACCCTGCGACAGCCGAATCAACAGCGTTTCAACTTGATCATCGCGATGATGGGCGGTCATCACCACATCACCGGATTGCACGTCACTCATCACCGAGTCATAGCGTGCCTTCCGTGCTCTTGCCTCAAAGTCTGGACCCATTTCAAGTGCCAGCCAATGAGGTTTGAACTCGAAATCCCGGCGCTGAGCTTCAGTAGCGGCAAAGCTTAACCAGTCATCCGCAGCAGCGATCACGCCATGATGGCAATGATGCACAATCACTGCTCGCGGAACGATCTTGGCGAAATCGGACACCAATGCCAGAAGTGCCATCGAGTCTGCACCACCGCTGATCATCAGATGGACCCGATGATCAGGCCCCGGCCAGTGCGGCCTGATTAGCCCCTCAGCTGCGACCGACACCGAATTGCATCAATCGTTGATATCGAGACTCTAACAACTGCTCAGCCGATAAACCGGTTAAAATATCCAACTGCGCTTCGATGGCGTCGCCAAGTGCAGACGCTGCTTGCTCTGGCGCACGATGCGCTCCACCTAGCGGTTCTCGGATCAGTTGATCCACTAACCCGAGGGAAAATAGACGATCCGCTGTGATCCCCATCGCTTCTGCAGCTTCTGGTGCATGCGCTGCACTCTTCCACAAAATCGACGCGCAACCTTCAGGTGAAATCACCGAATAAGTTGAAAACTCGAGCATCAAGAGCTTATCGCAGACTCCGATCGCCAATGCACCACCTGATCCACCTTCACCAACCACTGAGGTAACAATCGGTGTTTTCAGCCGCGACATGACCGCGAGACTTTTCGCAATGGCTTCGCTTTGCCCACGTTCTTCAGCATCGATTCCTGGATAAGCACCCGGTGTATCGATCAAGGTCAACACCGGCATCTTAAAGCGTTCTGCCATCTTCATCAGGCGCTGGCCCTTGCGATAACCTTCCGGACGTGGCATCCCAAAATTCCGAGCAACTTTTTCTTTGACGGTCCGTCCTTTTTCATGACCAATCACCATCACGGGACGACCACGAAATTCACCGATACCGCCAACCAGGGCTTGGTCATCACCGAACAAACGGTCGCCATGTAACTCATCGAAACCATCAATCAGGTGTTCAACATAATCAAAGGTGTAGGGGCGCTTCGGATGACGTGCAAGCTGTGCTTTTTGCCAAATCGTGAGATCCGAAAAAATCTTTTCCATTAGCGATTTGGATTTCGTCTGCAAACGCGCGACTTCTTCCGCGATATTGATTCCAGATTCCGTCGACAGATGTTTCAACTCATCGATCTTCGAATCAAGATCAGCAATGGGTTGTTCAAAATCGAGATAGTTTGGATTCATGCGCGTTTTTGGGTCCTTGCAGCAAACTCAAGTTGCACTCGATCTTGGCCGAGCAACTCCTGTAAATCCAGTAACAGTGAATCATTCGGGTGCACCTGATACTGCTCACCTAAGACCACTTCGCCACTAGCATCGACGGCATTGTACGCGATTACGATCGGACACTCACCGCCCAAATGCGGTTGAATCTTGGAAAGCAAGGTCTCGGCAAACGCGGGCGGGCGCGTCTCCAAATGAATCTTCAGTCCTGATGCTGACTCTGTCCGCGCATTCTCTAGGGTCTCCACCTTGTTCGCACGCATCTTCAACCCGTTGGTGAACTCATCAAAACTCACGTCACCCTCAATCACAACTAAGGAGTCGTCAGCGAGTTTGTCACGGCAATCAGCAAACAAATCAGCAAACACCGTGACATCCATTCGAGCAGTTCGATCATCTAGCGTAACGATGCCGAAAGACTCTCCTCGTTTATTGCGAATCACACGAAGACCGACAATCAGACCAGCAACCCGCACGCTGTCCTTCGTTCTCTCGAGATTCTCGAGCGCTTTTGCCCCCAATCCCTTGAGATCATCTGCGTACCAATCAATGGGATGGCCAGTCAGATACAGACCGAGCGTTTCTTTTTCACCACGCAAGACGTCGCGCTCGGTCCAACGCACGCTCTGTCGATGATGCTGATAGGGGTCGGTGCTTGACGCAGTCCCTGACTCTGCACCTAAGCCAAACAAATCGTCCATACCGACAGCTTCATTCCGGGCTTCCTGATCTGCCTGACCAATGGCATCCTCAAGCGACGCCATCAGCACCCAACGTGGCTCGTCAAGTGAGTCAAAGGCGCCAGCACGGATCAGCGCCTCAAGCGCTCGGCGATTCACTTTACTGGTGCCCACCCGACGACAGAAATCAAACAAATCACTAAATGGACCATCGTCTGTGCGCGCCTCAACCAACTGGCCAATCGGACCTTCACCGAGACCTTTGATCGCACCTAAGCCATAAATGATTTCGCCATCTTTGACCGAAAACTTAAAGGCTCCAGCATTCACATCCGGCGGACGAACGACCAAGCCCATCCGCCGGCACTCTTCAATCAACGGCACTACTTTATCCGTGTTATCCATATCCGATGACAACACTGCCGCCATGAATTCCGCTGGATAGTGGGTTTTTAAATACGCAGTCTGATAAGACACCAATGCATAGGCTGCTGAGTGGGACTTGTTAAATCCGTACCCTGCGAACTTTTCCATCAGATCAAAAATCGAACCCGCAAGATTTGCATCAATGTTTCGCTCCCTGGTCCCTTTGAGGAAGATCCCGCGCTGCTTCTCCATCTCTTCGGGTTTTTTCTTACCCATGGCTCGACGCAGGAGATCCGCGCCACCGAGTGAATAGTTAGCAAGCACCTGTGCGATCTGCATCACTTGTTCCTGATACAGAATGACGCCATAGGTGTTATTCAGGATTGGCTCAAGATCCGGATGTGGATATTCGACCCGGGCACGGCCATGTTTCCGATTGATGAAGTCGTCCACCATCCCCGACTGCAAAGGACCCGGTCGAAATAGCGCCACTAAGGCCACAATATCTTCAAAGGAGTTGGGCTTCAGGCGACGGATCAACTCCTTCATGCCTCTCGATTCCAACTGAAACACCGCAGTCGTATCACCCCGACACAAAAGCTCAAACACTTTAGCCTCATCCATCGAAATCCGTTCGATGACAGGTGACTCGCCGCGAGTCTCTCGAATCAGTCCGAGTGCCCAATCGATGATGGTCAGGGTCCGCAAGCCCAAGAAATCAAACTTGACCAAGCCCGCGGCTTCCACATCGTCCTTATCCAGTTGCGTGACCAAACTGGATCCATCTTCAGCCGAGAGTAGCGCTGTAAAATCCGTCAACTTCCCAGGTGCGATCACGACACCACCGGCATGTTTTCCGGTGTTTCGCGACAATCCTTCAAGCTTCAACGCCATATCCCAGACTTCGCGAACTTCCTCGTCTGCCTCAATCCATTCTTTGAGCTGTGGTTCCGCGTCGAAGGCTTTATCCAGTGTCATCCCCACTTCAAATGGAATGAGTTTGGCCAATCGATCACCCAAACCATAAGGCTTCCCTTGCACTCGGGTCACATCACGAACCACCGCTTTTGCGGCCATTGAACCGAAGGTCACAATCTGACTGACCGCGTTACGCCCATAGCGTTCAGCCACATAATCGATGATCCGATCACGACCTTCCATGCAGAAGTCGACATCAAAGTCAGGCATGGATACTCGTTCTGGGTTCAGAAATCGCTCAAACAGCAATTCATGCGCAATCGGGTCTAAATCAGTGATGTTTAACGCCCAAGCAACAATTGATCCAGCACCAGAGCCTCGCCCCGGACCGACCGGGATGGACTGGTCTTTGGCCCACTGAATAAAGTCCGCAACGATCAAAAAGTATCCTGGGAACCCCATTTGCAAGATGACATCAACCTCAAAATTCAGTCGCGCACGATAGACCGTCTCGTCAAGGCTCTGCCCATAAGATGCGGCAGCCGCTAAGCGGGATGTCAGGCCTTCGTGAGAAAATTGACGGAAAAAGTCATCAAGTGTCAGCCCATCTGGGACGGGATATTCCGGGAGAAAATAGGTCCCCAGCGTCAATTCGACACCACATCGCTTGGCAATTTGAACGGTATTGGCAACAGCATCTGGCAAATCTGAAAAGAGTTCAGCCATCGCCTCTTGCGGTTTCAGCCATTGCTCCGGCGTATGGCGGTGTACCCGGCGTTGATCATCTAAGGTCACGCTGTCATGGATACAAACCCGTGTCTCATGTGCCTCAAAATCATCAGCCGCTTTGAAACAGGTCACATTCGTGGCGACTAACGGAATCTGGCGACGATCTGCAGCCTCGACACCGTACTGCATCAACACTGTCTCACCTGGCAGTCCGACCCGCGTCAGCTCAAAGTAAAGCCGATCACCGAAGAGATGGTGGTATTTATCAAGCACCGCATCGGCTTTATCGGTTCGTCCAGCCGCCACTAAACGACCGATTTCACCCTCAGTCGCCCCCGTTAAACAAATCAAGCCATGGGCGTGCTCAGTGACCCAAGTCCAATCCAGTAATGCATAGTCACCGTCTTGTCCTTTCAGCCAACCCAGTGACAAGAGTTCAAGCAGGTTGTGATATCCCCTTTGATTCATGGCGATCAAAGTCAGTCGCCCGAAGCCTTCATCCCCCTGCACCCAACAATCTGCACCAATGATCGGCTGAATACCCTGTGCGACACAGGCCCGATAAAATTTCACCAAAGCAAAGAGATTGGATTCATCCGTCAACGCCACCGCCGGCATCCCAAATTCGGCGACTCGACTCACCAATTCCTTGACCCGAAAGAGGCCATCGACCATGGAATACTCAGAATGCGTCCTGAGGTGGACAAACTGCGTCATGCGTTCTCCAAAATGCGTTTGACAGGTCCAAACGAGCGTCGGTGGATCGGACTCACGCCCAAGGTTTCAAGGGCTTGGATGTGCGCTTTGGTCGGATATCCCGCATGACCTTCAAATCCATAGCCAGGATACATCTCCGCCAATGCCGTCATTTCCTCATCTCTTGCCACTTTAGCAAGAATTGACGCAGCTGAGATCGCAGCGATCATACCATCGCCACCCACGACTGCTAACGCACGTCCCTTTAAGCCATCAGGCACTCGATTTCCATCAATGCGTATCGGCGCATCCACTGCTCCCAGCCCCTCGACAGCGCGCTCCATAGCAAGCATAGTGGCATGAAGAATATTCAGGCGATCAATCTCGTCCACCTCTGCACGCCCAAAACTGATCTTGACCGCTTTGTCGCGAATCAAAGGAACCAGCGTTTCGCGTTTTTTAGCTGACAATTTCTTCGAATCATCCAGTGCGACAATCCCGTGATCCTCGGGCCAGAGGATCGCACAGGTCACGACAGGTCCCGCCAAGGGCCCACGGCCAACTTCATCAACGCCAATCATCAGACTCACAATAACTCATCCAGAATGGCGACTAATGCCCGATCAGTCACATCTCCTGTCAAGGTCTCGTGAATTGACTGAGCTTGGGCTAAAAATAGATCCGAAACACCCTCTTTCAGTTGGGGTTGAATCGCGTTCACAATCGCTTGTGTTGTGGCTTGATCCTGGATGAGCTCAGGGATCAGCGCTTGGTTCGCTAAATAATTCGGCAGCGTCACGAATTCCGTCTCGAGCTTTCCTTTGACCAATCGGTAGGTCCAGGGATTCATCCGATATGCAGCGACCGTGGGTCGACCCGTTAGGACAGACTCTAATGCAGCCGTACCCGAGGCCAACAAGATCGCCGTTGATGCAGCCATCACTTGCCGTGATTGGCCAGACACCACCCGACAGGGTCGTCCAGCAACCTTGGAATGAATCTCTGCATACAGCGCATCGCTGGCTGCTGGAATCACACCAACCAAATCCGGATCCTCATCCAGTAAACGATCAAAGACCTGAAAAAACAATGGAAGCAATCGCTTCACTTCGGCACTCCGACTGCCTGGAAGAATTCCAAGAATCGGTCCACTCATTGGTAAATCCAGTGCACTGCGAGCATCTTCAGGATCAGGATTAAACGCAATATCTGCGGCCAATGGATGACCAATAAAATCGCAGCGCAAACCGGTAGACGCATAGAGCTCGGGCTCAAAGGGAAAGACGCACAGCAATCGGTCTAGTTGTTTCGCAATGGTTGGAATCCGATGACGACGCCAAGCCCACACCGATGGACTGACGACATGAATCGCCGGAATTCCCAAAGACTTTGCATAGGCGCAGAGTGGTAAGTTGAAATCTGGTGCGTCACAGGTGATTAAGGCCGAAGGCCTTGAAGCCTTCAGGTAGTGCTTCATTTGTCGGCGAATCGAGAGTAGCTCCGGAATGCGCGGTAAGACTTCCATGATGCCCATGACCGACAGTCTGTCCATTGGAAAGAGTGGGTAAGTCCCTGCGGCTATCATCTGGGGTCCAGCGATCCCACTGAAGGTCACAGACGCAGACTCTGAAAGGCGAGAAAGAATGGGAGCGAGAATCTGGTCGCCGGAGACTTCTCCAGCTGCCACACAGATTTGCATCAGCGAACGATGCCTCGTTGCGATGACTTGAGACTGTCAAGAAAGGTATCCACTTCAGGACATCCAACATGATTTTGCCCGAGCTCTGCGATCGCCTGATCCAATGTCAAACCCCGACGATAAACGGTTTTATAGGCCTCTCTCAGGCGGTTGATCGCATCACTGTCGACCCCTCGACGGCGCATCCCTTCAACGTTCATTCCGTGGGCTTCGGCACGATTCCCAGAACAGGTCACAAAGGCCGGAATATCCTGGAGGACCACCGTCCCTGCTGCCGTCATGGCAAACTGTCCGATCCGACAAAATTGGTGCACCAAAGTACCGCCACCAAGGATGGCACCGTCACCAACATGGACATGTCCCGCAACTGCCGTGTTATTGGCCATGATAATGTTGTCGCCGATCACACAGTCATGAGCCACGTGCACATAGCACATCAATAAGTTATTCGAACCGATCTTGGTAATCCCACGATCTTGAGCGGTTCCACGATGCAAGGTCGCACCCTCACGAATGACATTATTGTCACCGATGACAAGCTCAGTGCGTTCCCCTTTGTATTTTTTGTCTTGGCAGTCTTCACCCACAGAGGCGAATTGAAAGATACGATTGCCCGCACCAATGGTGGTTGGACCTTTTAAAATGGCATGCGGGCCAACCACGGTACCAGCACCGATTGTGACCTCAGGTCCAATGATGGCAAATGGTCCAACCTCAACGTCATCAGCAAGTTCTGCTTTCGGATCAACCAGCGCCTGTGGATGGATTGTCGTCAAACTGTCCTGTCCGCGCACATGATGGTAGCTGTACAAACAGTTTCGCCATCAACGCTTGCGCGACAGCCAAACTTCCAAACGCCCGCCCGAACCCGCAACACTTCCGCTTCAAGAATCAATTGATCTCCCGGTACCACCTGACGTTTAAACCGCACATCGTCAGCACCAACAAACAAATAGATCGATCCTTCAGACGGCTTTTTGTCCATGGTTTTAAACCCGAGCACACCAGCTGCTTGTGCCAGTGCTTCAATGATCAACACACCAGGCATCACGGGGTGATCCGGAAAGTGGCCATTAAAAAAGTCTTCATTACCGGTGACGTTTTTAATCGCCTTTACCCGTTTTTCGACTTCAAGTTCCACTACGCGGTCCACTAATAAAAATGGATAACGGTGTGGCAAGTATTCGCGGATTTCCTTGATATCCAGAAGCATTACGAGTCCTTACTCTGAGTATTCAGTTGCTTTTCAAGCATCTGTAGTCGACGCGCCATTGCGTCTAATTGCCGAAAACGAACCGCATTTTTGCGCCAATCTTCGGCTTTCATCACACCCCCAGCGCCGCCCAAGTATGCGCCTGGGGTCGTAATCGATTGAGTGACCAGCGCATTGGCACCGATGTGTACTTTATCACAGACCGACAAATGTCCCGTAAAGCCAGTCATTCCGCCGACGGTGACATCTTGACCAATGATCGTCCCACCAGCTAAGGCAACATAACCTGCCATCGCAGTCCGAGCCCCCAAGTGACAGCCATGAGCAATATGGACTTGATTATCGAGTTTGACCCCATCTTCGATCACCGTGTCATCTAATGCGCCGCGGTCGATTGTGCACCCAGCCCCAATCTCCACATCATTGCCAATCAAAACACCACCAAGCTGTCGAATCTTTACCCAGCCACTCGATGACGGAGCAAATCCAAAGCCGTCATAACCAATCACAGACGCTGCACCAATCAAGCAATCGAGCCCAATCCGTGTGTTGGGATAGACCGTGACGTTCGGGCCAATTACTGAGCCTGCACCCACGACAACATCAGCACCGATTACCACGCCTGGGCCGATCGACACATGATCGGCAATGACTGCGGTTGAATCGATGACTGCTGTCGAATGCACTCCTTGGGCAAATGGAATACCTTTCTCGTCAAACAACACAGATAACTCAGCATAGGTACGGTAGGGATCATCCGAGATCAGACCACAAGCAATGTCGCCACCTAGGGCTTTAGAGACAACGACAGCAGCAGCCTGGGTTACATCGAGTTCATAGCGACGCGAATCATTGGATAAAAAGCTCAAGCTCGATTCAGTGGCGCGAGCCAAAGACGCAAGCTCGGAGATCTCGATGGTGCCCTCTCCCACCAACTCAGTTGCCGTCAACCGAGCGAGCTCAGCTAACGTATAACGCATTAGAAGGTGGAACCGATCGAGAACTGAAAGTCCTCGGTTTCATCTGTCGATTTACTGTTGAGTGCCGATGCATAAGTGAAGGACAGTGGACCGATTGGGGTCATCCAGGCTAACGCCAAACCAGCGGAGTACCGCAAATCGCCGAGCTCTGCATTGTCTGCATAAACCTGGCCTGCATCACCAAAGAGTGATAGACGAGCCTGATCAGTCTCTTTCACACCAGGCATTGGGAACTGCAACGCGGCCGTACCTGTAATCAATACGTTACCGCCGATTTGCTCACCATTGCTATCCGTTGGCCCCAGACTGTTGTAGGTGTAACCGCGCACTGTCCGGATACCACCGGCGAAGAAGTTTTTCAAGAACGGAAGCCCTTGAGAGTCCCCGACACCGTCTCCGTAGCCGAGCCGTGTCTTAAATTTCAGACTCACGTCTTCTTGCTCAAGTATTGGAATATAGGTCTCTCCAAGATAACTCGCCGTATAATATTCTAAATCTGATCCTGGAATCGACAGGTCGAAGCTCAGCCGATGACGTGTCCCATCCGTCGGCAAAAAGGCTTTGTTTAACGTATCAAAACTATAGGCGGCGCCGACTTTGTACTCAACGAAATCTGCAGCTGTTGCGCTACTACTGAGCCCTTCACTAGTGAAAAAGGTGTCGATATAACTCGCTCGTGAACCGCTAGCCTTGGCATCAAGATTCGTATTTTGCACAGCAAAGCTTGTACTGATCCGAGACTCATTACTCACCGGATACCCGAAGGTCAGACCGAGACCTGTCTCATCGGTGGAGTAATCGGCAGTCCCTGTGTCATCAAAATCAGTCTGCGCGAAATACAGATCCACACCGCGACTCACCCCATCAATGGTGTAATAGGGATCGGTGAACGAAAACCGCGCTTCTTTAGTGGAGCTTGAGCTTTGCAAACTGAATGACAAAGCATTACCAGATCCCAGGAAGTTTTTCTGACTCACCGCAGCGCCGAGTAACACACCCTGACCCTGACTGAAGCCCACACTGGCTGATAATGAACCTGAGGCCTGCTCTTTGACTTCGTAGACCACGTCGACTTGATCGGGCTGGTCTGGAACAGGACGGGTTGATGCTCGGACAAGACTAAAAAACCCAAGACGTTGTAAGTTAATTCGTCCTTTCTCGATGGCCGCGGCCGAACTCAAGGACGCTTCCAATTGCGGGATCTCTCGCCGTAACACAACATCCGAAGTGTCGGTGTTCCCACGGAATTCAACACGACGAACGTAGACCAACGGTCCGGGAGTCACAACCAAGGTGACGTCAACGGTCTGAGTCTCATCATTAATTTCGGGAACCGCACGCACCTGCGCTCTGGCATAACCGGCATCACCGAGCTTTTTGCTCATGGTGTTGACTGCTTCGTTCACCAGGCGGCGACTGAAGATTTCGCCGGTCTGCAGGGTCATTTCTTCAACAGCAGCCGATAGGTCAATCGGCTGGTCACCACCAACATTCACTGCACCAACTCGGAATTCCTGCCCTTCATTCACCGTGATGGTGATAAAGACATCTTCTAGGTTCTCGGATAATTCCACTTGAGGCTCAGAAACCTCAACGTTCACGTACCCCCGATTGAGATAGTAAGAACGGATGGCTTCAACATCGGCACTCAGTTTTTCGGTTTCATAGTTGTCTGAACCAGAGAACCAGGTAAAGACGCCAGGTTCTGTTAAGGACATTTCATCCAACAGCGTATCGTCATCGAAGGCTTCATTACCCACAATGGAAATCCGTGAAATGGTGGCCACCGAACCTTCATAAATCGAGATTTTCAGACCAACACGGTTTCTGTCCTGCTCAATAATCTCTGAGCTCACGGTCGCATCGTAACGACCACGACTGGTGTATTGGCGCTGAATCGCTTGTTCCAACTGATCAAGCGTTGCACGTTTCAACACGTCACCCTCGACAATCCCTGCGCGACGCAGACTATCGAGTAGGTCATCAGTCTTGATCGCCTGGTTGCCTTCGATATCGATGCGAGAGACCGCGGGACGCTCAGTGACTTCAATGACGAGCACATCACCGTCTGCACGCACTTCCACCTGATCAAAAAAGCCCGTTTCAAACAGCGCTCGGGTCGCCATTGAAATATCAGCATCGGTCACTCGATCACCCGGTTGGATAGTCAAGGCATCGAACACAGAACCCGAGGATACCCGCTTGAGGCCATCAATTCGGATGTCAGATGCCTGAAAGGGCTCTGCAGCATGGACAGAGATCGCAAGAGCAAGCGCAAGAGCGCTCAGCGGTAGAGTACAACGCATGTGTGAACTTCCTGGTTCGACGGTTTTTCTATAACCGCATCAAATCATTATAAAAGGCAAAGAACATCAATCCCATCAACAATGCCATGCCAATACGGATCCCTTGCATCTGAACCTGCTCTGAGACTGGCGTACCTCGTAACCATTCCACTGCGAAAAATACCAGATGCCCGCCATCAAGCACAGGAATCGGCAGTAGATTCAGGACACCCAAGCTCACACTCAGGTAAGCAATAAAACTTAAATAGGCATACCAACCAGAGCTCGCCGAATCTCCGGCCACTCTAGCAATGGTCAGTGGGCCACTCAAGTTCTCCGGCGACAACGCACCGGTGATCATTTTGCCGATGGACTCAACAGTCAACCAACTCATCTCAACTGTCCGCTCGACACCCACCCAGAGCGCTTTGATCGGATTTTCCTGAACGGTCCGGATCAGCTCCGGAGGCAACGGCTTCACCACTGGCGCGACGCCCAAAAATCCATAGGGTCCATCAGGGCCTTCGCGGGTCTCTGGAACCACAGTCAGTGTCTGCGTCAAATCACCACGCTTCAGCGTTAACTCGGTAGACAAGCCGTAGGCAACCTTGATGGCGGTAACAAACTCAGACCAATCCGCGACTGGGTTTCCATTGACTGCAGTGATCCGATCACCGGCAACAAGCCCCGAGGCTTCACCCACTCCACCGGCGATCACTCGGGCCAACTCCGCCGGAATCGGCGGTGACCAGGGTCTCACTCCAAAGGCAACCAATGGGCTTTCGTCGGTGATCAAATCCCGAGGAACTGGCATCGTGACTTGATTGACAATGGTCGAATCGAGCGGCCGTAGGCCCACTTGAACCGTGGTCTGATCGCCAATCACATCCACCATCGCGATCGAGATGCGCTCCCAAGACTCCATGTCACGGCCATCAAACGACACGATTTCCGCTGGAAGACGCGTTTTGCTCGCAGTGACCGTGGGTAGCTCGCCGACCACAGGAACAGGTGTCTGCACACCGATCATGCTGATCAAGGCATAGATAAACGCCGCAAAGATGAGGTTAATGGCTGGACCGGCAGCAACAATCGCGAACCGTTGCCCAACCGGTTTTTGATCAAAGGCTTCGTCACGCTCGTCTTCTGAAATTGTTCGCTCTCGTCCGTCCAACATTTTGACGTAGCCGCCAAGTGGGATCGCAGCGATGCAAAACTCCGTTCCAGCCTGATCTTTCCAGGTATACAGCGCACGCCCAAATCCCACCGAAAACCGGAGAACGCGGACACCGCAGCGTTTCGCCACCCAATAGTGGCCAAACTCATGCACCGTCACTAATACCCCTAAGGCAATAATGGTGGCGAAAATCGTCGTTATCATGCGCGCTCCAAAATCCAATGATCAGCAATCTGACGGCTCATCGTATCAACTGCGAGCACATCCTCAATAGAGGATATAGGCTGTCGATCGATCTGATTCAAGCAATCGGACACAAGTTCAGTAATTTCAGTGAAACTAATTCTCTCTTTCAAAAACGCTTGCACCGCGATTTCATTGGCTGCATTCAAAATAATTGGCCGATCACCACCGTCTGCACTGGCTTCTCGAGCCAAGGCCAACGCGGGGAATGCCTCGTGGTTAACCGCTTCAAAATGCAGATTTGCTAATTTAGTCAACGACAGCCGCTCAACATGTAGATCAAGGCGCTCGGGAAAACCGAGTGCATGCGCAATCGGAATCCGCATATCAGGACTACCAAGCTGAGCGAGCATCGATCCATCAACAAATTCAACCAGCGAGTGAACTGTTGACTCCGGATGGATCACCACCTCAATCGCCTGCTCAGAGACCCCAAATAAATAGGTTGCCTCAATCAGCTCAAGACCCTTATTCATCAAGGTGGCAGAATCCACAGAAATTTTCTGACCCATGGACCAATTGGGATGCGCCACCGCTTGCTCGGGGGTTGCTTGACTCATTGCCTTTGACGTCCATTCTCGGAATGGTCCTCCAGAGCAGGTCAAAACCAGTTGTTTTAATCCCGCAATCGGCTGCCCCACAACATAGGATTCCGGTAAACACTGAAACATCGCGTTATGTTCGGAATCGATGGGTAAAAGAATAGCCCCTTGCTTCTGAGCCTCGGCCATCATCAAGTCACCGCCCATCACCAGAGCTTCTTTGTTGGCAAGACAAACTCGCTTCCCTTTACTGACCGCAGCATAGGTCGATACGAGTCCAGCACCTCCCACGATCGCCGCCATCACTACATCCACATCAGTTGCACTTGCCGCTTCAGTCAATGAGTGCTCACCGAAAGCTAAGGATCCATTGAAGTGTTTTGGCAGCTTTTCCATGAACTCATCAGCCCTCGACTGATCAGTCAAAATGACATGCCTAGGCGCAAATCGTTCGATGATTCCAATCAACTTATCGATCGAGCGATGCGCACTGACGACCTCTAGATGAAATCGCTCGGGATGTGCTGCGATCACCGACAGGGTCGACTCACCTATCGACCCTGTGGCACCAAAAAGTGCGACCCCTTCGGTCATACCCAGGGCCATCCTGTCAGATACACCGAAAGCGCAAAAATCGGCGTTGCGGCGGTCAAAGAATCAATGCGATCCATCACTCCACCATGGCCTGGCAATAGCGAACTCGAGTCCTTCACGCCTTGTTCACGTTTGATTAGGCTCTCGAACAAATCACCGAGCACTGAAAACAGCACCGTCATGACAACAATGCCTATCAATACCAACCAGGCGACGGGGGAAAACACTTGATCAGACGGTTCACCGATGGATGCGCCGACCATGCCACCACCAAGCGCGACCACCATTCCGCCAAGCACACCAGCCCAACTTTTACCCGGACTCACGTTAGGTGCCAACTTGGTGGTGCCGAACTGACGACCCACAAAATATGCACCCACATCAGCTGCCCAAATAATGGTGACTAATAAGGCAGTCAATAATAAATGCGCGTCGTGCCGTCGAAGGTACAGGAGCGCGACATAGGCTGGGATCAGAACCAGTAATCCAAAACTGAGCTTCACCTGCTGTCCGCCTACCTGTTCTTTACTCTTCGGATACATCATGACCATAGCGGCCGCACCAATCCAAAAAATGCACCCAATACCCAAGAACATCGGCACATAAACGGGCGGCAATCGATAAGACCAAACCAGAATTCCGGCAAATAACGCCAACAGCAACCAAGTCAGCATTCGATTCACAAGACCTGACAAGCGAATCCACTCCCAAGCCCCAACCAACACAACGAGACCCACACTCATGGCAAACGCATCTTCCGGAAGCACAAAAAGAATCAATAGTGCCACTGGCAAGAGCACCAATGCTGTGACGACGCGTAATTTCAGCATTCGTGACCTTTGACCTGTTCAGAGGTTCGTCCAAAGCGACGTTCACGGTTGGCGTACTCCAACAAACAGGCATCGAGCGCCTCGCCATCAAAATCTGGCCATAAGACGTCGCTAAATACGAGCTCGGCATACGCAGATTGCCAGAGTAAGAAATTGGAAATCCGATGCTCTCCACCGGTGCGAATCATCAAGTCCACAATCGCTTGTCCGGACAAATTCTGATGCTGTTCAAACACGCGCTCATCAATCGCGTCTGGCATCAGCACTCCTTGGTGCACCTCATAAGCCAGACGTTTCGCGGTCTCGGCAATGTCCCAGCGTCCGCCGTAGTTGGCAAGAATGTTTAATTTCAAACGCATTCCGCCAGCGGTTGCCTCTTCGGCTCGCGCCATGGCCTTCACCAGTGACTCTGAAAATCTCGAGCGATCACCAATCACTTCGATGGCAATCTGATTTTCCACTAATTCTGGGATTTCATCATTCAACGATTTTTCGAATAAACGCATCAGGCCATCGACTTCCAGCTTGGGTCGGCTCCAGTTCTCACTCGAGAACGCGAACACCGATAACGTCTGCACGCCACGCTCAATACACTTGCGAATGACACGCCGTAATGCATCAGCCCCCGCTACGTGGCCTGACAGTTTGCGTTTGCCATGCTGTTTGGCCCATCGGTTATTACCATCCATGATGATGGCAATATGCCCGGGGATGCAAGGTTCCGTCATGAACCTCAGACTTCCATCAAGTCGGCTTCTTTGTCCTGAAGTAACTGGTCGATGCGTTTTACCATGTCATCGGTCAGTTTTTGGATCTCATCACCTGCTCGACGGTCATCGTCTTCAGTGATTTCTTTCTCTTTCAGCAACTCTTTCACGTCAGCCAGTGCGTCACGACGAATGTTACGCACGGAGACCTTGGATTGCTCTGCCTCGGCACGCGCCTGCTTGGTGTAGCCCTTCCGCGTTTCTTCGGTTAAAGCCGGCATCGGAACCCGGATGACCTCACCGGCAGTCGCCGGATTCAAGCCCAAATCCGATTTCATGATGGCCTTTTCAATTTCGCCAACCATACTTTTTTCCCAAGGAGTCACGGCAAGTGTTCTCGCATCTTCAACGGAAATATTGGCAACCTGACTGACAGGAACATCGGATCCGTAATAATCGACACGAACGGCGTCTAGGATCGATGGATGAGCTCGACCGGTTCGAATCTTGGCAAACGCATGGCCAAGGGCCTCGAGAGATTTTTCCATTCGAGATTTAGCATCAGCTTTAATGTCATTAATCACGCGTCAGTTCCTTCATCAATCAACGTACCCTCGCTCTCACCGCGAACGATCGAGACCAAAGCACCCTGTTTATTCATGTTAAAGACCCGAACTGGCATGCCATGATCACGAACTAAACAAATTGCTGTTAAATCCATGACGCCTAGCTGCTTTGCCAGCACAGTCTCATAATCTAAAACATCATATTTTACCGCATTTGGATTCGTCACGGGGTCAGAATCGTACACTCCATCCACTTTGGTTGCTTTCAACACCAAGTCACAGTCGACTTCAATGGCGCGAAGGCATGCAGCTGAATCGGTCGTAAAAAAGGGATTTCCGGTTCCTGCTGCGAAGATGACGACATCATTTTGATCCAGATATCGCATGGCTCGTCTGCGATCATAGTGTTCGACCATGCCGCTCATCGGAATTGCACTCATCACATGCGATGCAATCGAGGAACGCTCAAGTGCGTCCCGCATTGCCAGTGCATTCATTAGGGTGGCGAGCATCCCCATGTGGTCACCAGTGACCCGATCGAGGCCGGCTTGGTGCAACGCGGCGCCACGAAATAAATTCCCGCCACCAATCACGAGACCCACTTGAACACCGATACCAACCAACTGACCAATTTCCAGAGCCATTCGATCTAACACCTGCGGACTGATTCCAAATCCGTCGGCTCCAGCAAGGGCTTCACCGGATAATTTTAATAGAATTCGTTTGTAACGCACTGAACGTTCACCTTTGGCCATATTTCCTCCAAAAAAAAGGCCGCGTGAGCGGCCTTTTTACGATTCCGAATCAGTTGCCTCGGGCCTGAGCCATGACTTCTTCAGCAAAATCAACTTCTTCTTTTTCGATGCCTTCGCCCACTTCAAAGCGAACCATCCCTGTCACCGTAGCGCCAGCGGCTTTCGCTAACTGACCCACCGTCTGGTCTGGATTCTTCACAAATGGTTGCTCAACAAGGCTGATCTCTGCAAGGTATTTACGAATCCGACCACCGATCATTTTCTCGATGATCTCAGCAGGCTTCCCAGAATTCTCCGCTTGAGCAGCAAAGATTTCTTTTTCCTTTTCAATGATTGCAGGATCCACATCATCTGGATTCACGACCATTGGATTAACCGCAGCAACGTGCATTGCGATGTCTTTTGCAAGCTCTTCCGAACCACCGTCTAAGCCAATCAGCACACCAATCTTTGAATTGGAGTGCACATAAGCACCAACCACAGGTGCATCGATCTGAGCGATCCGGCGAACCGTGATGTTTTCACCGATCTTCTGAACCAGAGCAGAACGCGCGTCTTCAAGATCACCAGCCATCAACTCGGCAACGTCAGTCGATGCAGAAGCAGCGGCCTGACTGACGATCTTATCGGCAAATGCTAAAAAGTTGTCGTCACGAGCCACGAAGTCGGTTTCCGAGTTGACTTCCACCAGTGTTCCTTGACCAGCATTCACAGCGACGGCAACCACTCCATCTGCCGCAACGCGACCGGCTTTCTTCGCCGCCTTCATCCCAGACGACTTGCGCAGGTTTTCAATTGCCAGTTCAAGATCACCGTCGGCTTCGACCAGTGCTTTTTTACATTCCATCATGCCAAGGGCTGTGCGCTCGCGCAGTTCCTTCACCATTGAAGCTGAAATAGCAGCCATACTGTCCCCTTTAAATCAAAAAATTAAGCGTCTTTTGTTTCTTCAGCTGGTGCTTCAGCGACTTCAACTGCAGGTGCTTCTTCAGCAACTACTTCAACAGGAGCCTCAGAAACAGCCTCTTCAGCCCGAGCGGCGTCTTCGGCAACTTCTTTCTTCGGAGCAACCTTCTTCGCTGTCACTTTTTTCTTCGCTGGGGCCTTTTTCTCAGCAACTTCAGCAGCAGGAGCTTCTGCGTCATCAGCAACTTCGACGTAGTCGCTTTTACCGAGACTTTCAGCAGCGCCCTCAATACAGGCATCTGCAATGGCCGCTGAGTACAGTTCGATCGCTCGAATCGCATCGTCGTTGCCTGGGATCACGATATCGACGCCGTCAGGATCTGAATTGGTATCCACGATACCGATCACAGGAATCCCTAACTTATTGGCTTCTTGAATCGCGATTTTTTCGTGATTGACGTCAACCACGAAGATAGCATCAGGAAGGCCACCCATATCCTTAATACCGCCGATCGAGCGTTCCAGTTTCTCGAGCTGACGGGAAAGATCCAAGGCCTCTTTCTTTGAAATCTTTTCTAAGGTCCCGTCACCCATCTTCGCTTCGAGATCTCTCAAACGCTTGATTGACTGACGAATCGTTTTCCAGTTAGTCAACATCCCACCCAACCAACGATGGTTGACGTATGGCTGACCTGAGCGCTCAGCTTGCTCTTTCACAATCTTGCTCGCGGCACGCTTGGTCCCGACGAACAACACTTTGTTCTTGCTCTGAGCCATGCCACGAACAATTGAAATTGCCTTGTCTAAAGCTGGAACGGTGAGCTCGAGGTCGATGATATGAATCTTGTTACGCGCACCGAATATAAAAGGTGCCATTTTTGGATTCCAGTAACGAGTCTGGTGTCCGAAGTGTGCGCCTGCCTTGAGCAGATCGCGCATGCTGACGTTTGCCATTAGTAATTTCCTTGTCAGGGGTTAAATCAAATGCGATACAGCCCCTGTCATGACCTTTTACAAGGCACCCCATGACAGGTTGATGACGGTAACGCGAATTAAAGCGGCAAAAATTATAACAACTTTCTACTGGAATGCCACATCTGGCATACTACGCGCTCGATTTAAGGAGTCACCGTGGCCCATAGCATTCAAACCCCTGAAGATATCGACGGCATGCGCATTGCTGGACGATTGGCCGCCGAATGCCTGCTGATGATCGAAGAACACGTCAAACCAGGTGTCACAACAGGTGCGCTAGACCGCCTTTGCCATGACTATATTATCGACGTGCAGAACGCGATTCCTGCGCCGTTAAACTACCGTGGTTTTCCGAAATCGATTTGTACCAGCATCAATCACGTCGTTTGTCACGGCATCCCAGACGATGAAAAACAGCTAAAACGCGGCGATATCATCAACATTGATGTCACAGTGATCAAAAATGGCTACCACGGTGACACTAGCAAGATGTTCAAAGTTGGCGAGGTGAAGCCTTTTGCGGATCGATTAATCCAGGTCACGCAAGAATGCATGTATCAAGGCATTGAACTGGTCAAGCCGGGCGCTCGACTTGGCGATATCGGATTTGCGATTCAGACTCATGCGGAAAATCATTATTATTCTGTGGTCGAAGAATTTTGCGGTCACGGGATTGGAAAAGTCTTTCACGAGGACCCACAGGTTCTTCATTATGGCCGACCAGGCACAGGCGTTGCCTTAACAGAAGGGATGACCTTCACGATCGAGCCGATGATCAATCAGGGTAAACGGCACACCCGCGTGTTATCCGACGGCTGGACGGCGGTCACGAAAGATCGGAAATTGTCAGCACAGTGGGAACACACCATTCTCGTGACCGGCACCGGCTACGAGATCCTGACCTATCGCGATGGCGATGAAACCTTCCCAAGGGCTGGTTGATGGCGCTCATTACCGGTCCAATCTCCACCGAACTTGGCGAACCCAATGATCTGAGTCCTGCGGGAATCAGAGACTATTTAAAGGCCCAGCATCAATTGCTGGCCGATGCATTCAGCAACGGCATCTTTATCGATTACCTTCTCGGTGGTCGAGCAATGGTCATGGATCGCCTGTTGAGCGCACTATGGGCTGACGCTGACCTCCATGAGCAACCGCTTGGGCTCTTCGCAGTCGGTGGCTACGGACGTGGCGAACTACACCCCTACTCTGACATCGACATTTTGATTCTGGGCGAACAATCTGTGATTGATGCATGTGCAGAGGCAATCTCTGCGTTCACCACCAGACTTTGGGACTTCAATATCGACATTGGTCATGCAGTCCGCTCCTTTGATGATTGTCAGGCATTGGCCCGTGATGACATTACGATAGCAACCAGCTTAATCGAATGCCGGCCAATCAGCGCCAAAATCGAAATGTTGAAACAGCTGGAGGCGCTCGCATTTGACGATTCTGGCTGGAGTACCGAAACCTTTTACCACGCCAAGGTCCAAGAGCAAGAAGACCGGTTTGCCAAACATGATGACTCGGATAATCGTTTGGAACCCGATATCAAAAATGCACCTGGCGGTCTTCGCGATTCACACACCATCATCTGGGTTATCCGGAGACATTTCCGCACTACCAGACTTATCACGTTAGTGGACGAAGGCCTCTTAACGCAAAACGAATTCCGGCTACTCGATGAGGCAGAACAATTTCTCAAACGCACACGGTTCGCACTGCATATCTCTGCAGGCCGTGCACAGAACCGCTTGTTATTCGATCTTCAGGCAGCCGTCGCCAAGATGATGGGGTTTCACGATCCAGACACGAAAAAACAGATCGAAGCCTTCATGAAGCAGGTCTATCGGATGACCCTTCGGATCGGTGAATTCAACGATATGTTGTTACAAAATTTCGAAGAAACCGTCCTCAAAGATCCCTCAGACGCGACGGTGACGCAAATTAACAGTCGGTGGCAGATCACAAATAACCATTTAGAGCTCATCCATCCGAATGGTTTCGAACGCCATCCATCAGCACTGTTAGAAGCCTTTGTCTTGCTGGCGCAGAATCCAGAATTGAAAGGTCTTCGCGCATCGACGACCCGCCAAATGTATACGGCACGTCATCTCATCGATGACGCTTTCCGAAATGATGTGGTCAATATCAGTTATTTCATGGAGTTGATGCGCTACCCCTCGAAACTTCCTGAAATCTTAAGACGGATGCGCTATTACGGGATTTTAAGTCGCTACATCCCCGAATTCGGTCCGATCATGGGACTGATGCAACATGATCTCTTTCACATCTACACGGTCGATGCGCATACGCTTCAGTTAATCCGTAACATCACACGTTTTTACACAGGGGCCGTCGAGCAGGACTACCCAGTGGTGACACGCTTGACTCAACGGTTACCCAAAATTGAATTGTTGTACTTAGCGGCTCTCTTTCATGACATCGCCAAAGGTCGCGGAGGCGATCATTCTGAACTCGGAGCCATTGATGCGTATAACTTCTGCAAGCATCACCGCCTGTCAGAATACGATGCACGTTTGGTGAGTTGGTTGGTCAATAATCACTTACTGATGTCGATGACCGCTCAACGTAAAGATATTTCAGATCCTGATGAACTGAAAGCTTTCGCTGAGATTGTCGGTGATCAGCGCCGCCTGGATTACTTATTGTGTTTGACGGTCGCTGACATCACCGCGACCAACCCAGAATTATGGACGAGTTGGCGCGCGACTCTACTTCGTCAGCTGTACCACGGCACCACAGATTTTCTCACTCTCGGTTTGGATTCACTGCCAGGGCGCAGTGCCTATATTGAAGAGACCAAAGCTGATGCCTTGGCGTTAGTTCGACCATCGATTCGTTCACCTGCAGCCACATTCTGGAAACAATGGTCCCAAGAATATTTTGTCAGCCACTCCTCCGATGAGCTCGCGTGGCATCTGGAAACCTTAATCGATGCGAAACCCGATGAAACCATCATCGCCATTGCAGCCAACCAAACAGCAACTGACGTTGGCTCTACACAAGCCTTGGTGTCCACACCCAACCGCGCGCATCTTTTTGCTGATTTGACTGCCTGTTTTTCAGATTTGGGTTTATCGGTGCTGGACGCCAAGCTGCATACCAGTGAAGCCAGTCGCTCGATTGATATTTTTATCGTTCAGCATGAGTCGACCTGTCAACCGGTGACTGATGCCGATGACCAGGAACGACTCTTGCGAGGCCTTGAACAAGCGGCATTAGGACAATACATCAATCAAGCTGGCATGCGTCGGACACCGCGTGCGCATAAGTATTTTAACCTGCCTGCCAAGGTCATGATCCGTCAGGATCTTGAAGGACGCCGAACGCTGATTGAACTGGTGGCCCCGGACCGAGCTGGATTATTAACCACCGTGGGGCGAGTGTTTGCGGAGTTTGGACTGGATTTGTCCACTGCGAAAATCGCGACCTTAGGTGAGCGCGTGGAAGACGTGTTCTACGTCACCGATAGTCAAGGTGACAACTTATATGACGCCGATTTCATTAATCGACTCAAAGAACGCCTTGAGCATGAGCTCAACGCCTTAAGTGGAGCTTTGTTAGATGCTGAATCCTGACCTTCAACGCTTAAAACCTTATCCCTTTGAGCAATTATCTGCCCTGCTTTCAGGGATTCAGCCTCCAGCCGGCGTTACACCGATTCCTTTATCAATCGGGGAACCCCAGCATGCACCACCTCAGTTTGTGCTTGATGCATTGACTGAGCACATGGGACTGATCGCAAAATACCCAACAACCAAAGGCACTGAAATGCTCCGCTCCGCCATTGCCTCATGGCTGAACCAGCGCTTTTCAATAACCCATTCGCCAATCGACCCAGACACACAGGTAATTCCCGTCAATGGAACCCGAGAAGCGATTTTTGCTGCAGTGCAAGCGGCGGCTAATCGGACGGTTGGCGGACTCTTGGTGATGCCCAATCCGTTTTACCAAATCTATGAAGGCGCCGCCTTCATGGCCGGGTTGACACCGCATTATTTGCCAATCGATGCATCCGGACAGCCTGACTATCGTGCTGTGTCCGATCGTGTTTGGGCAGATTGTCAGTTTTGTTTTATCTGCACACCTGGCAATCCAAGTGGGACCGTCATCGATGAAGAGACTCTTGAGTATCTCATCAATAAAGCGAACGAGTTTGATTTCTGGCTGGCCTCTGACGAGTGTTACTCTGAAATCTATCGAAACACGCCACCTCCGGGGTTATTAGAAGTTTGTGCGCAAATGGGGCATCGCGACTACAGTCAGTGTCTGGTCTTTCATAGCCTGTCAAAACGCTCCAACCTTCCCGGGTTACGTTCGGGTTTTGTCGCAGGAGATGCCTCGTTTATCGCACCTTTTCTGAAGTACCGAACCTACCACGGTTGTTCCATGTCGATGGCCGTGCAAAAAGCATCGGAACTCGCTTGGTCTGACGAGGATCATGTGATTGTGAATCGAGGCCTATATGCTGAAAAGTTTCAGGCTGCAGCTGACATTTTAGATGAACAACTCGACAGCCATGATCCCGGTGCCGGTTTTTATCTCTGGGCCAAGACACCCACAGGCTGTGATACCTTTAGTCGTGACTTATATGCGGCAACTGGTGTGACTGTCCTTCCCGGCCAATTCCTCGGGCGCGAAGTCGATGGGGTCAACCCGGGGGCGGGGTTTGTGCGGATGGCTCTGGTCGTCGAACCCGGCACCTGCCGCGAAGCACTGCAACGTATTCAACGATTTATGACGAGGTAATCGATGGCTTTGATGGTCTATGGCATTAAAAATTGTGACTTGATGAAAAAAGTGTTTCAGTGGCTTGACGCTGAAAACGTCGCTTACACCTTTGTCGATTTCAAAAAAGATCCACCCTCAGCTGAGCAAATTGACCGTTGGCTCGAGGGCGTCGGTGATGCCTTGGTCAACACCCGAGGCCCGAGCTATCGTCAGCTTCCGGAAGACATCAAAAACCAATTCTCAGGAGCGGTCCGGATCGATGCGATCGATGCCAAGCCCACCTTGATCAAGCGGCCATTGCTAGTCAACGGTGACGCCATGACTGTTGGCTTTGATCCCGGTCACTGGGCCACAATTCCCCATTTATTGAGCGCTTAAGGATAACCCTATGGAATGTTTTGCATTTGGACTTGGTGTTGGACACCAAAACTCTGACGATCAATGGCTTGACGCCTATTATCCAAAAGCACTGTGCCGACCAGATCCTGCTGTCGTGAAGATCATCGCAGAAGTCTTCGGATGGGACGGGACGAATCTGACGCGTCCGATCACAGCCGATGATCTTGATGACTTCCTTGAAGCACTCGAAGACAGCGATGATGGTGATGCCGAAGGATTGTTGCGGGCCCTCACTCCCTTGGCTGGATCTGAACAGCCTCTGGTCATCTGTGCGCTGGCCACTGATGAAAAGCCCTCTTCAGTTCCCGAGGTCTACCTCAAACTCTCGATGATCTCGATGCGAAAAATTCAACCACACGGCACCAATCTCGATGGCATGTTCGGATTACTTCCGAACGTTGCCTGGACAAGCCAAGGACCCATTGATGTCAAAGAGCTCGTCCATGCACAAACGCGTGCCCGCGCCTATGGGGAAGTTTTAACAATCCACTCAGTGGACAAATTCCCGCGCATGGCCGATTACGTCGTCCCACAAGGCGTTCGCATTGGTGATGCGTCTCGAGTCCGTCTCGGCGCCCATCTCGGTGAAGGGACCACTGTCATGCACGAAGGCTTCATTAACTTCAACGCAGGAACCCTTGGCGTCTCCATGGTTGAGGGTCGAATCTCTGCAGGGGTAGTGGTCGGCGATGGCTCGGATCTCGGCGGCGGTTGTTCAACCATGGGCACCCTCTCAGGTGGGGGAAACATCTTGATTTCTGTCGGTGAGCAATGTCTCTTAGGCGCCAATGCAGGCCTTGGCATCCCGCTTGGTGATCGTTGCACCATTGAATCGGGGTTATATCTGACATCAGGATCGAAGGTGAAACTGCTGGACAAAGACGGTCAGTCGGTCGGTGTTGTCAAAGCACGAGATTTAGCCAGCAAGGATGATTTACTCTTCCGTCGCAATTCGGTGACCGGCGAAATTGAGTGTCTTGCAAACAAGTCAGCGGTAGCCTTGAACGACGAACTGCACTCCAACAATTGAGGTTGTCCATGAACTGCCCAGTGCTAGAACTGACCGAAGAACTGATCAGACAGGAATCGGTCACTCCCGAGGATGCCGGTTGTTTGACCATCATCGGTACGCGTTTGGAGCGGCTTGGCTTTAAGCTTGAGCGTATCGACCAACAAGGTGTATCCAACCTCTGGGCAACTTATGGTGATCAGGGTCCGATGGTCTGTTTTGCAGGCCACACCGATGTGGTCCCGATCGGGGATTTACAACAATGGAGTTCTGATCCCTTTGTTCCCACAACCACCGATGACGGGCATCTTCGCGGACGTGGTGCTGCTGATATGAAATCCTCACTGGCGGCCATGGTGGTGGCTGTTGAAGACTTTCTCAACACGCATCCGAAGCCTTCAGGCTGCATCAGCTTTCTGCTGACCAGTGATGAAGAAGGCCCTGCGACCCACGGCACAGTTGCCGTGGTGGAACTATTGAAAGAACGCCAACAGGCGTCAAACACCCCTGCTATCGATTACTGCATTGTTGGCGAACCAAGCTCTAAAGAGACTCTCGGCGATGTGGTTCGTGTGGGTCGGCGCGGCTCGTTAAACGCATTGGTCACCGTGCAAGGCACTCAAGGGCATGTAGCGTATCCTGAACTTGTCGACAATCCAATCCACCGTGCATCGACTCTTATCAGTCAACTGGTTACAACCGATTGGGATGGAAAGAGCAACGACTCGTTCCCTCCAACCAGCTTTCAGGTCTCCAGCATTGATGCTGGAACCGGGGCAACCAATGTGGTTCCTGCAACTGCTGCATTCCGATGTAACTGGCGCTTTTCGACCTCAACCACAGGCAACATGATCCGACAATCAACAGAACAGATCATCGAGCAACTTGGCATCTGTGCCACCATTGATTGGAATCTATCCGGTGAGCCCTTTTTAACCGCCCAAGGGACATTGACGCGTGCAACCAGTCAGGTCATTCGGGAGCAAACGGGGATTGAGACCGACCTCTCAACCGGCGGCGGCACGTCTGATGGCCGTTTCATTGCCAAGCTTGGCTGTGAACTGATCGAATTAGGCCCGATCAACCGATCGATCCACAAGATTGACGAGGAGGTCAAGATTGCCGACCTCCCACGTCTGAAAGACCTTTACCAGGGCCTGTTGGAGGAACTGATCGGCTGATCAGTCCTCTAAATCCACATCCTCTGCCTGAGGACCCTTTCCTGAGCGTCCCAGCACATAGCTGACGATCGCACCTTCACGCAACAAGTAGCGATTCTGACCACGAATCGAGCGGTAGTGAACGAACACATCTTCACCATCTTCACGCGTGATAAAGCCAAATCCTTTCGTGGAGTTGAACCATTTCACCGTACCTTCTTCCCGTGGACCCAAGGGGATCGATTCGAATCGACGGTTAGCAATGACTGACTGAAGTGCGCCCATGGCATAAAGCAAAACCAAAATCACAATCGCAATGACAACACCGGCTTCGGTTTCAGAACCCACACTTGGCTCCATTCCGAATGATGGCAATAAAAACAATAAAACAAGTGAGCCGATAACAGATAAAACAAGTGACAAGAACAGTTGGCCTAGTGGCTTACGCATGAGAAACTCCAATGGTAAAAAGTATGTAAGTAGTATGGTCTAGAAGAGGACTTTACAAGACGATGACCAAGGACTCGATTCTGTCTGATTTAGAAATCCGCATCGCATTTCTCGAGGATCAAATCGACGCTTTGAATCGCGAAGTGATGTCGCTCAATCGAGATCGCGACAAGCTCACCGAAGAGTTACAGGCTCTAGCTCACTTGATTCGTCCACTAATTGCGCAAATGTCCTCGCTCGGGGGCACCGACGACTCCGCTCCACCACCACACTATTAGGGAAAAGAATTATGAGTAACCCAATTGATGATTTAATCAGAACGTATCTGGACTTTCCGAAGCCTGGAATTTTGTTTTATGACATCGCCTCACTCATCGAAAACAGCGAAGGGTTGAAGCTTGTTACCGAACAATTATCTGAGATTGTCAAGAAACAACAACCTGACGTACTTGTAGCAATTGATTCAAGAGGGTTTATTTTTGCTCCACCTGTCGCCCTCAAACACGATATTGGCGTAGTTCTCGTTCGTAAATCAGGAAAACTCCCTGGCGAAACAATCGATCAATCTTACGGTCTCGAATATGGAACCGACGTACTCTGCCTTCAAAAAGATCGACAATTAAAGGGATTAAAAGCGTTAATTATTGATGATTTGTTGGCAACTGGTGGAACAATTGCAGCAACTGAGATCCTACTTGAAAAAGCAGGTGCCACAGTTCTTGGTTCGACGGTCATAATTGAATTAAAGGGACTCAATGGTCGGTCAAACATTAAATACCCAGCATTCAGCCTAACTCAGCTTGTTGGGTAACACTGATTTGAGCTTTTTGAGCCCATCTTCAGTCGAACCAAACATACCGTATTCAGTGATCAGGGCCGTCACTAGTTCGCTCGGGGTGACATCAAACGCCGGATTGAGAACCGAGACATTGTCTGGTGCCCACTGCCGATCTTGATAACCTATCAATTCTGCAGCGACTCGCTCCTCTATCGGAATCTGATCCCCAGAGGCAATCGAAAAATCGATAGTTGATACAGGACAGGCTACATAAAATGGAATCCCATGGCGTTGAGCCATTGTCGCTACCGTATAGGTTCCGATTTTGTTGGCGACATCCCCGTTGGCTGCGACTCGATCGGTCCCCACAACCACCAAATCAATCAGCCCTTGGGCCATGGCATATCCGACCATGTTGTCAGCCATCAGTGTCACTGGAATCTGATCTTCCATGAGTTCCCAAGCTGTCAGTCTGGCTCCCTGAAGGTACGGTCTGGTTTCGCAGGCATAAACCTGAATATCAGCCAGCTCACGATGCGCTGATCGAATAACACCCAAAGCCGTTCCATAACCTGCCGTCGCCAATGCCCCAGCGTTACAGTAGGTGAGTATGCGTATCCCCCGCCGACAAACATCCAACCCGTGATCGCCGATCTGTCGATTAATTTCGATATCTTCTGACTTAATCTTCTTGGCTTCTCGCAAACATTTCTCAGCAACATCAGATGCATCTGAGGATCTGCAAGCTTCGATTAATCGACTCATCCGATCAATCGCCCACGTCAGGTTAACTGCTGTTGGACGACTTGATCGCAGAATCTCGATTTTTTGAAAGACATGATTCCAGTCCACCGATTGCCGCGACGAGGAGTCAAGAACTGCTCTAACAACTCCAAAAGCCGCTGCGACACCGATCGCGGGCGCACCCCGAACGACCATATCGCTTATGCCTTCTGAGATTGCTTCGGCGCTATCACATCTTAAATAGTTCACTTCGTGAGGAAGTCGGCGCTGATCGAGCAAGTAGAGCGCATCTTCGGCCCAATACATCGTATCAATCATTTGAATATCGCAACCTCTCAAACTCCTTTTTATTTGCTCGATAGTCTTCGAATTTATCAATCACTTCACGCATTTCTCTCTCATTAAGTAATGACACAGTGCCAGCGGAACGAGTGATCAAATATTGCTTGCAAAGCGCCTCAACTTCACACGCGATTGTGTATGCCTCCTTTAGCGAAGTCCCCCATGAAATCAAGCCATGGTTAGCAATCAAACAAGCCTTTCGATCTTCCAGAGCAGATAAAATATTCATAGACAAAATTTCAGAACCAAAAACAGCGTAATCACAGCATCTGACCACATTCCCGCCGGCGATAGCGATCATGTAGTGGAATGCTGGAAGATCCTCCCGCAAGCAAGCAAGCGCTGTCGCGAAGTCGCTGTGCGTGTGAATCACAGCCTGAGCATTTTTTTTCGTTAAATAAATATCTTTATGAAACTGCCATTCAGACGAGGGGAGCTGCCCTGTCAAATGCGAACCATCAAAGTTAACAACAACCAAATCATCATCCAAGAGCTCACAAAGTTTACTTCCAGACGGCGAGATCAGAAATGAGGAGTCGTCCAATCGTACCGACAGGTTACCTTCGCTCGATCGGATCAAGAGGCCTTGCGACAACTTGACTCCTGTCTCGATCAAATCTCTTCTGACTGCATCATTCATTAAAAATTCTCTAATTGTCTAGAATCAACTGCAGCCCTTCGACTACCGCAGGATCTTGGGCGCTATTGGCCGTAATTTTAGAATGCTTATTTGATAGAGAGCATTGGCAATTGGACCGATTGAACAAACCATCAGCTTGCTCAAGTGCGTGTACAACAGCTTTTGACTTGTCACTATTACTTAACAGGGTGCCAATCACTTGCTCAACGGAGACATTGTCATGATCAGGGTGCCAGCAGTCGTAGTCCGTAACCATGGCAAGAGAGCTGTAGCAGATGGCTGCTTCCCTAGCTAATTTAGCCTCAGGCATGTTCGTCATCCCAATCACATCGCAACCCCAGATGCGATATAAATTAGATTCAGCTTGCGTTGAAAATTGCGGTCCTTCCATCGCCAAATAGGTCCCACCCGGATGAATTGTCATGCCGCATGTTTTCGCCGCTTGGTGCACAATCTTGCTCAGATCTGGACAGACAGGATGAGCCATCGAAACGTGACCGACACAACCATTTGAAAAAAACGAACTAACCCGTTGAGTCGTTCGATCAATGTATTGCTCCACCAAAACAAAATCACCAGGCGCGAACTCCTCTCTGAGCGAGCCTACAGCACTAACAGACAACACCCGACGGACTCCAAGTGATTTGAAAGCCCAGATATTTGCTCGATAGTTGATCCCCGTCGGCGAATAACGATGACCTCTTCCGTGTCGAGGTAAAAAAGCAAATTTTTGTGTTCCAATCACCCCCATCAAAAATTCATCTGAAGGATCGCCAAAGGGTGTCGCAACCTTTACCCAATGAGCATCTTGCAGACTATCGATGTCGTACACACCACTGCCGCCAATCACTCCAAAGATCTCATTCATGGTTACACAAGTCCTCTGCCATTCGATTTAAGTTGCCCTTTATTGATTGTAAGGTCTCGCTGCCCAGACTTCTTTGCTTCTCGAATTTGTCGGACGAACATTTGTCGAGCTTTCAATGTTTGCGCATCAATACCGACATGTCTTTCACCGCGGGACTCAGCGAGCTCAATCTGTCGCTGGCGCATCCGAAACCGTTCTTTTTGTTGATCTGAGTGTTCGTCCACGCAGTAGTGGCATTGAACACCCATCACGAATTCCGGTCGCAACTGATCCTCTTCGGTAATCGGACGGCGGCAGGCGTGGCATTGATCGAGGTCGCCAGGTTCCAGTTTGTGATTAACGGTTACACGGTTATCAAACACGAAACATTCACCTTCCCAGGTGCTGTCGGTGTGCGGAACTTGTTCGAAATAGTTCAAAACACCACCTTTTAAGTGGTACACCTCTTCAAACCCCTGATCTAGAAGATAACTCGTCGACTTCTCACAGCGAATGCCTCCGGTACAAAACATCGCCACTTTCTTGTGTTTCTTTGGGTCTAGATGTTGCGCAACCCACTCAGGGAATTCCCGAAAAGTCTTGGTCTCTGGATTGATCGCGCCCTTAAAACTTCCAATCTCATACTCGTAATCATTGCGGGTATCGATGGTGATTGTCTCGGGGTCAAGGATGAGCGCGTTCCAATCTTCGGGTTGCACATAGCGGCCCACTTTCATTTTTGGACTAATTCCTGGAACACCCAAGGTGACAATTTCTTTCTTCAATTTCACCTTCATCCGATAAAACGGAATTCCATCGGCGTCCATCAAGGACTCTTTATATTCCAGCCGATCAAAGCGCCCGTCCGCATCAAGCCATGCCCGAACCGCATCGATTCCTTCACGAGGGCCTGCTATCGTTCCATTAATCCCCTCTGCGGCAAGCAATAGCGTCCCTTGAACACCGTGCGACATGCAGGTATCAAGCAAAGGCGCTCTTAACGCCTGATAATCGGGGAGTTCAACAAATTGATACAGGGCAGCAACAACCAACTGATTCATCGAGGATCCTTCTTCATTCCGCCTTTGCATGGGGGCGATGTCAAACGTGCGGGACTTTCATCCCATTCAGATTCTGTGAAACATTGCATCGCCAATGCATGCACGCCCTGCTTTAACGCATCATCGGCTGCTTTGTACACCAGTTGATGTCGCTTCACGCGAGACAGTCCGTCAAAGTGTTCAGAAACAATCACCAAGCGAAAGTGCGTTTCCGAATGTTTTGGAACATTATGTCCATGACTCTCGTTCTCTAATTCAAGCACGGACGGATTGAGCGCTGTAGCCAGCGAATTTTTCAGTAAGGTTTCGAGTTTCATCCGTTAATTATACTGAAGCAACAGACGATTAGGCGACTTTTCATCAGAGCCTGTCCAACCCACATGATTCTCACGGAACGAAGCGGGCGGATTATCTCAATCTCGCCATTGCTGTCGGCTTCCCGATCAGAGAATCAATCCTTTTGCTGCAACCTACCGAGTCTCTCACCTTGATAGGCACCGCTTCTCACCCGTTGCCACCAGTCTTTGTAGGCTAAAAACTAATCCACTGTTTTGGCCAAACCTGACTCAAAGGTCTCTTGTGGCCTCCATCCTAGATTAGAGGCGATCTTTGAGGCATCAATGGCATAGCGCTTATCGTGACCCGGACGATCCGTCACAAAGGTGATCAACTCCCGAAAGCTTTGGATTCCTTGAGGTTTCGGGTTAACGCGAACATCCAATAAATCACAGATGGTTTCCACCACATGTAAATTCGTCTGTTCGTTGTGACCATCGACGTTGTCGGTCTCACCCAATTCACCGTCGAAGACCACCTTGACCAAGGCACGGGCATGATCTTCCACATACAACCAATCGCGAATCCGATCACCTCGGCCGTAGACCGGGACTGGCTGGCCTGCAATCGCATTCAGGATCGCGAGCGGAAACCGTTCTTCAGGGAAATGATAGGGTCCGTAGTTATTTGAACAATTTGTCGCCACCACCGGTAACCTATAGGTTCGATGCCAAGCGCGAACTAAGTGGTCGCTAGAGGCCTTCGATGCGGAATACGTAGAACTCGGCTGGTACGGAGTGTCTTCAGTGAACAGATCATCCATA
Organism: uncultured Litorivicinus sp.; assembly: GCA_902528165.1. Lineage (GTDB taxonomy): Bacteria > Pseudomonadota > Gammaproteobacteria > Pseudomonadales > Litorivicinaceae > HIMB30. The sequence goes on from CABZRL010000003.1 coordinate 52,318, forward strand.
CCAACGAGATCTCCGTAGACTTCATCGGTTGAGATATGATGAAACCGAAATACCCCCTTGCAAGGCGTGATCGAGTTGCTCCCAATACCGCCGACTGACTTCTAATAGTGTGTAGGTTCCAACAATGTTCGTCTCGATAAATGCCGAGGGTCCGTCGATCGAGCGATCAACATGACTTTCTGCTGCTAGATGCATGACCGAGGTTGGCCTGAAAGTCTCAAATAGCCGAGTCATCTCCACTCGATCTCAGATGTCTGATTGCGCAAACTGATAGTTCTGAGACTCAGAAACAGAAGTCAGAGATTCTAGGTTACCTGCGTAGGTCAATTTATCGACGTTCAGTACCAGCGCATCCGTCTCAGCAATTAAGTGCCGAACGACTGCCGATCCAATAAACCCTGCCGCACCTGTCACTAATACGCGATGTTGCATCAAGACGCTCGATTCAATGCGTTAGGTGCACCAACCAGGAACACCGGTTCTAATGACATCGCCTAAGATGCTCCTTGTTTCTCGCTGGTCGTCCGTACTCGACTCGCATCTTTAAACGAGCTATTGCCTACGACACTTTTCTCATTGATCGCGGTTTCACATTTGATGGGATCACCACCACAAATCGCGCATTCGCCATCTTCACCATTGACCCGGCCGATCCCGCCACAACTACCGGAAATCGGTCGGCGACCCATCATGACACCAATCGCCATGATCGCGACCAAAAATGAGAACACGCCAAAGACGGTCAGAAATAAACCTAAATTCATTCCACTTCTCCTGCCAACAGACGCTCAAAACGTGGAGTCTGCTTCACGATAAAGGTATCACCAGACCGTTCAATGAACATGGCTGGAATTTTGCGGGAAACCGCCAATTCATAGCCTTTGTCTGGTCCCAACACCAATAGCGTCGTCGCCCAACCATCGGCCATTGCACATTCTGAACCCGCAACCGTCACAGAGGCCAGTTGATGAGTGACGGGTCGCCCGGTGGAGGGATCAATGGTATGTGAGTAGGCGACTCCGTCAATTTCTCGATAGTTTCGGTAATCGCCCGAGGTTGCAAGCGCGACATTTTTCAACGATAGCACGTGCTCAACGGCTCGTTCCCCTTTGATTGGCTTTTCAATGGCAATTTTCCAGCCAAGACCATCTTTGTCACCTTTGACGCGAACTTCACCACCAATTTCGACCAAGAAATTCGCATAGCCCTGATCATCGAGTAAGGTATAGATCTGATCAACGCCTAACCCTTTGGCAATCGCCGACAAATCGAGCCTCCGAGGCTCGCGTTTGATGATCGCTGCTCCACCATCGGCTTCTGGTGCCCGCACAGCAACAGCAGAAAATCCAACCTGTGCTTTGGTTGCATCAATGACTTGATCTGACGGTAAAGCATCAGACCCTGTATCAGGACCGAAACCCCAGAGATTGACTAAGGGGCCGATGGTTGGATCAAACGCCCCCGATGAGATTTCCGAAAACCCCAAGGCTTTCGCAGTCGTCACAGCAAACAGTTCACTGACAGGAAACCAGGTATTCAGTTCATTTGATTGATTGAACTGAGAGATTTCACTACCCGGATCATAGGTCGACATCTGTCGGTTCACTTCAAGTAATACCGCCTCGATCTCTGTTTGCAACGCATCCTGGTCATGAGATGCAATTGGATTGGCAATCACCACCGACCAACCGGTCCCCATGGTGCGCCCTGACAACTTCTTGATCTCCAATTCGCTGGAACAACCAAGGAGCACGGACAGGACAAAAAATGCCGCCAAAAAGGCGGCATTCCTCAAGCAACGTACGGCGTTAACCACCAAAGTCATCCAGCATAATGTTTTCATCTTCGACCCCAAGGTCTTTCAACATCTTGATGCAGGCTGCGTTCATCATCGGGGGTCCACACATGTAGTACTCAACGTCCTCTGGGGCGGGATGATCTCTCAGGTAATTTTCGAGCACCACGTTGTGGATGAACCCAGTTTTCCCTTCCCAGTGATCTTCAGGCTGAGGATCTGATAGCGCTAAGTGCCACTCGAAGTTCTCGTTTTCTTTGGCCAACCGATCGTATTCGTCTTCATAAAAGACCTCACGCAAGGAGCGAGCACCATACCAAAACGAAATCTTCCGCTTGGAATTCAATCGCTTCAGCTGATCGAAAATATGCGACCGCATCGGAGCCATGCCGGCACCACCACCTATAAAGACCATTTCGTTATCCGTGTCTCTGGCAAAGAACTCACCAAATGGACCGAAGACCGTGATCTTGTCACCTGGTTTTAAGTTAAAGGTGTATGAACTCATCTGGCCCGGAGGAAGGTTGGTCCCTGGAGGTGGTGTCGCGATCCGTATATTGAACTTAACTAAACCGCGCTCTTCAGGATAGTTAGCCATTGAGTAGGCACGAACTACGGTTTCGTTAACCTTTGATTCGAGATTAAAGAAGCCAAAGCGCTCCCAATCACCTCGGTACTCGTCCTCGACTTCGAAATCAGAGAATTTCACATGATGCGGTGGCACTTCAAGTTGCACGTAACCGCCAGCACGGAAATCAACGTTTTCACCCTCAGGGAGTTTCAGCGTCAGTTCCTTGATGAAAGTTGCAACGTTAGGATTCGAGACTACCTCGCACTCCCAACGCTTCACGCCAAAGAGCTCGGGCTCGACTTCAATATTCATGTCTTGCTTCACAGCAACCTGACAGGATAAACGCCAGCCCTCTTTCACTTCACCTTTGGTAAAGGCAGACGCTTCGGTTGGCAGGACGTCACCACCGCCTGATTTAATCACACAGCGACACTGTTGGCATGAGCCACCACCACCGCAAGCCGATGGGAGATAAATCCCGGCATCAGCCAGTGTGTTCATCAATTTACTGCCGGCTGGCACCTGAATGCTCTGATCCGGATTGTCATTGATGGTAATCGTCACGTCTCCAGAAGACACGAGCTTCGACCGGGCAGCCAAAATGACAGCCACCAAGCCGATCACGACCACGGTAAACATCACAACGCCCAGGATAATGGTCATATTTTCCACGTTCTATGCTCCTTAGAGTGATACGCCAGAGAAGGACATAAAGCCAAGTGACATCAGTCCAACTGTAATAAACGTAATACCCAATCCCTTGAGGCCATCCGGTACATCCGAGTACTTCAATTTCTCGCGCACGCCTGCCAATGCAGTGATTGCAAGAGCCCAACCGACACCTGCGCCTAAGCCATAAACGACAGACTCGCTAAAATTATATTCACGCTCGACCATAAACAGGGATGCACCCAAGATCGCACAGTTCACGGTAATCAGCGGCAAAAACACACCGAGCGCGTTGTAGAGCGCAGGAACATACTTATCCAAGAACATCTCAAGGATCTGCACTAAGGCTGCAATCACACCAATATATGACAGCAAGCCCAAGAAACGCAGATCGACGCTCGCCAATTCAGGTGAGATCCAGGTCAATGCACCTTCTTGGAGGAGCTCAGTCAGGATCAAATTGTTGACCGGGACCGTGATGGCTAGTACCACGATTACGGCAACCCCAAGACCAACAGCAGTTTTAATATCCTTCGATAACGCCAGGAAAGTACACATTCCCAAAAAGAATGCGAGAGCCATATTTTCAATAAAAATCGCCTTCACAAAGAGGCTGACGTAATGCTCCATCTTAGGCCTCCTTCATCTTACTGTTGGGTGCGATTTTGAACTCATCAGCTTCAACCTGAGAAGTTTTCCATACGCGAATTCCCCAGATTAAAAAGCCAATGATGAAGAACGCCGATGGCGGGAGTAACATCATTCCGTTGGTGTAATACCAACCACCTTCAGTGACCTTAGTCAGAATCTCGATACCGAACAACGAACCCGATCCAAACAATTCCCGAATGAACCCGACGACCATCAGAATAGCGCTGTATCCGAGCCCGTTTCCAATCCCATCAATGAACGATTCGACCGGACCATTTTTCATGGCGAACGCTTCCGCTCGACCCATGACGATACAATTCGTAATGATCAAGCCAACAAAGACTGATAGTTGTTTCGAAATCTCATAAGCGAAAGCTTTCAAGATCTGATCAACCACGATCACCAAGGATGCAATGATTGTCATCTGCACGATGATACGGATCGAGCTTGGAATTTGTGACCGAATCACAGACACAAATAAACCAGAGAATGCGGTCACAGCAATTACCGCCAATGACATAACAAACGCAACAGACATACTCGATGTCACAGCAAGCGCTGAACAGATACCCAGTACCTGTAACGCGATGGGGTTATCGTTGACGACCGGGTCGAACAAAAGTTCTTTGGTTTTCGCCATTAGATCCGTCCTTGTTTCAAATTATCCAGAAACGGCTTAAAGCCCGCGTCTGACAACCAGAATTTAACGAGATTATCTACGCCTCGCGTGGTGATCGTTGCACCTGATAATCCATCAACACCATAACTATCTGAGCGATCGGCGCCGCCCTTTACCAACCGTAGTGCAACTGCGTCACCATCATAGACTTGCTTGCCGGTCCACTGCGCTTTCCAATTTGGATTATCAACTTCACCGCCCAAGCCTGGCGTTTCCGCATGCTCATAGAAACCCAAACCAGCCACTGTATTTGCATCGCCCTCAAGCGCCATGAATCCGTAAAGTGTTGACCACAGGCCATATCCATGAATCGGAAGGATGATTTTCTCGATCTGACCATCAGACTCGATGAGATAGATTTTTGCGACCTTCGCTTGCCGCTTGATCAGAGCAATGTCTTCCTCACCCGACAACACACGGTTCATTGATGGGTCTTTGGCTGCTTTGCGTTGGTCGTAACCATCGGCATCCATTCCCTCAACAAAGTCACCGGTGTTTAGATTCACAAGACGTGTCGAAACCAATTCAAATTGTTCTTGGACCGTTTGTTGGGGATCGTACAGCCCTGCAGCCTGCAAGATATTCATCTGCATATTAGCTTGTTCGTTGATTGCTTGCGCCGGGCGTAAAATCACGGCCGAGGCACTCACCACAACGGAACATACCAAGCACAGCAATAGAGCGACGGTGACCGTTTTTTGTATCGATTCGTTACTGGACGACACTACGCAACTCCCTTCGCTTGATATTAGCCTGTACCACAAAATGATCGATCAAAGGCGCAAACAGATTACCGAACAGAATCGCAAGCATGATTCCCTCCGGAAATGCAGGATTCACGACTCGGATCAGCACTGCCATCAATCCAATGAGTCCGCCATACCAATATTTACCCGCATTTGTCATGGATGCAGAGACAGGATCTGTCGCCATGAAGATCATACCGAATGCAAACCCACCAACCACGAGATGCCAATACCACGGCACATTGAACATTGGGTTAGTGTCAGAGCCGATGCCGTTAAACAGCAATGACGTCAGGACCATTCCGAGGAACACACCCAACACGATTCGCCAGTTAGCGATCCCCTGCACCAACAAAACCGCTCCGCCAAGTAAGATGGCGAAAGTCGATACCTCACCAATCGAACCTGGCACGTTCCCGATAAACGCGTCAAACCAGGTAAAGTCTGAGATCACTTGGTTCGCTGACGCCAGTGCGTCCACCCCACCTTGCGCCATCATGCCGAGAGCCGACGCACCTGTGTAGCCATCGGCTGCAACCCACACCGCGTCGCCGGAGATCTGCGCCGGGTATGCGAAATACAAGAATGCACGACCCGTTAACGCGGGGTTCAAAAAATTCTTACCGGTCCCGCCGAAGACTTCTTTGCCGACCACCACACCGAAGGTGATCCCGAGTGCCGCCTGCCATAACGGCAAATCCGGCGGGCAGGTCAATGAGAATAGAATCGAGGTGACGAAAAATCCTTCATTCACTTCGTGTCCACGAACCGAGGCGAACAACACTTCCCAGAATCCACCAACAATAAATACGGTTGCATAAATCGGCAGGAAGAAAGCGAAACCATAGACCAGATTCGACCACGTCGATGGGTTCTTCCAATATTCAGCGCCGGCTAGAGCTTCGATAAATCCGCCGCGAAGTCCATCTGGTGCGATTGCGCCCGCGGCAATCGCTTCTGAGGCATTCTGCCCCAAGAAAAATGCACCAAAGAAAATCGCTGGGAAGGTACACATCCATACCGTGATCATGATGCGTTTCAAATCAATTCCATCACGCACATGCGCGGTCGACTTCGTGGTCGTCCCGGGCGCATAAAAAATAGTATCCACAGCCTCGTAGAGCGCATAGAACTTTTGATATTTTCCACCAGGGTGAAAATTTGGCTCAATGCGGTCGAGATATGCACGTAGTGACATCGTCAACTCTCCAACTCGATTGTTGTTAAATTATCCCTAAGAATTGGTCCATATTCATATTTTCCTGGACACACGTAGGTGCACAGAGCGAGATCTTCTTCAGCCAGCTCAAGCGCACCAAGCTTTACCGCCATGTCCGTATCGCCAACGATTAACGAACGCAATAACTGCGTTGGCAGAATATCGAGCGGCATTATCTTTTCGTAAGTCCCAACCGGAACCATGGCTCGCGGCGAGCCGTTGGTGTTGGTTGAAAAATCTACTAATTTAGTGGGTACTAATTTCGACAAGTAAATCCCCATCACGGAATGCTTATTGGTCCCTGGCGATAACCACCCAAATGGAACGCGATGTGTCCCCTCTTCGAGTACCGAGATTTGCTGATGATAACGCCCGAGATAGCCGTAGACGCCTGCAGATGTGCGACCACCCAAGATTGAACCAGAAACAATTCGATGTGACCCATCGATCAATTCACCAGAGGTCAACTCATCTAACGATACACCGACTCGAGTCAGCACCAAACGAGGAGACTTCACCGATGGTCCCGCCAAACTCACAACGCGCTCCGTCGCCAAAATCCCTTCTTTTAACAGACGGCCGATGGCAATCACGTCTTGCGCGGAGACATGCCAAACTTCTTTACCTTCACCGACCGGATCAAGGTGATGAATATGGGTCCCGACGAGTCCTGCGGGGTGCTTACCATTAAACGTTTCCACTTGCGCTGAACCGGCATCAAACGACGCCCTCGGATCACGGCAGACGAAGACATTACCGTCTGTTAATTTCGAGACGACTGAAATCCCGTCGACAAAGGCTGCAGGTTGACGGTCAATCGCAAGTGCCTGATCGCCGGCCAATGGATTGGTATCCATTGCGTTCACAAAAATCGAATGTGGAACTGCATCAATCGCAGGAACCTTTTCATATGGCCGACGACGGATCGCGGTCCACAGACCACTTTCAACTAACTCAGCGACAATTGCTTCACGTGTCAACGCGCTGAGATCCTGATGCGCTTTGAATTTGACAGCGGTGTCTTTTCCGTCCAGTTCAATCACCACTGACTGAAAGACACGGCGCTCTCCGCGGTTGATCTGAACTACTGTCCCAGATCCTGGGGCTGTGAACAAAACGCCTTCGTTTTTTTTGTCAGTGAATATCGATTGACCCAATTTAACTCGATCACCCTCTTTCACTAACATCGTGGGCTTCATTCCAGGATAATCAGAACCAATCAAGGCAACGCGGGTGACCGCTTGACTGTCTCCGATTTCCTGATTTGGTGATCCTTTGATGGGCAAATCTAACCCGGTTTTGATCTCGATCATCGAGTCCATTCCTACCTTGAAATTTCCGACGCGTTCAGAATACGTCCGAACCCAATCACAAAAAACAATAACAAAAAGACGAAGTAGTATAGAAACAGTTGGGCCGAATCGCCAGACTCAAACTTAAATTTCAGTAAATTTTTCGCACCTGCAGCACGGAATTCCTTCGCCACCGACAAATGCGTTAGCGATCTCTCACAGATTCAACTCATGCCTGACGAAGGGAATAGTCTGTTGACAGGAGGATTGCACATGAACAGATTAATCTTTTCTCAAAAATCAAGCATTCCGGGCTACAGGCACTTATAAAGATTTCGAGTCACTCGGTTTGAGATCAACCGTGAGCGATTATATCGTGTTTGTCGATGAATCGGGCAATGCCAATCTCGATTCAATCGACTCCCTATTTCCGATGTTGAATCTGGCGTTCTGTATTATCTGAAAGGACCATTACATCGACTACGTAGTCCCGCAATTACACCAACTCAAAATCGATTTTTTCAGTCACGGAGATCTTCTTATTGGCCTGGAAACACCCGGCTCAATCCACTCGCAAATTCTTCACATGCACCACGATAGCCGCTCCAACTGGTCTTTCTGATCAGCCCTTCCACATCCGCCCATGCGTCAACATTGCAGGGTTCAATGTGGCTTTCTTTAAACCAGCGATAATGTGTTTGATTGCCTTCTCGCACGACTTCTGCAGGCTTCCCGAGCGCACGTTCAAGGCCGCTGATGTGTTGGCCCATCGCATTTCCTAAACCCACATTCATTTCATTGATCGCCTGCGATGCGCAACCGGTTAAAGCCACCATCAAGACGCCACTAATCATCCACCGTTTCATTTCACGTGCCTCCATCTCATGCACTGACCAAAGAGTACGTTGAGTGCTTGAAAATCGGTAGGTCCATCGGCATATTTTCAATAGTCTTCTCGGAGAACTGATGGTTCCATTCACTCGATATTTCGTCTTGATGATGACAGCCGCGCCTCTCGCATTCAGCCTCGCTGTCAATGCATCACCACGCGTTACAACGATCCTCGAGGAATTAGACCGGCCTTGGTCGATTGATTGGATCAGTGACGGGGAAGTTCTCATCACTGAGCGCGGAGGTCGCTTACTGCTCATCAACCTCACTACTAACAACCGCCAAACCATCAGCGACGTGCCAGCAGTCACAGCTCGTGGTCAGGGAGGCCTCCTTGATGTGCGCGTCAGACGAATTGAAAACGATCTTTGGGTATATCTAGCCCTGTCTGGCACTCGTTTAGACAACACCACCGGCACAGAACTCTGGCGCGGACGACTGGTCAATGATCAATTATTGGATGTGGAGCAGCTGTTTTCTCAGTCTCTGACTACGGACTCAGGTCATCATTTCGGTGGTCGATTGGTATTAACCGATCAGCATGTGTTTTTGACCATCGGTGATCGCGGTGACCGAGAGCGAGCTCAAGAGCCCACCGATACCGCTGGATCGGTGGTGCGTCTGCAGTTAGATGGAAGCCCCCCGCCTGACAATCCTTGGGTGGGTGATTCTCAATATCGACCTGAGCTGTATTCGATTGGTCACCGCAATCCCCAAGGTCTCGCGTTTGACGCCGATGGCGTGTTGTATGCCCACGAGCACGGCCCTCAGGGTGGAGATGAAATCAATCGGATCGAGCCCGGTCTTAACTATGGTTGGCCAACCATCACTTATGGTCGCAATTATGGAATCGGGACCACAATTGGCGAAGGCGTTGCCAAAGAAGGTCTCGAACAACCACTCCTTCACTGGAACCCATCCATTGCACCCTCTGGTATGGCGTTTTCCATTGGGCAAAGTTTCCCCGAATGGCAAAACAGTCTATTTGTCGGTGCACTCAAAGCCCAGATGTTGGTTCGACTGGTCTTCGAAGATGGACAGTTCAAACAGAAGGAACGGCTACTACAGAACTCAGTCGGACGCATTCGAGACGTGAGACAAGGCCCCGATGGCGCGATCTATCTTCTGACAGACTCAACCCGAGGCAAACTCATCAGAGTCACGCCCTAAAGTCGCGATGTTGCGACATCACAGGAACACTCACTCGAACGGTCTCAACTTTGGATCGATCCATGTCGATGGTTAATACACCAGGCGACTCATCCAGCTTACCCAAACAAAGGCCCCAAGGGTCGTAAACTACCGAATGTCCATAGGTCTCACGCCCTTCTTGAGTCACGCCGCACTGCCCGGCAGCGGCAATAAAGCATCCATTTTCGATCGCCCGTGCACGCAACAAGATATCCCAATGCGCTTCACCTGTGGTTTTGGTGAAGGCCGCCGGCACGACGATGAGTTCGGCACCAGCCAGTGCATAGTGCCGATAAAGCGATGGAAAACGCAGATCAAAGCAAATCGATAGCCCCACACTCCAGTCGTTGATTTGAGTCAACTGCGGATGGGTTCCTGCATCAAATAACGCGCTCTCGCGATAACTCTCACCCGATGCCAGATCGACATCAAAGAGGTGTATCTTGTCATAGGACGTTTGGATTTGACCCTCAGCGTCGATCACCAACGTGCGATTCAGAACCTGATCGTCAATTTGCATAATCAACGATCCAACGATCATCGTGATGCGGTGGGTGCTGGCATAACTCCGCAGACGCTCCACCTGTGGAGAGTCAATCGCCAACGCGTGAGCCCGAGACATTGCTTGATCTGATGAGAGAAATAAGGCGCACTCAGGCAACAAGGCAACAGACGCCCGAGCCGCCACTGCCTCATCAAGCAGTGGATAGAGCCGCGACTCTGACAGGTCTAAATCCGGCTCCGCAGTGTACTGAAGACAACTGATGCGCATCGATCCTCCAAAGCTCGAGCATACCAGAGCATGGACAACTTAGTATTTTTCGGGAACGTACAACTCTCGCGATAAGGCACTTCGCTCGTAGTTCGGATCTGACATTCGCTCCGGTAGCGTCACCATTTCGCGCGGAACCTCCTGATAAGGAATCAATCCAAGCAGGTGATCAATGCAATTCAAGAGGGCGTGCCGCTTATCGTTAGCCTCAACCACATACCAAGGAGCCTCGGGCATGTTTGTCCGCAGAAACATGGCCTCTTTGGCCTTGGTCTATTCCTCCCACCGAACCCGCGACTGCAGATCCATCGGGGATAATCTCCACTGCTTTAGGGGATCATGAATTCTCATCAGGGGACCCGTAAACCAGTCACCTCGACACGCACTCCGCGTTCTGTATTGCCAATCGCAACCTGCCCACCCATTGATTCTGCAATCAAACGGACCACGTACAAACCAAGCCCTAGGTGAGATCCTGTTGAGTCATTCCGAGTCCCCGAGAACATCTGGAAGGCATCCACGCGGTCTTGAACCTGAAGCGAAGAACCCTCGTTTTCCACCCACAACGACACAGAATTGATCTGATCACTTAAGCCGACGGTGATGACACCTTCCTCGGGTGTGAAATCACAGGCATTATCCAACAACTTATCAAGCATTTGCTCAAACCGCAGATCATTCCCCAGAATCACGATGGTCTCATCTGAGATTTCGGTCATCCAGGTTCGATCCGCCACCGTTCGCTCGATACTTGCCACCGCATCTCGGGTAATCCGTGCGACGTTGAAGCGATGCTGATCTTCATCGCGCAATGCCTCCTCGAGGCTTGCCGCTTCGGTCACTTTCGCAAGCGTCGATTCGAGTTTCTGAATGCCTCGTTCGGCGGTGGCTCGCAGTCTCGCTTGTTGTTCTGGGTCCTGTTCGTCTGACAACAATTCAAGACTCGTCTGGATAGCACTCATGGGATTACTGAGCTCATGACGAAGCGTGCGAGGAATCCGTTCGAGAAACGCTGTGTAGCGAGCGAGATCACGCAAAACTTGTTCGATATCTCGACTTAACTCACCGACCTCATCTGAGGTCTTGGCGTCAGAGAGATAAGGCTGGTGGGAAAAACGCCCTCGCCCGTCCAAATAGGACTTCAGCTCTTTCCGGAGACGTGTGATCCGTTCAGCCAAACGACCGGAATAAATCGAAAGACCAAAAATCAGAAGGCCAAGTACACCGAGTGTCTGCCAAGCCAGAGTCACCAACGCCTGCTGAGCGGAGCCGACGATTTCACTGGTGGGTGCGGCAATCAATACCGAATAACGACCGGTTTCAGTCATCAAGGGCACGTTGATCCGAATATCTTGATCGGTCATCACTGCGTTCGATTGCCAGGCATCGGAGCGAAGTAACGAGGGCATTTCCTCGGGCGGTGTGGTTTTCGCGATCAAATAGCCGTCGGCATCGACCACCATGATCTGTCGTGTCTCACCAGACAGCCGACGCGCTAACTGCTGCACGCGCGCAGCCAGCGGCTGAATATTGAACTGATACTGACGCGTGCTCGGCTGAATCCAGTTGTGGTCTATCTGGCTTAACTGCAATTGTCGGTTGATTACCTGCGACACCGGCATCACCCATTCCAGTCGGTAACCGCCTGAAAATTCCCACCAGTATGACGTCACTCGCAGCGTTTTACTCAAAGGCCAAGGTTGACTCGACACCTTGGCATCAAAAGCCCCCGATCCTTCTGTGGCTAATTCAACGACCGTGGTCGATTGACGGTCACTCAACTGCAATCGAATCGCATCAAAGGGAACGGCTTCAGAACGCCCAAACAGTGGCTCTTGATAGAATCGTGTCGAATCTCTGACTTCGAGTGCAAAAGCGACCTGATTGTCAAACTGGCCAATTTTCAGGCGGATACGTTCATCGACAAGCGCATCATTCGCCTCAGGCCATTCATCAAAAAATCCATCCAAAACCGGTTCTCGACGCATGGGTTCGGGGGTGATTCTGAGACCCGATTGGGCATCGGGACGGACTAATGCATCCAGCTCAGGCTTGAGGCTCTGCGCCAAAACGCGCAAAGCTTCAGACTGAGCCTCGGTGGCGAAGGTCTGAAGCTTTTGAAAGGTCTGGTAGCCAAGCCAAGGCACCAAGGCGAACACCGGAACAAACAAAAAGAGTTTGACCCGTAAACTGAATTTCATCCAGGCGGTGACTCCCAACGATAACCGGTCCCATAGACATTAATTAGCGCGTCAAATGAATTATCAATCGCTTTTAATTTCCGGCGGATGTGCTTGATGTGCGTGCTCAAGGTATTGTTGGTGACCACCGTTTGTCGTGTTCGCTCCGCGAGTTGGTCATAGGTCAAGATCGCTCCTTCCGCACGTATTAACGCTTCAAGAATCGCAAGCTCAGTGACCGTTAAACTCACAGGTTCACCAAAATATGAGACCTGAGCACGATCTGGATCAACGATCAAACCGCCATCGGTTAATACAGTATCAAGACCGCGCCGGGCGCGATTGGCACGCTTTAACACTGCAGCCACTTTTTCGACCAAAAGCGCCGTCGAGATGGGTTTTGTTAAATAATCCCAGGCCCCTAAGCGCAAACCAAAAATTTGGTCAATCTCATCGGTCCGACTTGTCAGGAAGATCACCGGAAGGCCGGGATAGCGATCCAATAACCACTGACAAATCCCAAATCCAGCATCGGGATCGCGGCCTAAGTGAATATCCAAAAGCACCAAACTGGGCTGACCAGATAGCGCGTGCTCAATCTCGTCAGCCGATTCGTAGCCAGAAACGGTGAAGCCTTTTTTGGTCAGCGCGTACGAATAGTTGGCCAGCTGATCCACATCGTCCTCAACTACTACGATATGTGAGTTCATCGCGCCTCCTGTTAACTCAAAGGTTAGTTGTTCCCGAGCCTTGAGCGTCACCATACCGCGTTTTTGGCTCGAGATGATATTGGGCGTGGTCTGGTTGAATTTCCACGATGACCTGACAGACTGCATCGGTTGTTTCTCCTACAGGTTCCAAGCGAACGACGCGCATGAGCTGGTGGTTAAAGGGAACAAGGGGTGCATCACCACCCCAGCTCTCATCAACGCACGGAATAAAGACCTTCATGGGTTGGTTTCCTATCAAAACTCAATTGAACGTCGACGCGTCTGTCGAGAGCGTAAAATCCACACTGTCCATCCGCCAACGCATCGGTCTCGCCACGACCCTCGGTCTGAATGGTCATCGGAGACGCTCCCACCTCCTGCAACACCTGCCCGACAGACGAAGCTCGTGCCTCACTCAACTTCTGGTTATGATTCTCTGTACCTCGTGGATCGGCGTGACCGATCAATCGAACTGTCAGGCCATCAATCGAGTGTGATGCTTTCGCGACCGCTTCCAGTGCTTTGCGATACTGTCCCGCGGTCATCGCCGAGTTGACATCGAAATGCACAGCAACCGACAAGTCTGTCAACAGCTCACGAAATGCCGTCATTTCAGCCTGACTCTTGGCTTGCTCGGCATTCAGACGGGCCAACTGTGATCGTGCGCCTGAGATTTCTCGATTCAAGTCTGCAAGCTCCTGATTCTTCCGCGCCAGCACTCGCTCTTGCACAACGTCATGACCAATGAGTGCGCCCAACGTTCCTCCGATCACAACACCGACTGGACCGCCAACTGCTGCACCCACGGCAGCACCTGAACCAAATCCGATGTGTTCTGGCATCTTTGAATCGTCATTCGCGAAAACTCCCGTTGTCGCGCTCATCGCAAATCCTGCAGCAATCAATACATGTTTCATTGTGAGTCTCCTATCGTTTCTATGCGTGCATTACAAACCAGAAGCCTTGTAACAGATGGGAGTAATCGGGGTGAGATGGTGGAGAAGAGATGAAGGTGTTCTAGACAAGAATTGCTTGAGTATTTAGATTCAAAGCGTGCACCAAGGAGATTACGTATGCGACTTATCGGACAATTCAGTGCGGCTTTGGGCCTGTCAACGATCGCTTTCGCAGGAAGTCATGCGGAGCCGGTCGGTCTGACATCAACCCTCATGGAGCAAGAGGTCATGCATCAGGGACAGCCCGTGATCATTCAACGAAATCAAGATAACTCGAATACGATCGTGTCCGATCATGCGCTGACTTCAAGACCGTGTCCGCCATTTTGCATCCAACCCATGGATGTCGCTCTTGGCGTTGAGACCATCGGTGAGCTCGAATCGCTGTCACTGCTTGAGAAGATCAATTTCGGTGAGATTGACGGTCTCTTGATCGACTCAAAAACTCCAGATTGGGCTGAAAAAGGCATGATTCCCGGCGTGATCAATCTCCCTTGGACCGTGTTGTCTGTCAAAAAATCAGATATCTTTACCATCTCGGACATTTTCGAAAGCACGTTGGGTGCGATACCACTCGATGGCATGTGGGATTATTCGAATGCCAAAACTTTGATTCTGTACTGCAATGGAGCCGAGCCTGGTGTGGGCAATCGCCAACGAATATCCGAACCCTTCTCACTCTTGGGTATCCCGCACACAAAGTCAAATGGTACCGAGGCGGAATGCAGTCCTGGCTAAGTTTCGGCTTGACCGTCGTCAATCCATGAAACAGGGGCTTACGTTTCTTAACTTTTAGAACAGTAAGTCATCTTCAATCGCTAATAATCCGTCGGCGGCGCACGCTTCATCCAAGTCGCCACCAGGTGCTCCAGAAATACCAATACCGCCCAATAAACTTCCAGCAGCTTGAATTGGTAATCCCCCACCAACCATCAGGGCATTCGAGGCATGACGGATCCCCATCATTGTTGTCTCTTGGTTGGTTGCCTTTTCCATCTCAGACGTTGGAATCCGAAACGATAATGCAGTCCATGCCTTCCGTTCTGCGACTTCGACTGTATGCGGTGTCGCGAAGCGATCGCGAACAAACGCCTGTAGTAAACCACTGCGATCAACCACTGCGACTGCCACTTGATACCCCTGCTCATTGCAAGACTCACGAGCGGCAGTTGCCAACTTCAAGGCCACATCAGGCGTCAACGATGTGAGGGAAAAAGTACTCGCTGCTGACGCGGACACCGCAATGACAGCGAAAGCCCCCACACAAAACGAATGATAAACAGACCGCATGAAACACTCCCTTCACATCCCTAAAATCAACATCCTAACGGATTCGGATTATCATTACGCACTTGGTAGTTCATTCGACAATAGCTTTGAGTGAATTAGGCTAGCGAACTTTAGACTCTATGTAGATAGCTATCTTGTGTTCGCCAATTCAATCGTCTCCCTTCTTCTCAATCACTACATGGTCAGTACTAATCTGTAGAGCAAAATTCCAATAACATCGACGGCTACCATATTGTTTGATTGTCTGATCCAGCTGATCAAGAAATAGCTTGCTCGAACCCTTGATTTACTTGGGAATGGTGCGAGAGACATTTGAGTCGTTAATCTGTTGATTGTGAATAAAGCATCGATGAAGACTATCGAGAAGCTGACCAAATAAAAAAGAAGCAAAAGATGCTATCTGCTGAACTGGGGGATTATTATTTGATTTCAACGTGAACGGAGTTAATGTTATAGAATATCGGCGCCGAGAGGGTATGCATGATGAGATGGATCGCAGTTATAATTGTGTTGCTTGCCGGGTTGGCTTCAGCTAACCCTTCAGATGACTTCGTCAAACTAAAAGCATCAATTGATACCCGACATTTGGAAGACGCCCTCGAAAATCTGAAATCGGAAGAAACGAGCGAAACACTCAGTGACGTTGAATTTCTCCTCTTGACATCCTATTTCATGACAGCTTCTGGGCAGCCATCCAAAGCCCTTAAATTGGCTGAAAAAGCGGAATACTCCACCACAGGGTATGAAAGTGAAATTGCGGAAGCTCGCGCTCGCGCATACCTTCAACAAGGCGACCTCGAACGTGCCGACCAATACGCAGCGAACGCACTCGAAAAAAACGGCGATAACGTCGTAGCACGCTTAATACGACTTCAAGTCGAGAGTGATCTCAATAATGCACTTCTCACCCCAAAGTTTGAGCGTTTGCTTGAGAGGACTAACGGAAATCAAGTGGTATGGATAGCGTACCTCGATCAAGCACTCAGATCAGCTGAACCAGACACAACCCTTCCAAATAGGGCATTTATTGAACTCGGCGATACAGGTCTGATGACAGAATACCGGGCCAAATTTTATTTCAAAGCTAACAAACGCTACGAGGCTTATCAGTTATTTACAAAAGCAGCGGGAGTATACGCAAAAGAAGGCAATACAATCGCGCACAACCGAGTGAATCGTTGGCTTGAAATTCACGGTAAATATGCAAATAAATCTGCACCAATTGCAGTAGCGCCCACGGCCAATCCGCAAACAACAGAAACAAAGAGTGACGACCAACTATCGACCACTCAAGTTGTGGTGCTTATAGCGCCACCTAACGGAACGACACCACCAGTTGAGAAGGAGCCGCGACCGCTACCACCTCTCTCACCTGAAAAGCCGAAACGTGAACTGATCCAACCTGCAGACACGAATCAGAGCCAAGATATTGAGCCCATCAAAGTGGTCACCAAAGGAGATATAGGCACCGGTAGCGGATTTATCACTAATCAGGGACACTGGGTCGTTACCAATCGACACGTGGTTGAAAATGCCGACCGCATTATTGTGCGAAATGGAACAGGAAAAATACGCCACGTCGCGAAATATTTCCTTGATGATCAAGATGATATCGCCCTTCTGTATTTGGAGGAACCCTATCCAGCAGATTATTCAGTCGAGATGACTGATATTATCGACCCAACAGGCGGTGACGAGCTATTCGTGATGGGATTCCCTTTAACATCAGTCCTTGGTTCTCATCATCCGTCAATTACCGAGGGGATCGTGAGTAAAGAAGCTGGATTTGGGGATATGCCTAATCATTTTTTATTAACGGCTAATCTGAATGAAGGGAACTCTGGAGGGCCCATTTTTAGTCGCGATGGCCGAGTTCTTGGAATCGCTGTTGCCAAGCTAGACAAAACAAAAGTTTTAGAGACAACCGGGATGCTTCCGGAAGACGTGAACGTGGGAATCAAGGGACAAGAGGTGCGCAGATTCCTGCGCGCAAATGTGCCGCCAAGTTCAGATGCACGTCCCGCACTGTCGCCCCGTGAAGCCTATTCTGCACTCCGATCACAGGTTGTGCTAGTGGTGAGTATCGATGATTAAAGCGTTTGTTACAGCAGCCTTACTGGTGGTGACAATGAACTCAGTGGCGAAAGAACTCCCACCGGTTTTAGTGACAGGCTCCGCCGAATTTGGGCCTGATACTTCGCGCTCCAAGGCCTGCGACCGCGCAATGTCTAATGCAAAAAGAAATGCGTTGAGGGACCAGTACGGCGAAAAAGTTGGCCAAAAATCCATACTTACTTGCGATAAAAATATTCAACAACAAACCGGTAATGACTGCGAGCTCTTTGAGAACACGTGGTCAATGCTAAATCCCAATGGCTTCATCAGTAAAATTAGGCAACCAGAACCACCCAAAATCACAGAACAGCCGGGCCTTAGTGTTTGCAAAGTAACTGCATATATCACTATAGAGGAGTATGAAGGCCAACCCGATTATGCGTTCGAGACAGAAATTCGAGTTTCACAAGGGATGAATCTTCGACTGTCTGACAAGCCTGTAATCGAAATTGAAAGTAATAAACCCGCTTTCCACTATGTTTATTATTGGGCGCCCTTTGTGGATCAAGAATTCTATTACCAGCTATTTCCAAATCCTCACGATTCACAGACAGAGCATCTCAAACGGCTCAGAATCCCGACTGGGCAGGCGACCAAGAACTACAGCTTTGAGGTATTGCTGCCTAAGGGCATGACCTACTCACATGAATACTTGATCGTAGTATCATCAAAACAGCCCTTGCCCTCGGCGCCTGAGAAGATCAAGGAGGTAAATTTTTTTCAATGGCTAAAAAGTTTTGACCGCAGGAACTGGACACAATCCACTTTTAACTACCGAGTACTAGGAGACTCCGCATGGCAAACCTAAAATTAATCACTGCCGTGGTTACTACCACATCTTTAATCTTAACGGGTTGCGTCAACCAACCGAAACCAGGCACGCCTGAATCTGCTGCCTTGATTCAAGAGAAGAAACTAGAAAAAACAAATGAGGCTCTTGAGGAGCGAATCTCACAAATTCCCGACTGGTACAATAAGCCTCCAAAAACAGATTATGCGTTCTATGGTGTTGGAGATTCGCTTCAAAACGACCTCAGAACAGCGCGACGCTCAGCCACGCTATCAGCTAGAGCTGATATTGCCGCACAACTTGAGGTATATGTAGCGGGAATAGCCTCATCATTCGCAGATGGAGATACAAGCAACGCCACAGGTAATTCCGATATTTTCGAGGAAGTAATCAAATCGACCGTTAGAGAAATCAACCTAAACGGAGCATCGATCAAAGAAACAAAGGTTGTCGCATCCGGTGGAAAGGTTCAGGCATTTGTTCTAGTTGAATTTCCAAAGGGTGATGCAAACCAGGAACTAGTAAAGCAAGTAAAGAAAAATTCAGAGCTAACGCAACGTGCGCGCCGATCTGAGGCGTTCAAAGAGCTCGAGAAAGAAGTCGAGAGAATGCGGAATAATTAAATCCTGGGACAACAAGCGCTGGTTATTGAAAAGTGACCAGCACTCATTCATCGTCCCCCTGGAATTCAGGAACTTGCGTTCCTGAGGAGAAACGATTGACGTTCTTACGTACATACTGGTGTAAATCTCCCGCGGTCACCTCTCCGTTTTGGTCGGTATCTGCCTCGCCTTCAAGACCCCGCATCAAAAGGTAGCTGAACAGCCCCTGCTCAACCTCGGGAAGTGGTTTCGCAATTTGGTCACCCGATGCAGCTTTAGATTCTGCTTGCCCAACTAATTCTTTTAAGTTCGTAAAAGAGGGTCATAAACCTGATGCGCTAACGTTGCTTAACGAATTCAAGTGCTTTAGTCAGTTGTGAATCAAACTTACCAGAGTTCGTTTCGTTCAGACGATCTAGTCGGCGTAACGTGCGTAATGCCAAATCAAACATGTCTTTTTGCAACTGAATGATCGCGGTCTCTGAATAGATCCCAGCTGCTCGTTCATCTTCCCTGGAAGCCTCAAGCATCAAGCCGTATTGGTAACCTATTCCCGCCCTATCTTCGGTCTGATATGCAGATTCAGCAAGGCTAAGAGCTTCTCGCACTTCCCCCTCATCCCATAATTTCAACGACCGTTCTATGGCACTGACGGCTTCGATAGATGATTCGGCATGCTTGGCCGCAGAAGACAAAACAGTATTTTCTGGTAAAGCCATTAATAAACGTCTTACAGCCAGATAAACAGCGTTATGCTTATTATCTTCACTTGAGTTCTGAGCGGCAGATACTGCACCTATACCAATTGAAATTGGATCAAACGGGACAGATCCAGCATTTTCAGTGAACCTGTAGGATGCCTTCCATAAAGTTGTTCCAGAACCGTCCCTTATCTCCCCTTGTAAATCAACAATCACCCGAGATGCAATCAAGATTTCTTGGGCTTTGTATTCCAGTACACTCAAACCAAATATATTGGGACACTCTGAGGTGACTTGATAATTTAAAGGGGCAAGATGAGCTCGCGTCGCTCTCACGAAAACTGATTGGTCAGTTGCTAAATTATCTTGCAAGAAAGCAGGATCGCTTAACTTAAGACATTCCAATTGAGAAACACTGGCTACGTTCGTCTCGACTTCAACAACCTCGCTCATGGGATTAACACGCGAGATTGGAGAAGATTCATCATTGACTACTTTTACCTCACCGCATCCATAGAGCGCAAAAGCAAGAACAAATATGACGGCCCGTTTCGGCACAAGTTTGTTTCCTTATTGAACGATAAGCGCAGTACATCAAGTAAAGAAACTCAAATTCTACCGCGTGCTTCTCAACCTTTTAACATACCGATTGCTTGAACTACGTAGATTGCAAAGTCCAATTCAACAACGACCATTGGTGCCTTAGCGCTACAACATCTCAAGAGTTTACCACATTTGCCTATCTAGGCCTCACGAGTAATCAGTTGGAACTAGCTAGAGCAGTCGATTCCTTGGGTACCAAACCGATCAGCTATTAAAAGAACACTTGACGTTGGGGTATATGTACCAAAAACTACGGGGATATTTTCATTGAAAACTCACCAACACTTTCTCACCATCCCCTTGCAACTCGGGGACCTGTGAGCCGCCACTCTGTTGCACCACGTTCTCTTTCACGTAGGAGTGTAACTCACGGGCTGTAATCTCGTTATTGCCATCGGAGTCAGCATCCCCTTCCATCCCCTTCATCAAGAAGTACGAGAACAGTCCGTGTTGGACTTCCTTAAGCGGCTTTGCGATCTGGTCGCCTCCGGCGGCTGTGAGGACAGTGAAGCCCTCTGGGAGGCTTTGCTCTTGAAGCTTGATACCAAGCGGTCTGCCTGCAATGAGACGGGACTCCCCTCGTGTATCACCCGAGTAGCAGGTATCAAGGAAGACGGTGACTGAGCGGGGGTTAACCGACGAGACCTCCCGGAAGACCTCATCACGAGATATTGCAGTTCTTTCGAGGAAGTCGGGAGCCCCATCGTAGGGGATGAGGTAGGCTGTCCCCCCATCATCGGAGGCGAGACCGTGTCCAGCAAAGAAGATGTATACGTCGCTCTTTCCTGGCTTCACAGAGCGTTTTAGCCACTTGTTTATACCAGAGAGTAGGCCAACGACACTCGCAGAGTCATTAACAAGCGTTTGGATGCGTTCTTGTGGGATGCCGAGCTTCAGTCGAGCATAGTCATAGAAAATCTGAGCATCACGGTCAGCAAACTCTGCAGGCGCGACGGTTGCATATTTAGCCACACCAACAATAAGCGCAACTGATGACGTATTCGCCTCTACCCGTCTTTCAGATGGATTTAATCGCGCATATTTCAGTTCAGGATTGGAATTCATTCCATCTCTTTCAAGATTTACAATCTGCGAAACAGGATTTCCATTATCGCTCTTTATCGTAAAAACCAACGTACTAGACCCTGCAGGCAGATAGGTCTCATAGCTGAAATAGCCTTGCCTATCTGATTGGATCACCTTGTCACTGATGAACACCAGCGCAGGTAGTGTAACTCCTGTTACCTTCCCTTTAACTGTGGCATTACTGTCATCAACGCGGGCCTCAATGATCTGGATCCTTGTCTCCGATAAAGGCTTCTTTTTATTAAAATTGGTTTTGGTTTGTTGCTCTGGCTTGCCCTCTGGTTGCGGCGACCCATTCTGCAATTGTTGTTGGATTGCGTTGAATAAAATGCCTTTGATAGCGTCGGCGAACGGGTCGCTATCCTTTTCTTGTGCGACAACTGAGTTGGCGGCCAGAGCCGCGATCATGATGAGCCAAATCATCTTCCTAATTATACTATCAGCGCGTAAATCTGGCACGGTATCGTCGCCCGTCTAGCTCGAACGTAATATACGAATATGAGTATTCATCCACATATTCTTTCTCATAAGACCTTGTAGTCTCACATCGTTCTTCTTCAGAATACGCTACGATTTCACGGCTATTCGATTGAGAATTATCGGCAGCTATTTTAGCTCCGATTATTCCACCTATTGTACCAACACCCTTGCCATCGCTGATCTCGTTACCAATGACAGACCCAATTGCTGCGCCCAGAACCATATTTCCAAACTGATCTTCTTTATTGTCTTGGCCTGCATAAATTGGCACTCTGACCAGTTTGCACTGCTCCGCCGTCACTGGAATATTGCGTACTTTAGTTACGTATTTGTCCTCGATCTCACCTAAAACCTGATCAGCCAACGTACTCGCACTCACTAAGCATGATGCGACAAGAATTAAATATCTCTTCATATAAACGTCCCTAATATGCGGTTCAACAATAGTTATTAACTGGATTCGTTTGAAGAAAAAACAACGTTTCTGATACCTTCGGCTAGCTATGAAACATCTAGAACTGCAGTGGTTCACTAAATCCGGACGGTCCACTGAGTGGTAGATTACCACTTGAAGGAGATTGTTTAGATGAAGAAACGACATTCATTTCTCTGGGGTTCAAACGGGAAGCTGCAGGGTTGTGTGTAGGTATAGAAGGTACCCGGCGTGGGGACAGGATCGGGGAAGATTTTACGTTAACGCCGAAGTCGCGCTGTCCGTGGGGGAAGCACGAAAGTAAACCGTTAAGATCTGACTAATGGATTTCTCTGCTCTCTGCTCTCTGACTACCGATCAAGTTGGAAACCGACAGATATCCACGATTTGATTCAATTTCAATCCTGGTTTGGTAAAAGATAGGCAAGGGCTGAAACCTTTGTGGGAGTGTCGATAATCCTGCATCTTTAACCCTTCAGTAGCCCCGCGCCCGAGGCATAATTGGATAGAATCCCGCCCTCCGGAGGCAGAGGCCAGAGGTTCGAATCCTCTCGGGCACAACAGTCAAACCCGATAAATCGGAGTCTCCAGCGACTTAAAAATTCCGATCATTAGAAACATAGTATGTATCTACTCCCATGAATTCGAGAGCAACGACCACTTACGGTTCTTGAATCACTAGTCAATTTCCAACGCATGTATTGATCTGCTTTTGCCAACTGTTGTTCGTTTATATGCAGATAACCACGATCGCCTATTTCAACCGCATCCGGATACACTTTTGAGATCTCTTGAGCAATAAACCCAATCGAGAGAAATCCACCATCGACCTCAGCGGTACCATACCTTGGATCAAGCTCACTGGCAGTCTTATTCCATTGCCAAGAGTATACAATCAGCCCATTCTCAAGCCTACCTAACTTTTCAATATTCGACATCAATCGCTTATCAGTACTAATGCCAAATAATGAAGCGTTTGCGCTCTGAGCCTGACTGGCCGCGAACACAAACAAAAGTAAAATGCTCAGAATATTTCTAACCACCTGAGCCGCCTCTCATAAGCTCTTGATACGCCACGACACCATTCGAGACCACTAGTTTATCAACGAAGAACATGTTCATTTTAATTGCTTCAATAGTAGCTCAATATGCAAAGCGATAACGCGTCTGAGATTAACCAATAACACCCAAGTATCCTCATTAACTAACTTCTGTGGAAACTGGGTTTCTGGCTCATCTTGGGAGTGAACAGAGGTATTCCTCAAAATCCGAAGAGTGTGGAGATATGATTTGTACCAAGCCGATATCTTTAATCCGCGATAGTTTTCAGACGTTGGTGGCTTCGTGGCTAAGTCTTCGATTCCGCCGTGAAAAGTACTCGGGCGTTTCCCGTAGAAACAAAAGTACAAATGATTCACGAGACCCTCTGACAAACGCCCAGAACTACTTCCTATCTCTAAGGTAGTGGGGTTTTCTCGGTCAAGAACGGTTAGCATATTTTCGATTGCAGTAATCAACTCGCCCTCTTTTCGCACCAGTTCGTTTTCGAGGAACTGGCCTAGCTGAAGCTTAAATTCTTCCAATAACAGCCTAGTGCTGGCTGCCTGAAGTTCTTCCTTTTGTAAAACCTCTTCACCTATCTCTTCCAGCAAATTCCGCCTGAGCTGGCCCTCTACATCCATCTTTTCATTCTCGGACCCCTCAGCCATCGAGCGACGCAACAGTTTCCTGTGGATTTCTTTATCCCAATAACAAATCTTGATAGTTCTGAGTTTCGGGGAAACGATAAACCATTCCGAAACCGCCTCCATCAAATGACGTAATAAAACGTGTGGTTGATCAAATTGTTGGGCCGCTAACGCAGACATCGCTATCTCTTTATACGGCTCATTTTTTTTTGCGGCAATACAGTCGGCAGCTTCTTGTGCTCGAACGGAAGCCAGCAGTGCGGCAAGCGTGTAGGTATAGTCTTCCAGCGCAGTCTCCGGATTTCTGGTTGATTGCCGAAAAGGTAGAGTGTGGATACAAAAAATATTAGGCGGCGCCACAACGTTCTCTTTTGATGGTTTTAAGCAGTCAATTCTGATGAGACGTCTAAAATCTGCACCGCCCAGTTCAAGCGTACGCTCCATTACATCGCTTGTGGCCCAGACGCTAGAGCCTTGAGTAGACTCCAAGACCGGTCGAAAACCATGACCGTCTAATGCAAATCTCGACTGCAGGCTAGCCCACGCCTGCCCAATTGGTTGGGCCGCTATCCCTTTATCTGTAAATTCTCGCTTTTCATTATGAACATTAGAGCTTATGAGTACTGAGGTATCGGAATTTACTATGGTAGAAATGTCACCCCAAAATAACTGGATTTCTTTGATCGCACCTAGAACCTCGATCGTTCTCGAATAAAGTAACTGGGCTGGAGGGGGCGTGATCATTTGATTTGGCAGACCTCTATTATATTGACTATGCAGTCACCAGATATTCTGCAACCTCAGACAGACCCCTTTGGTATGTCTTCCGCGTTACCCGTTCCAAATACTCAACAGCAGGCATTGTCATTGCAAATCCCAACCTGGGATTAACTAACACTAAGCGATCCAGTGTAATACCATTTTGAATAGCCAAAAACTGATAGAGAAACAATTGGCGAAAATCCTCGATCCGAAATCCATACGCTGACGTTTTAACCTCAATCAATGTATCAGTCGAAAGAATGTCAGGAGAACAAGAATTTAAAAAGCCATAGCCCTTTAACCGCGGGTGATATGTAATCTCTGTCGCGGAGATCTCGCCAAGGAACTCATTCAGTCTATGACTTAACCTAATCGAGTCCCGCAAAATCGAGATTGAGATATCCGCAACGTTTAACTGTTTACCGCTAATCAAATTGATTCGATCTACTGCACTTTGAAGGAGATTACCCTTAAGTAATTGAGTTGTGATTCCCCAGGACCTAGCAGAATGTGCAAACGAAATTTCTGCTACCAAGTCATTGAATACAGGAAGTACCCGGGCTTTCATTTTTTCGGCAAACCGATAATCTGATGCCAGAGTTTTAACGGTCACCCAAAACTCGTTCCTGTTACCGGCTGCAAGCATCGGAACATGCCGATTCCAGAGCTGCTCATCAAATCTCGCAATATATTTTTCGCTAGCCATCTGAGTTTATTTGAGGAGGCTCGATGGATCCCAAGCACTCATCAGAACAGGCTCATTTTCGATCATTTTCAAAACCTCTATATGCCCTACTTCGGACCGCAACCGAACTAAATTAATAATCTCACGTTTTACAAATATTGAGCCCGATTGTTTCCTCAACAAACCGAAAAAGAAATTAGAGGATGAGGGATCCAATGTTTCTGAAAGCTCGCTGATTATTCTGCATATTTGACCAACCACGCTATCTGGCAATTTTCGATAAGATCCGACCAAGTCCATGATCAATTGTTTGGTGAGGATGTTAACAAGCTTTGGATCCATTGCAGATTTCATGGCGATCGTGAGGCGTACCAGTTTTGGTAAAATAGAGAAGTAGTGAACGTTCGTGGCTTGTTTGACCAGCAACGGATAGCAGATCCCGACTTCGCTTTC
This sequence comes from uncultured Litorivicinus sp., assembly GCA_902528165.1. Lineage (GTDB taxonomy): Bacteria > Pseudomonadota > Gammaproteobacteria > Pseudomonadales > Litorivicinaceae > HIMB30. The sequence goes on from CABZRL010000003.1 coordinate 78,328, forward strand.
ACTACTGTAATGCAAGGCAGAGATATAGATTTTTAAACTTCTAATATCAGGAACAATTTTCTCTAGTTCAAGCTCAATGAGTTGCTTCAGATCCTCGGCAGCCGATACTTGTTTTAGCTCGTCAACCCTAGTAATCACCAGCTCCGAGTATGGGTCAAAAAAAGAATCGATGCATTTTGGGCCCCCTTCCTTTGATTTTCCCAGGGTCCGATTAACGGTCCGAGTCAGAACCTTTAAGTTCTGCTCTAATTGGAATTTAGCTTGATTTATCTGGAATCCAAGCTGCGAAAAAAAATCAATCAGGCGATAGATAGCTAATCTAGCATCGTCCTCGCTAGAGAAAAAAATGCGCATATCATCCACAAAGCGGCAATATCGCCAACCTCGATCAAGCGCATATTTATCGAACTCCGAAAGAATTAACTCACCAATGACGCGACTGTAATCCCCACCAACCGGGAGTCCATACACAGAACCACGGGCAGACTGAAAAAAAAACCGCATAAATATTTTATCTTCACCGGCTAGGGGTAAATGAGTACCCAACCCTTCAATATGATGGTCTCTCACGCTCGCATAAAACTGAGCAAGATCAATTGAAATCTTCCAAGGAAAATCTTCAGCCAATTCCTCTTGCTTCTTAACGAAATCCTTCCATCCAATATTTCGGTCAAATAGCTCTCCGGGTTGAGATAGATTCGGTCTGTAGGAAAATACGGCATCGTTCAGAGTGTAGCCCCATAACGAATCAAATCGATTGACTAAACTAAAAGCGTGAATAGTACTGAAAATAGCAAGTAAAATCGGAAGTTGTGTCGCAATACGCGGGCAGAGATCCCTTGAATAAAACGCGTCTCTGGCAATACCCGGGTGTGACATCGTCGTTCTTGACATCGCCGATTTTTCGATCTCAGTGAGAGACGGTACCAATCGATCGAGGTTGTCCGCCAAAAAACGCAACTCAATCGCGGGCGGATAGAGATCGGTATCACCAAAAACCAGAAGATGTTTAACCGCGGTCTGAACTGCAGACCGAGTAACGAGCGGGTTAGACATACAGGGAGGCGGATCTGCGAGTCTCATCCACCTCGACATTTCCAATGTATTCGTATGTGGCCCCTGGGTCGATAAATTGCTCCCAAACAAAACGACCTTTCGAGCTGGCGACCCTCATCCCCTCGATCTGCTCGGCACTGATATTCAAATAGCCATACAGACGGACACCCCAGCTCGTCGCTCCAAAATACTCAGTCGTTGCGAGAGGAGCTGGATCAGACTCCGGAAGGAAGGAATCCGAAAAACCAACATATAAAACGCCGTCAGTCTCTGCAGGCAAGAAAAACACGACGTTACTCGAGTCAACGAATTCAATGGCCTCACTGGCCACGACCTCCTCGAACGCAATTAAACGATCCATCTGGGTTTTCTCCATACCATCAATGCTTGATTCAACGCTATCTTAGAGCGCCCTGGCTCTCAAGTTTAGCTATGACTCCCCAAAAACACTGGCGCTCATCGACGACGATAAAATGTCTGTCTCAATTTGGAATGGTTTGCTCTCCCAGCGCTTAGATTCGAAGGAGAAAGATAAATCGAACTGCGTGTTGTCCCTTATCAGTGCATACGATCCTGCTCCCAAGAAGCGGATACCTGACACGAAAAAATCGTCATATTCGCTTCTAACATCCTCATACACTACGTAAGGGGTATTCCATCGCGTCAATGGGTTATTCATCCTGAGGAACTCATAAAAAACCTGATCAACCTCGTTAGCCCGACTGCCCCTCCAAAAATCATTGTCAGATTGCGCACCTCTTACTCGAAAGCTAGGTGTATAAGCAGCCACGTAACTCTCGTCCCCTGTCTCTTCGTCGGTGACGCAGCATTCATCGGTCTCCTCAAACCTGACCTGCATTCCCCGCAGTTCCTCAAATAATGGCCGCTGATAATCCAGCGCTTGTGACTCTTGGGCGAGAAACTCCTCAAGGAATACACCCCAGCGCTGGTTTGGATCGCTGCAATCTTCAAAACGCATCGTCACCGGAAAAATACAGATGACCGAACAATTAAACGACATATCAACTCCCCCTCGTATAGCCCGATAAGCTTCCAACCGACCACTCAGCTACCAGAACCTAGCGGCTTGGTGGCGCCACGAGATATCGATCACTTCCTGAACGTACGCGTGATAGCGACGCATAGCAAGCAGACATCGAACGTTAATGAATAGACGCGCATGTTGTCCAATAGATCCCGTCCTCTCTTTCAAGATAAACCATCTCTGCATTGCACATAGCGAAGCTCAGGCCATAACTGATCTCAATTTGCTGACCGCCGTATTGAATAGGATGGAGTTCCATCTCCGCTTCCTGTATAGATTTAATTTTCATAGCCATGGTGAATCCAGCCCAATAAACGACCTGATTTCTAGGTCTTTATGTAACGAAATGTCGGGGAAATCCCAAAGGGTTACGCGATCAAAACCTGCGTCGTGACTCCATAGCTGATTGTAGAGCGTCATCGCGTACATAACCAATTGCTTGTCTTTAGATACCCAGCTGTCCTTCAACGTGGAAAATACGAGAGCCTCTCCGTGACTCAAATACAGGATGGTTCTCACGACATCCTTTCGTTGCTCTATTAGGTGTCCGAACCAGTCTTCCGAAATCACTTCTTCCCACGACACGTCAGGATCTTCAGGATTCAAGTCGAATTGGTGTAAAAATTCTTTTTCGGTCATCACTAACTGCCTTGTGTTTTCTGTTCTGCGGCCGAACAATAAGCAATTGAGAATTCAATAACAAGGACAGTGAGGCCATGACATCGAGACACAGAGGCACCTATGGCCCCAGCAATCCCGCCCCTTACCAACTGAATCGGTCACACATCGAAAACTTCGTGCGTTGCCAAAGCGCCGTACTGACGCTAATGCAGAGTTTGATACGAATTTTTTATAAAAAACTGGCGTTGAAAAAATAAGATGACCTCAACACGCTACTTAACAAAATCTAGATTCAAGTTGGCCATGGAATGTCCGACAAAGCTTTTCTACACGGGCAAAGACAATGAATACAAAAACACCAAAGGGGACGATGAATTTCTAGAGTCACTTGCAGAGGGAGGCTATCAGGTTGGGAAGATGGCAATGTTGCTTTATCCGCATGGGGTAGAGATCAGAGCCAAAGGTAACCGAGCCTCGCTCTCAGAAACTTCCATCCTACTGCAGTCTCATGACTCAATCGTTCTGTTTGAACCGGCATTCGAATTTGAGGGACTACTCGTCCGAGTTGATATATTTATCAAAAATGGAAACTCAATTGAACTGATCGAAGTCAAAGCCAAATCCTACGATTCTGAAAATCCTGACATCGAGGGCTCTCGAGCGCCAATCAAGTCGGATATTCTTCCCTACATTGAAGACGCAGCATTCCAAAAGTATGTGGTCTCTAATGCCTTACCAAAATGCTCGATCAATACATTTCTTATGATGCCCGATAAGTCTAAGACCGCTACCACTAATGGTCTTAATCAATGCTTCTTTATTGAAGAATATAACGGTTTTAAAGAAGCCAAAAGTACTGCTGAAGCCGCCGAACAAACCAAAGCAAATGCCGCTCTTTTAGCGAAAGTCCCTATCGATAAATACATCGATATTGTGATGAGCAAACCTCTTGTATACCCAGGCTCAGAAGCAAATACGCAGAATTATCTTCCCGACCGAGTTTCAATTTGGGCTAAAGCCTATCGTGATGATTCACGGATCAATCCTCAGATTCATAAAGGGTGCAGTGAATGTGAGTTTCGAGCAATCAAACAAGAGACCCTAAAAAGTGGCTATCACGAGTGTCTCCAACAATTCGCCGGTTTGACTACTAAAGAAATAGATCAAGGCACTATTCTAGATATTTGGAATTTCAGAAGAAAAGATGAACTCATCGCTCAAGGGATTTTCAGAATTCAGGACGCCAGCGACCTTATCGAGGTGAAAGAAGGTGAGAAAGGTCTGAGCAACGCAGAGCGCCAGCGTCTCCAAATCGATGGAATTCCACCGAGCAATGACAGGGGTGGATTCTATTTTGACGCCGGATATTTCAGCCACGAACGGAGTAATTGGCGTTATCCCTATCACATGATTGATTTTGAAACGTCAACCGTCGCCCTCCCTTTCTTCAAGGGCATGCGTCCATACGAACCGATCGCATTTCAGTTTTCTCATCATGTCATGCATGAAAATGGCTATGTTGAGCATCGCAGTCAGGCTCTTATCACTGAACCGGGGAGCATTCCCAACTTCAATTTTGTCCGCGCATTAAAAAGTTCGCTCGATACAGACGACGGAACAATTTTTAGATGGGCAACTCACGAAAATACGATGTTAAATAAAATCAAAGAACAACTTGTCGAACGCTCAGATGCTCCAACTGATAAACATGAGTTAATCCAATTTATCGAATCGATTACAAATGATGCTGAACGATCGATGGTGGATCTTGAAAAAATAGCACTTCGTTGCTTCTTTCATACCGATACCAATGGTCAAACCTCGATCAAAAAAGTGTTACCAGCTGTTCTTGGAGAATCCAAGCTTTTAAAAGATGTGTACTCGAAACCAATAGGTGATACATCAACATCAACTAACTTTCCGGACTCGTTTATCTGGTACCAAGAAAGCGACCTGGAAGTTTTAGACCCCTACGCCCTTCTGGGGGTGCATACCATGAAGCTTTTTCGAGATAGCGACTCAATTTCATCCCCTGAAAATGCAATAATCGCGGAAGGAGGATCGGCTGCATTGGCTTATGCACGGCTCCAATCTAATAATCTTTCACTTACTGAACGAAACGATATAGAGAACGCTCTGCTAAGATATTGCGAGCTCGACACCTTAGCAATGGCGATCATTTTAAAAGGTTGGATATCATGGGCCTAGATGCATTCCGAAGAGAGAATGAGAATAAAAATCATATGTTTCCTTAGTATTAAAAACATCGGTAAAAAGCAAATCTCAACAAAGTATCGGAAATCAGATTCATGAGATTGGAGAAAATATAATGTTAATCTCAACCATTCCTCCTAAATCCTTAAAAGCGATTTGCAATCAATGGAAGCAAGGAGACAGCCTCCAAGATCTGGCTGGTGGCCAGCTGTTCGGGATCGTTGAATCGATCGGCTTCGATGACCCCGACGATATCTATCTCAGTACGTCGACCGGTATGGTTCTGGAAGACTGCGCACTGATGCTCTGGATTCAACAGCAAACTAACGAACCGATCACGGTGGGATGCCAGTGGGCCGGTGATTATCAGTGCGGTGCGTTTGCTCTCGCCAACGATGTATTTCAAGAGTTTACTGTCTCGACTGAGGCACTGATGGATCTGCAAAAAGCCTTACTAATGGAGCAAACGGACTCATCAGAAATCGACGCACTCCGTGCCGAAGGGAAATCTGAAGAAGAAATCGATGAAGTCCTCTGGGAATGGTCGGACGACTACAGGGTAGAGGCCCGTGACAGGTTACAGATCGAGTTCCTGCGTTCAGTCCATGATGGCAACACCAATCTAACGGACTACGTCTACTTTAAAATGTTGTCAGATCTTGGCTGTGAATGGCAGGTCAATGTCCTTCCTGATATGGCAGAATCTGCTGGTTGGTTACTCGCGCCTATCGACTATGATGATCCCGAATACATTGACTCGATTTTTGATCAGCAAAGCGATGAGTTTTGGAAACAGCATCGTGACCGAATTCATGGGGCCCTCAGCAATCTCCCCGAGGAACTCAAAGATCGGAAAGACTTGTTCAAACAAGTTATTGCGAAGGTTGCGGCGTGGGTACTTCAATACGCTGGCCCCGAGGTCCGCTCGGACAAGGATATCCTTAGGCTTGCGATGGAGGCTGATAAAACACACGGTTATGCCCCGTCCGCGTTGGAATATGCAGCACCAGAAGTGTTTGATGACCGCGAGTTTTTAAAACAGGTCCTTACACAGCAAAAGGCTGAGTACTACAATCTTCCGGAAACGCTAAAGACCGATCGAGAATTACTCAAAATCGTCCTCAAGCAAGGCCTCAGCCTACCTGAAGAGGTCTCAACGGACCGTGAGTTAGTCGAGACCTTCGTGTCGTCCGGTGATCGCTTTGCCTACAACTCGATCCCGAAAGATGTTACTTGCGATCCTGAGCTCGCGAAAATTTATCTTCGCCACGGAGGATGTTGGTCCAGCATTCCTGAAAAGTTGCGCAAACGATGGGATTTAATGGCCGTATTCATCGAGCACTATGACTACGAACAGGATTACATATCGGTTGACTACGAACTTGCTGATCACTTGGGACTGGAGACCTCCGGACTCACAAGAAAAATTAAACTTCCGCTTAACTTTATTCTGAAAAGTCTCGAGGTTAATTCGCAATTTGCTCGCGCTATTGAAGTTTATTGGATCAATTCCGAGGAAGAGTTGTTAACTCTATTCACAGATCACGACCTAGTTAGTTATGAACTAAGTAACTCTCTAGTTTTAGGTTCAGTAATGCTATTTGCGGAATCGGAATGCTCAAGTTCCGCTTGGTATCATGAAATATTTCGGCAAGCTTTAGCTTTGGTCCCTCTGTCAGAAAGAATGCAAGAACTTGAAAGGGACATGATTGTCAATTTAATGAAAGGCGTTGAGGGTGATGAGAACACTGAAAAGATAAAGAAGGTAGTTAGGAGAAGCATTCGTCTTATGGCGGTAGGAGCCTATTGGAAGGCTTACTATGGAGAAGGACCAATATTGGACCGGTACTAGACATTGTTAACCGAAATTTAGGCGAATTAGAAGAGACAGACATGCGAGAAAAGTTTGATTCGCAACGCGAATCAGGTAAGGAATCTGGAGAAGAACAACAATTGACTGAAGATCCATCCGGCGCGCAATACATTGAGCTGATTAAGCCCTATTACGTCTACGCTCTCGCCGACCCATTTTTAGATAATGAGATCTTCTACGTTGGAAAGGGAAAAGCACAAAGAGGCTATGACCACCTCAAAGATGCGCTCAAGCAAGATACGCCAGATTCAAAAAAAATATCACGAATTAGATTGATCCGCGATCAAGGGTCTGAACCTCTGGTGCGAGTAATAGCTCGTTTTGATACGGAAGATGCGGCTTTTGCTGTTGAATCAACCCTGATTCACTGGGTTTATGGATTTGGCAATCTTACCAATGACCAGCCGGGACATGGGTCTCGTCAAGTCCGCTCAAGAGATGAGGGCCTTATCCCAGAATTGCAGGGAATTGATATTGCTAAAAGAATCAAGGTTGCAGGAAAAAGAACGGGATACTTAGATGACATCATTTCTAATCATCAGCGACTGGGTCACTTAGAGATGATGCAGGATCTTTATGATTTTCTAAAGGGACAAGGGATCCCGTTAGAAGACGAAGAAGTCATCGGACTAGAGGGCGGTAGATACTTAGGCCTGCGCATTCCATTAAATTCCTGTGTCACATTGGTGCTGCACATAACAGACTCCGATCGGCATTCGATTATTCTTAATCTTCGTTCAAATTCAGAGCAAGCCGACGACAGGCGCAACTTTTCAGAATTTGTGAGCAAAGAGTTCCAAATCGAACCAAAAAATGATGGCAGGTATGCCAAGCTCGAGAGTTGGAGGAATCTAAAGCTATCCGTGGAGGAGCATAGTAAAATTCATGAGCTTGTTACTAGCGTCCTTCAGCTTATGCGATCATAGTATGTCCGTTCTCAAATCAGGTCCTTCCATACCAAATAATCAAACCCTCAGTCGCGCAGTCCTTTTCTCCTCCCAAGAAGGGGGCATCAAAAGAAAGAGTTCGACGACTCGACACTGTTTAATCAACTCAACGATCTGAGTATCGATGACGTTGAAAAACCAGAACTGAAGGAAGCGCTAAAGAGCGCGGTTATCGCCACAATGGAGCTAGGACTGGGCATCTTGGAGATGGAACAGACGCCCGAGAACATTGAGTCTGTACCGTCGATGCTAAAGGACGCTGTGGAGACCTAGGAGAGTCAACCTAACTTCAGATCTACCTCACTCACGACAAGGCATGTAATCAGGCTAGGATTCATTTATAACTCTTCCCGTAACATCTCCGCTTCCCGAGCCAGATCCTCATTTTGTTTTTGTTCAACATTATTTTGACTTAACACTATGAAGATGACATTTCTAAGGTCGGTCACGAATTGATCCATCTCAGTATCGGTTAAATAGTCCTGATAGACACCAAGAGGTGGCTGAATACAGAGCATCCCATCGTCACCGATGTCCCCTTCATTCTCTGCAATTTTACCGACGACGTCGGGATATAAAATCATGATTACCTTCTCGAGTTTCACTAAGAACTGAGGGGGGACTAGCTGAAACTCCAGTAGAGAGGTGATGATAAAGCTTATCGAATGCTTGCGTTGAAGACTGGGTTTCGCGCCAGTTAGTCATGAGTCAGCTCCGTATTAGGTGGCTTGAAATACTAACCCTAGCGGTTGTCAGACCAATTGACTACACGTTGACAGCTTCCATTACGCCTACTGATTGATCAGAGCTCCCAATTCAGCCTCAACATCCTCCAAGCCCATTGAGCGGACGACAGACAGCATTGATTGAGCGGTGTATTGTACGTCCTCAAGAGAACAAAACTTGAGCTCCCACTGAAGCACAGCATCGTAGAGAGGATATGAATCCTCGTAGCGTTTAACCGCTTTGTAGCTTTCAGCCAAGAAAAATCTCGTCAGTATCAGATCCTGCTCTTCGTAATTTTGCTGCTCCCAAATCAAGACTCTCTCCAACACATTAATGGCCTCCTCAAACTCCTCCAAGAAACGCAAGCTGCGGCCTAGGCAATATTTATTGATCATCGTTTCGGAGTGCTCGACACCATACACCGACTCACATAACTCAACCGCAGACTCAAACCTCTCCTTGGCCAACGAGTAATCGCCCTGTCCGTGAAAAATATTCCCTGCCTTGTTCAGGTTTGTCGCGGCATACCTCGGGTACCCGAGACGGCGAAACAAGTCTGTCGATGAGTCGAGGTACTTCAACGCAAGATCGGAGTCGCCGGCGGCCTCATGGGCGTAGGCCAGGTTAGCGACAGCGACAGCGGTGTCGTAGTGATCTCCTCCAAAGAGCGCCGTGTATCCATTGACGGCGATAAGACCGAAACGCTGGGCCTCTTGGTGGTTCTCTAGATCGGTATAAACGGCGGTCAACTTGGTCGCGGTGGCGACGGTGTCTTCGTGCATCTCGCCCTGCAGATCGACCTGGTTCTGATAAAGGCGACCCAGGACCCGTTCAGCGTCAATACTGCGGCCGGTCTGCGAATATATGAGGCCGAGCTTCGACTCAGCCCTGTAAATTGATTCAAGTGAAAATTCGTGCTCTTGCATCGACTTGATATGATGATTGAGCAACTGCTCCGCCTCCTCCAATCGGTCCTCACCGATGAGGAGGTTGAGTAACAACCCCTGGGCCGATAATACAGCGTCTGTGTTACCGCGTTGTTGATTGATATCTATCAGGCGGCTGTAGATGCGCTCGGCTTCCGTTTTATCACTGTCCCCCTGTCTTGTGAGGATGTTCGCGTAATCTGACAAGGCCCGCAGATACGGGTCACTATCCTCACCGTACATCGTGCCCAGGTGTTTCAATATTGGTCGGACTAACTCGAGAGCCGATTCGTAAGTCCCCGTGGTTGTCAGGGTCCGAATCCAGTGTTTATAGAACCTCAGCGTCGCCGGCGAGTATGCGGAACGCTCTGGAATCAGGAGCCTTTCAGCGCTTTGGAATACTTCGAGCGCCAGATCATAGAGGGACGATTGATCCAAAATTAAGCCGACCCACCCGAGCACATTGATCTGGGTTTCCCCGTCACTCGAGAGAGACGAATAGCTGTCGATTGCCTCAGGGATCGATTCTGTCTCCAAGGCCTGCCCAATGTGAATTAGATAGTTCTGGATCTCTCGGGCGGGTTTATTTCTGGACTCCAAATTTGCCCAAAACTCGAAGTCTAATAATTTGCCCCTGGCCTTCTCCTCGAGCCCGTTACAGAGCAGGTGGTCGATCGAAAACAAAACCTGGTAGTTCACCAAATTTCGGTGCTTATTTTGCTCGACGCTAGACTCAATGATCTCAGCGAAATCGTTGTGATAACCCCTGATTGTTTTGTCTCGAATCTTTTGCATCCACCCGACTCACCGGTAAACAAACAGCGCCCGTTGCTGACGCAACAATGACGCTAGAAAAACAGTACCTATCTAACAAGGATTATCAACATCACCCGGCAAAAGGACCCTTCCAGTATTTGATTTGATATCCTGATCCTGGTTGGTTGTATCAGACTTCAATGGATCGTGCGCCATGAGGAGACTATTTATACCCGTGACTATCGGCGCAGTGCTGTCATTGGCTGCGACGTTATTTTCTGGGTCCCACGAAACCCATCTCATGGTCAGGGTATTCGTGTTCTTGGCGGCATGCTTCCCGTTGGTAGCTTCTTGGCGACAGATCGAAGGTCATCAGAAAGTAGCCCTTTCAATAACGGCACTCCTGTATAACCCGATACTGTTAATTCAGCTGGGTAGCGGGCTCGCGTGGATCACCGCCGGGGTGGTTATCCTTATCTACTTCGGCAAACAGGTTTTAGGGTCCAATAACCAAAAAGAAAGCGAGGTTACCAAAACCTAGAGGCAGGTTTTGATGTCCTCATTGTCTTTAGATCTTCCCTCTAATTTAGGCTTTCTCTTTCTTTCCTCAGGGTCTCAGCCATGGCTCCCATGTTTGATTCCTCGTAAAACTCCACCAGACGTTCCAAGGTCGCTACATAGCCACCACACTCGTTCTCGTCTCGACAAAGGCCTCTCCGAATCCCCAAGCTCTCCTCAAGGAGCTTAAAACCAGCCATCCGATCGCCGGCCAAGTAAACGTTGCTCCCTAACGCCATCAGCGCCGATGCCAGATCACTGGGTTCCTGTTGCTCGCGATAGGCCGAGACAACATCCTCGAGCAGTCCAATACCATCCTTGGGCCTGCCATGGTTTCGATATAGCACCCCTAGGCTCTGCTTACACCGGAGTACATCCTCATCAGAGCTTCCATATATCTCCTCAAACAATTTGATCGCCTGCTCATAGGCTCGCCTCGATCGTTTGAGCTGGTCAGAATTCGCATAGAGTCGGGCCAGATCCTCGTACGCGTTCGCCAAATCATCAGCAGAGTCCTCGGGATCAGTCTCATAACTCGCAACCAGCTTCAGCTGAACTTTGATGGCCTCGCCATAGCGGTCATGGTCTTCGAGGGCAGAAACAAGATTGTAAGCCACGATCTGAGTCTTCGAATCAAGCCACCCGAAGGATCGAGATGAGACTCGAAGTAGTCGTCGCAGTTGGTCAATGCCATCGCCTGTCCGATCGTTTTCGATGAGAGCCTGGGCATAGTTATTCCCCGCTCGAATCGTTGCAGGGCTTGCCTGACCCAGCTTTTTTCCCCTCGCGTCGTAGACGTCCCTCAAATACTCCAACCCCTCGTCTACCTCATTGTTTTCCAGCAACAGGAAAGCCAACCTCGCAAGCCGCGTGAGGGTATCGGGGTGATGCTCACCGAGAATCTCGTTACTGAGCTCCACTGATTTCCGGAGTAGTTTTCCGCCCTCCGAAGTTTTATCGGCCTCAATCAACAGGCCGGCGTGAATTGATAAGGCCGAAGCGTAGGCACCCGAGTGCTCCCCATAATGCTGTCGGCGGAGTACCAGGACCTGATCCGAAATCTCGATAGCCTCATTAATCTCGCCGACCGCACTTTTGTGCCTCGCCAGCCCTAACATTGCGGTGAGTGTCCGTGGGTGACCGGGCCCCAGGATATCTCTCCGCGTCTCGTAACAAGTTAAACGAAGATCGCCGATCTCCTCTTGATGCTTGTCGGATCCGATCCCGGTCAGACAAATCGCTAGGTTGTTTTGTGTTGTCGAGGTGTATACGGATCGCTCTCCGAATAGCTGCAGGCGGGACTCCAGCGCCAGCCGGAGGATTTTTTCTGCCCCCACATAGTCTTCAAGTTCATTCAATACCAGCCCCAGGTTGTTCTGACTGGTGGCAGTGCGCTCGTGGCAGGTGCCGAAAATCTCTTCTCTGATATCGAGCGCCTCCTCTAGGCACTCGACTGCGTCAGGAAACCGCCCCATGTCGGTATACAAGGTACCTAGGTTGTTAAGATCGGTTGATACCTCCTCGGACCGAGTCCCGAATGTATCTCTGGAATTCCCCAGCTCCTCCAGGAGGATCGCTAACGCGGTTTCGAGGTCATCCTGCTGCTGCGTGATATTAGAGTACCGAGTGGCTGCGACACACGTATCTTCATGGAACCGACCATACTGCTCCACAAGCAACTCAAAGCACTGTCTGGCTAACGGCGCTGCGGAGGTCCATCGCTCTGCATCTACCAATAGGCCCACTAAGACTAGGCGGTCTGATGGAAAAGTCTGTCGACTTCCATAAGGCAGGTTGAGAGACCTCAAATACAGCTGATCCCAGGTAGCGCTTCCAAGCTGATTCCAGTACTCGATCACAACGAAGTTGTCGCTCAGATCCACCAGATCCGACAAGTACCTGAGGCTCAGCAGAAGATTAGATGCAACAGCCTTGTCACCGACGGCGAGGAGATGAGAGACGGTCCAGCGCGTCACATAGGAATGACGGCCAAAAACAGATGGCGTAGTTGTTGGTGCATCAATACGAGTCGTCAGGCGTCTATGTCCTGCTATCTGTGACTTCTTCCGGTACTTCGCCATTTTCTATCTAAACATTCCGCGAGGACCAAGACAGCGATGCCTTGACCAGACCACGTCAACCATACCTGAAACCCCAAGACTAAACGTTTACAGTCTCTCGGTATCGAATAAAGGACCGGTGGGAGAACTGTCATCGCTGATTGAAGGACGCGTCAGGGTCGCTCAAAACTTCATCGACAAAAATCTTGGCTTCTATGAGATTCGGGTCGTCCATCTCAGAGAAGCTGGGGGGTCCGCCCAACGATACCTCAGATAAAACGTCGAAATGTAGGCAGAATGACTTGTGGACGGATTGAAATAGGCTCTCGTGTCCGAGGGCAAGTGTCCTTAATTCAGTGATTCCACCAAGTGCAGCGTCGTCGAGCCGATCTGGATCGTAGCCACTGACCCCGTAGGCTTCAAAAAACATCGACAGCAACACACAGGTATCCCGGTCGACACTCTCAAGGCTGAACTCCGGGACCTCTAATTCGAGCGGACCCTCTGCCAGAAGGTCGCGAAGGTGTGAGTGAGAGACTAAAAGCTTTCTGACGATCCCCTCATTACTTTTTATCCAGTCGAGATCCTGTTTGTTCAGGTAATCGGTAATGGCCCGCAACATTTTTGGGTCTAGGTCATAGTCGACCGGGATACTGTCCACCGACAAGGTTTCCAATGGCGCGGCTACTTTGGGTTTGAGAACTTCGGGGAACGAATCATCAAACATGTCCTCGGTATTACAGTCTGGCGAAACCAACCAGGACGATAGGTCACCCTCAAAACTCGCACCAGCAAACATCTCGGTCATGTCCCGTACGTTTGAGACGTCCCACCGAGAAAGGTCACCGTCGAACCGCTCAAAGCGGCAGTTGAACATGTAACTCATGTCTCGGACATTTGATACATCCCAGCCAGAGATGTCGCCGTTAAATACAGAGTCCACGAACATGTGGTGCATGTTGGTCACGGCCGATACATCCCAGCCTGATATGTCCCCGTTAAATTGAGACGCCCAAAACATGTTGCTCATATCCGTCACACTCGAGACGTCCCATCGAGAAATATCACCATCAAACGGTGTCCCGTCAAATAGATGGTTCATATCAATCACGTTCGAGACGTCCCACCCTGAGATGTCACCGTTAAATTGTGAATCACTAAACAGGCCACTAAGGTCAGTGACGCCAGAAACATCGAGATGATTCAAGTTCGCTGATTCGCCCTCGGTTTCGATTTCTTCGGCAACGACAGCACGGATATTCGTGTCATCGCAGATAATCGTATTGGAGTGTGAAATTACGAGACCAGACTTACTCCCTCCGTCGCGCCAGACAAATCCCTTGCTGCCAAAGAAGTCCATCGAGTGCTTGCCCGTTTCTGGGTCGTATCTGTACAGCCACTCACGGGCTCGAAATTCGCTAAATGAAGGAGACGCGACCTCTGTCTCTTTGCCATCGATCAAGAATCCCATGATGGCGCTCTCGGCGTATCCGTACTCTTCAGTTCCGACGACCGCTTCACCATACGTTATCTCACCGACTAATCCATAGGCATCAACGTCGAAACATTTGATACGGAAATCGTCGGGTAACTGGCCAAGAGAATATTCAACTTCGGTCTCTGAGACACCGTCTTCAAACTCTACGTAAGCGACGATGGCCACCTGATCCTCAGTTGGATCAGGGAAAGTCAAATCGGAATGGATAACGAGCGTCTCGTACCAATAATCCGCCTCAGCAAACGGATGAGTTTCGGGTAAAGCTTTTCGCCACGATTCTTCAACCTCTGCCTGGGTTCGTTCGGCGCAGTCAATCGAAATCTCGTGATTTGGGAATTTCAGTTTAATCGGGTAATTATAGACGCCGTCAAAGAAGAACCCACGGGAGACTGAGATAGACTCATCACAATTCTCCCTGATTTTCGACTCGATCCCAGTCTCGCCGTACTCACTGACTATCCGGTCAAATTCGGTGGCTGCGACATAAAAAACGTCGCAAATGATACCTTTACCACTCATTTCTATGATCATGACGGTCTCCGTAATCGTGTGTTAGCGAGCACAACTGACGGCCTTTCATGTATGTTTCTCGGTCGAACACACGCGTTTGAGTCTAAAACACCAAGCAGACTAGCACCGGTTTTGCGCATTGAATACAAAGAACAAGAAAGGAGGCCGCCAAACAGACAACAACTCCTGGAAAAACACGAGTTAGTCGAAGGTAGTTAGTTGATTACCCAGCCAGACGTATCACCCATCATCTCGGGGGTCTGGGAGCCTGCCGAAAATCTGGTTACCTTTTCGCGGACATACGAGTGCAGCTCCTCGGCTGATATTCTTCTATCTTGGTTAACGTCTGCGGCGCCCTCAAGGCCCTTAAACAGAAAGTATGAAAAACGACCATGGCGCACCTCATCGATCACCCCAGCTATCTGATCCGATTCACCCGCATTAAAAACTAGAAAATTGTCGGGCACTTCGTCGTCTTGAACCTTAATCCCCAGGGGACGAGCGGCCACTAACAGCTCCTCGCTACGGGTCGCCCCAGAGAAGCAACTATCAAAGAAAAACGTGGCCGAGCGTGGGCTCCATGCGTCGATCTCCTTAAAGAACCTGTCACGACTGATCGCCGTATCATCGAGGAGCATCACGTCCCCATCATAGGGGACGATGTAGGCCGAGGAACCGTCTGCGGCTGGCATACCGTGGCCCGCGTAAAACACGTAAAGATCGGTCTCTCTTGGCCTAATAATGGTGGGCAGCCAGCCTTTGAGCGACCTAAGAATTTCTCGCTCCGACGCGTTGGCGTTAGTGAGGATCTTTATGTTGTCAGCCGGAACACCTAGCTTCTCTCGCGCGAAGTCCGCGAAAGTCTCTGCGTCTTTCGAGGCGAACTTTGCTGGTGGCGAGGCCTCATAATATTCTAAACCAATAATGAGCGCTGCCCGATTAGGAGACGCTTGGTGTCTAGGCCCCACAAGCGGATTAACCGACGCGAGACGCTCTCTGCGAGGCTCTTGCACCAAGCGCTTCATTCTGACTTTCTTAGTCGCCGCCAAGCCAGCATAATCGACAGCCTCGATTACCACCTCTTTGCCTGATGGCGGCACGTAGGTGAAGTACTCAAACTCGCCGGACGCACTTAAATCTACCGGTCTCCCGTCTATACGAAACTCAGCGATACCTGACTGATCGCTAACCTGGCCTCGTAACACACCACGGACGCTCGACCCCTCGTTAAATTGTACCGAGACCATTGGTGGCGTTGTGTCTGCCTTGAGGGTCGCATCCTCGGAAGCCGCCGCAAGTTGGGCCTCTAAGGATGAAAGAAATCCTTGCTGAAGCTTGGCCAGATCTTTATCGGCGGGTTGAGTGTTCTGTTGAGATTCAAAGAGTGAGACAAGGGTTTGTTTTTTCTCTAGCCTACCGCTCCATGAGCCCTTCTCAGTATAGCTACCGTTGTTCTCTCGGACAAACCAACGTCCCTCAAAACTCATCCAGTTATCGGATGAGACCAGTTCAATTTTCCCTTGTCCGAACTCGTCCTCCCATTTCCCTGCCAGCCGATTTTTCGGAGCAGTCGTATTCGGGAACATGTAAATTCCGTGGGATATTGAACTGTCCGGATTCTCAATCTCGTAGTACCCCACGAGGCTTCCTCCAGAGCGACCTAAAAATGATCGACTAGAAAACCGTCGCTCACACTGGAAACCCTCGGATCGATCGCAGCCATGTGAGTAGTCATAGGAACCAGAGTATTCAGCCCTCCTGTCCAGGCGACCTATCTCGCTCCTCACTTTGGTTATTTTTTGTATTCGCTGTCGGAATTCTTGGCTATTTATTGCGCTTAAGCGTTCAGCGGCCAACTCATTACCCTGATCTGCGGACAGCTTATACAACCGAATAGCCTCGGCAGAATTTAAGCTTACCCCGAGCCCTTTCTCGTATGCCGCACCAAGAAAATATTGCGCCCTTGCGTCGCCTAGATCAGCTGCTACTCGAAAAAGCTTTGTTGCACGGGCTGTATCTTGGCTTGTCCCGCGACCGTAGAGAAGCATGACGCCGAGATTCGTGTGCGCCACGGCAAGTTTGCTATCTTCCGCCACTGCCAACTCATACCATCGGACGGCCTCTGGCAAATTTCTTCGGACGCCAAACCCATTTTCATACATGTAACCGAGGTTATTTTTAGCGCTGGACTGCCCATACTGCGCCGCCAGTTCTGTAAAAATTGGAAGAGCCTCACCGTACCGCTCACTTTCAAGGGCTTGATAACCTTGATCAAATTTGGATGTACATCCGACCAGACCCATGCACAGCAATGCGATCAAGGCCTGGGCGCGAAAATGGGAGAAAGTCACCAGCGCTCCAGACCGATCGTTGAACATATCCGATCATTCATTCGAAAAACTAAATCACGAACCTCGGTGCCGAGATTTTGTTCCTCGGTCAGGAACGATAAAGGTTCAAGTAACCCCTCGGCGTTTTTCTGGAACAGCAAACGCTGAGGTGGGCACAATCCGAAGTAATTCAGATGTAGGTAGTTCATGGAGACCGATAATCCCAATAAAACGACTACAATCATCAAAAAACCTTTGACCATAAAAATTACCCAGGGACTTGTTCATTTTACAAACTTAGATTACAACAATTCATAGGGTCTTATGGCATAAATTAAAACTAACCGACATGAGTACCAGAGAAATGACAAACACATGCTCCCGTTGTCAAACATACGTCGCGTCGGGCAGGACCTTCTGCGACGCACACTACCAAGAAGCAATGGCCGACTACGAAATTGAATACGCCAACTACCAGAACGCGCTCCAACAATACTATGCGGATGTGGATGCCTGGAACGGAATGAGTATCGAAGAACAAAACGCATACCACGAGGTGGCGGAGGAAGAGTCTCTCAGCGGTATTGCTATTTTTGCGGGATTAGCACTCGGGGGAGGGTTTTGGTTCTTCAAGCAGGACGAGATACCTTGGTGGGTAGGGGCCCTGATTACAGCCTTTTCCGCCATCGTTTTCTATATTGGCCGAAATCTGTTTAGCAAATTACTGCGGGGGTCATTGTACGGTCTATTATGGGCATTAGGTTTAATCGTCACGGGGTGGATTGTCGACGTTTGCCTAGATTGGTTGGAACTTGGCTTTTCCATTATGGAAACCGCCGGGGATCCAAACGTGTTAGTCCATACCGGGCTAGCCGTCGTCGGTTTTCTGATCGGCCTCTGGAACGAATTCACTGGGGCGCATCATGCCTACGGTGGACCGGTAGCCCCAATCGAACCAAGTCGGCCGTCGCCATAGGAGACAATCGATGCCAGATCTAAATGTAAGCGTAATCCTTGCGATAATCTTTACCGCATTTCTACTAGTTAACCTGTTTCTCGCGATCAAGGTAATCCGGCAGGGTGAAAACGCCCTCGTTGAACGGTTTGGCAAATACACAAAAACCCTCGAACCGGGGCTCAACCTGTTAATACCCTTCATCGAAAAAGTTAGCCACAGGATGGATATGCGCCAACAGAGGATCCCATTTACTAGTGAGGCCTACACAGCAGACGGTTCTCCGGTATCGATAGCGTGTGCGATCGTTTGGCGTGTGACCGATCCAGCACATGCATACTACCGGGACCAGTCCGTTGGGGATCAACTTCTTACCCAAGGCGGCGACTATCTCAGATCAGCGGTGGGAAAGATGGAGCTTGAGGCGTTAAACAGTAGCCGAGACGCCCTCAAAACTGAAATCTCCGAAGAGCTTCAGAGAAACGCCACGGATCTCGGGGTCGCTGTGACCAGTTTTGCGATCCTTGAGGTCCAATATCCTGACAATATTGATCAGGCGATGACACAACAATACACAGCGGAAATGGATAAACGTGTAGTCATGAAGGCGGCCGATGGCGAGCTGTACAAAGCAACCAAACAAGCCGAGGCGCTTAAGATTACGAGTGAAGCTCGCTCCTACGAACTCGCCACCATTGCTCAGGTAATCGCAGAGCACGGTAAAGCAACGATCGACTATGATGTCGCGATCAAGCAGGTCAAGGCGATGTCAGATATTGGGTCCTCAGAATCAACCAAATCAGTTATCTTGCCTACAAATATCACAGAGTCTTTGGGGACTATTGAGACCGTCTTGGAGTATTTGCGAGACAGAGGCAGTGCTTCTTCCACGAAGCCTGACAGCAATGTTGAAATCGAAAACCAAGTTCAAAAAGAACCGCCGATAAAGGATCCTGAGAATTCCTCTGATGATCAAGCGTTGGACTAAGTGAAAGGTAAACCAGAACATGGCTACATTAATTTTTGATCCCGAGATTTGGCTGGCTTTGGGGCTTCTATTCGTCATTCTCGAGATGACCATAGATGGCAGCATGACGTTTTTCCTCCCGCTAGGTATTGGGTGTGCCTTCACCGCAGCCGGGCTGGCCGGATGCGCCGACAACCCTGAAGGGCTGTGTTCGGCTTACACGCGATGGTACTACCTACTAGCGATCACCGGAGTGGCCGCGATAATGGCGGCGGTTCTTCTGAGGCGCGCCTTTCACAACACTCAAACCCAAGAGGACGACGTCAATAAGTTTTAAATACCTGTGTCAATTAACGTATAAACTAGCGCGCCAGCTATCCCTAAAATCGCAACACCATAGATGATGATGAGTAAGGTTAGTGCGCCGGACGTATTCAGATTCAACGCCAATCCAGTCTCGCGCAACGGCATCCACTCTTCCTTTCGGGGGGTATGCCGGCTCTCCACTGCCTCCATTTTTGCCTCAAACTCTCCATCGGAGAGACGGTTCTTAAGCTCCTCAGGGGGCCGAGTAAAGCGACCCTCTTTATCGCGCCAACGCCCTACGGTCGCATCAAATTTGTAGGGTTGAGACAAGTTAAACTCGACTGAATGCAGTACTTTAGATCCTAGTTGATTGGTTTGTATAGTGAGCAAACCCTTCTCATTCACTGAAAAAATTGTCTGGAAGCGCTTCTCGCCAGCAGGCGCGGGTTCGATGTCAGTAATCTGAATGACACCTAAATAATCAGCATCCTTTAAGTTATTCGAGCTTGAGTTAGAGAGAAAAATATTCTGCTCAATAATGGACTGGTTATCTTCACTGGTCTCGAAGATATCCTTACCCTCGCAAGGCAGTTTTGTACCCCGTGGGATTACCTCAATGTACTCGGTAGACTCCGACAGGCCGCTACCGCGACCGACATATCGTTCATACCCGAGACTCACGGCAAGGCGGTTATTACTTATCTCTAGTTGAAGCGGGCTGACACCTTGGATCTTATTCGAATTATCAATTACCGGATCCACGTCGTTAATCTGGGGTCTTTGCAACCGTTCGTCATGACGGTTCGCCATAGTACCCGGGTCAGGGAAGTTCTTGCTCTGGGCGACCCTTAGAGCGGCGTCAAGGAACGTCGTGTTGTGATACACCCGGTTTGGGTTAACGCGCGTACCAAAGAATCTCTCCTTCCTAACCATTACTTTTTCTCGGCCGAGTCGTCAGGGTTAGCTTCGTCGACCTGGTCGTTAGATGAAGACCCGATGTCGGATAGGGCCTCGCTAGACGGCATCTCTGCTTCAGGATCGGCTACTTCCTGTTCAATCGAAGCATTATCAGAGACCGCGGGTTCGTCGACCAGCGTCTGAAGACCCAAGACTCTGCCCTCCACCTCTGCTTTGACCTCATCCGGCAGCTCATTATCGAGAAAATCCAACAGTTCTTGAGGATTATCCATCGGGACCGGAACATAGACGTACTGAGGTACCTGAATCTCGCGTTCTTGTATACGTGTTTCTACTCTTTTCCTGCGCCAATTGACCACAAGCGAGCGAAGCGAGTAGAACAACTTATGAAGCACGCCGCGGGAACGGACTGGCTTACCCAGTGCGTTCTGAGTTTTCCTCCTCTCATGGTCGTCGATGCTCTGGAGGGCCAACGCGACTATCGCCGTGAGCGGTCCAACCAAAGCAGCCAAAACAGCTAGTGAACCGGCCCAAATTACACCGACCTTTTTTGCAGCGGCGTCAGTGACGTCTTCAGCTTTGATGTCCTCACCATCGGAGAAAAATCCTGACGCTGCTAATCTCCGTATTTGATCCAATTGAGCCTTCCGTCGTCTCTGGCTCTCCAATTCGGCCTCCTTTTGTCGGAGTGCCGAGAGCCTCTCATTATCGGCCAAACTCGTTGTAAGCGCCCTGTTTTCATCATCCTGAATTTTCAGGAGTTGGGTCTGAGCCTTACCAATCTGATCTTCGATTTGTCTCCGATTTACCTCTGCCTCGGCATCAACCTCGTCAAGTTTTGAAACCACGGCCGGATCGGTTCTTGCGCTTTTAAGAATATCGTCAATCCTTGACTCAGTTTTTTGAATGATGCTTCTTGATTCAGACTCTAACTTCGAATACTCCGCATCCTTGTTCTTCCAGTCAGGCTTTGTTCGCGGATGAGCGAAGCTATCTAGCTTTTTTTGTATCGCCTTCGCTTCGGCTCTCATGCCCTGAGAGACATACGTCTTTATCTGCTCTTCCCAACTTCTTTTTTGATCATCGTACCGCCCTTGCCTTTCTGCCTTCCATGCCTCGAATTCATCTGTCGCAGTCTCGAGTAGAGACTGGGTGCGCTGGTTCTCTGTCTGCAAATTGGCAAGCTCTGCCGCCAATCCGTTGGGTAATTGATTCATCAAAACATTCGATTTTCGGTTCTTGCGTTGCTCCTCTATCGCAGCGAGACGAGCCTCAAGGCCCCCGATACTGGACTCAAGTTTTCCCTTATCTGATAACAGACGGTCTAAGGTATCTCCAGACTCAATTAGCGCGATATCAGACTGGACTTTCTTGAGATCATCAACCACGTCTTGATAATCGAGTTGGCGGATGGTGATCGATTGCTCCAATCCTTGGAAAACCGATTCGAATGTAATGAATGCCATTCCAAGCAAAGCGACGAAGACAAATGGTTTCCACCCTAACCTAACGGTAAATAGCAGTGTTGCAAGCGGAATCTTTGTCAACTCCGCGAACGCCACCATTACTGACGCGCCGATGAACGGGATCATATTGATCACCGCGTCCCAACCGCCCTGTTGCAGGCTTTGGTACAAAAGAAGTCCTGCGATGCTTAAGCCCACAATCGCAGCCGTAATCTCTAGGACCCACGCCCCCTTGTAGGTCCACTCACCGTAACTTCCTAGTCTTTTTATCACTGACCTACCTCATTCATTTTATGAACAATTTTAAATTAACCACAGAAACCCTTTATGATTCCATCATTAATCGTTGGGAATGTCATGTCAGGTTTATTTCGGTACATCATCTTACCGCTCTGCCTTTGGTGGTTAATCACCGGTGGCTACGAGACGCTTATCCCAGAGAATAATGAAGATTCTGAGCTTCATGTGAATACTCCGATCCCTACGAAACCCAAACAAGAAAGCGAAACACCAAGAATTGTTCCTCCAAAGGCTGTTAAAAGAGAATACGTAGAGCGAAACGGTAGGCCCGATAAAACAACAAATCCTGGAAAATCGGTTGTAGCTGTAAGGAAATGCGAATCTCTAACAGCCAGGTTACTGGCCGCAGAAACCGACAGCACATCAATTGACACAAAGGCTTTGACCGAATGGACGTCCTGCAGCGTGAGCGACTCAGAGAAACAACGATTGTTTCGGTACAGTTTGGTCGACTTTAAGCGGGATAAACTAATCGACAGGGCACTGGAGGTCTCTTCACTATACAAGCAGACATATCCCAGCGATCCGTATCCACTATTTGAAGAGGCGGAGATCTATCAAATATCGGGGTTTCCTGAGCGGTCACTGGAATCGTTTATTTCGGGTTTCAAGCTTTCTCGAACGAAGTCAGAAATTGAGCCTCGATATTTCATGACCGCCCTAAAATCCATGCAACGTCTAGGTCTAATTTGTGAGCAACAACAACTACTGACGTCAATGCTGACACTCAATCAGCTGAATGCAGAAGTTAAGCGATCAATTTCTAATCAAATACAGATACTGAAACCGAAATGCGGGTGATCTTTCGGATCTCGAAATCACACAACTTTCACTCGGCGACCCGTCAAACGCCTCCAACTAAAAACGCCCGGAAACGGTCGTGGAATAACCCGTACCTGTCACCATCGTATCTGAGCAATTTTCCGGCCCGGACTCGTAT
The DNA here is from genome assembly GCA_902528165.1 of uncultured Litorivicinus sp. Taxonomy (GTDB): domain Bacteria; phylum Pseudomonadota; class Gammaproteobacteria; order Pseudomonadales; family Litorivicinaceae; genus HIMB30. The sequence goes on from CABZRL010000003.1 coordinate 101,300, forward strand.
CATTGCAATATCAATGGGGTACAAAACTCTGCCGGGTAACACCTCATGATGATTGAAGTAGTCTGCAAAAAACTCGTCGTCACCTAAGTCGAACATAAGGGCCAAGGTCAACAAAATACGCTGCAATAAAAAATTATTATCGTCAGGTAGTTGAAGCCAAATCTCATCAAATGCATCCTCGAGAGACGCAGGGAGGGTTTCAGGGCGCCGCAGATCGGAACGACCGTCACGGATCGATTGTGCAACAAATCTTAAGAAAAAAGGATCGGCCCCTCGTTGAGATGTATTCGCGGTCAACCAGACATGCTCCGTAGTTTGATCAGGCACCGTCTCGTCAGTTGAGAGCTTCTTGAGAAAAGTTACTACATCTTCACGATTCAGACCGTCCAGAGGATCTGCACTCTTAAGTTGATACTGATTCTCGTCGCTCAAGTGGCCAAGCGAGTCTTCAACAACAGGGTTCCCTGCCGTGTCATCAACCCGAAAGCTAACTATGAAACGGATTCGAGGCGGTAAAAAGTCCGGGAGAAATTTTGCTATGGACTCATCCGAATCAAGATCACTCTCGTCTAGGGCATCGATAACGACCACAAGTTGTTCGTCGTCAGCTAGGGCTTGACTGGCCCTATAAAAAAACTCCGGAAGACGTTCCTCACGGAACTTCGATAGATCATCGTCAAAATAATCTTTCGCATCGAGTTTTAATTGAAGGCCTACCTGCCCAATGATTGATCTAAAACAAACCTCAGGCCGATCACGGCCCTCGAAATGCGCACAAAAATGAAACGCCCAGATGATTTTTTTGTTTGTTTTTAATGGAAGTAAGTTTCTCGTGTTTCTGTGGTTGTATAGGTTGGCCAAAAGCGCGGTCTTACCCATCCCAGCGTAGGCCTTCAAGATGCCATACGGAGTGTCGCTGGTCTCAAGGAATTCACTCAATTCCAAAAACACCTCATCTCGCCCCACAAACATAAGCGCTGAGTCCATTGCAAAAGTCGAAAAATCAATAATCGGATTTTTAGGTTGAGGTGGCGCTGGTATTTTAGCCATAAACTTTTGGAAAGAATCATAAGTACCCAGCTTCTGGCCATCTAGGCCGTGCGAGACCATGTAACGAAATGCGATGTATGATGGTACCGAGTCTCCAATCGAGTTCAGGAAAAATAGTTCAGAGACCTTTTCGCCGTCGAGTTCATCGCGAAATGAAAGTAAAGGATACAAAGGAATGGACTTGGATTCACTGACGAACAGATAGGTACCGTCATCGTCAGGACAAGACCACTGGGGATTTTCTAATTTGATGGGATACTCTCCCACCAAGGTGAATGTGTCGGACCCGGTAAAGGCAACCAAGCGGTAGTCGCACAGCACTTCAAAAGCCCTGACCAAAGCGAAGATTTTGTCTCGTGAGATATCGAGATCGTCGGGGGTTATTTTCTCTCCGTGGAGCAGTCGGTTTCTGAAATTAATTAATTCCTGTGACACCGCCTTGAACTTTTGATTTCTCTTATCGACGGAAACTTTCCCATCGAGGATACCGAGCAATCTCTCATATACTGAATTCGACTCAAGACTACGTATAGGTTTGCTCAGGTTCCCGGCCAGATCGAGCCAAGTACCGTCGGTGGGACTCCGAAGGGCCTCAGTAATTTGAATGTTGACCCTCTGATTTCTACCTCCCGTCTCGACAACATAGATTTGAACAAATACTGTCGCGATAAAACGAAGTAGAAGGCTATGTAAAGCGCAAATACTAAATCCGAGCTGAGGAGTGGGCTCTCCTCGTTGTCTTGCCTGATTTTCTTGCCACAAAAGCTTGAACCTCAGCCCAAGCGGGTACGGGAGCTCACTGATTAAATCTGTATCTGACCTGCTAGATGACGTTGATCCGGTCTTAAAGAACTCATTGAACGATTTAACCAGAGGGCCTATGGGAAACTGTGAGTCACTCATCTCGTTGACTCGTTGGACAAGATTCACGAATTTTTGCTTGACCTCCTTCGGAGAGCCGTTACCGGACTCGGCAGATACCCGCAAGCCTTCAAGTTCTGCCAACTGAGATGGATTCAACGCCTTAATAAACTGCTCAAGCATGAGTCGTCTCTCCAATCAACTGATCCAATTGAGGCCTCGTGGTGTGAAAAATTGGAGCCCATTTTTTTTCGCGAGTAGTTATGTCTCTCGATTCATCCAGAAAAGGTGCCAATCGCCAAAGCGCCTTTTCGATCTCCGGCTCAAAAACCTCGTGCTTCCAATCAGCTTCTAGAAGGTCGCAGATTTCGAATAACGTTCTAGGCCGACGGAGTGAAGATATACAAGCCAAAACCTTTGTAGGGAATTCTCCATAATTTTGGTGAATCAGGATTAATGAGTCCCTGTAATGATCTAACGAGAAAGATCTTTTCCTCGGCTCCATCGTCAAAAAATGATCATATGAAAGTAGTGCCTTAACGGACCCCTTGAGTACAGAAGCGACTACAGTAATGGGTGAACCTGACAGGAAATTATAAACATCTAAAACGGTGATGACCTCTCCTCTGTAACTGACATCGCCGTGGTGGAGATCACAGATTCCGAGAAGCATCTTCTTTCCAGTGGTTCGAAGGTAATCGAGGCCCTCCTTTAACTCGCGGATACAGTCCGTGGGGATCTCGTCGAACTGGCAAGCTCCGCGTGATAATTTTTCGATTTGCCGCAACAGAAAACAGCAGAAAGTCAACCCAGACTGTGAAACATGATCCCTGTCCACGATATATATGGCGCGTGCATCGAATCTGCGGCCAACAACTGACTTTTCTCCAATTAACAAATTTTTAAAGATAAAATGTGCGCTGACGCCAGCTGGCTCGTTTAACAAAATTCTGGATGGGGGATTTATCTCATCGAGCCTAGATAAGACTGATTCCCAAACCAAATGTCGATGATTTGCTCGAAATGAAGATACCTGAGTGGTGAAATCGAGGCGTCCGGCACGCTCTCGCTGATATCGCTGATACCAAGCAGCAAGGCAATCCAACTGAAAGATCTGTTCATAGTTCAAATCAGTCAGATGTGTCGAGCTAGCATCCAGTTCGTAGCTTTCCCCAGAGAACCTTACGACAAATAGTGGGTAGGTTGTCACCAGATCACCATGCGATGTTCGAACGTAGATATGATACGGGATCATATCTGCCGCCTCGATATTATCACCAATGCCCATATCCCATGATTCATTGACCAAACGAACCGTATGGTTTTCATCACGCCATAAGAGTGAGCCTGAAAATAAGCTATCGAGTCCTTTCACTAAGGTGGCTAGTTTTTGTCTCATATCATGGAGCTCACTCGAGACTGACTCCATGCTTCCGTGACTAAAATTATTACGAAACGTAATTAATTGTGTGATCGGTCCCTCGAAACCGTAGTCCAAGCCGGTCAAGCATTCACAATCAATCTCCAAGTCTCGAGCGGTCGCACATGTTTGTATTATCCGGGAAATGCCTGCCCACTGACCCACACCAGGATCCCGCCGCAGTGACTGAAACAGGAATTGATTAACCGCTACATTGGGTGCGCCGGAATGAATGTAGAAGGATAACCACAGCCTCCCAAGAAAACTGACTAATACTTCTATAACAGCAACTGTCTCGTCCGCGGTTGTCTCCTCGCCACTCAACTCAATCTCAGACAACAGGGTTCGTATCGCTAAGGCAAGGTGCGGGGGAAGTGACTGAATATCAATGTCGTCAAATTCTAATTTATTCATCATTTAAACCGCTCAGTCAGCAACTTTGCAGATACTCCATTCCATTAGTTTTTTACTTAGTAAATCCTCTAGAGGCTTATCAGGGTAGATTTCAAGCAAATGTTTAATCCGTCGAAGAATCTGACAAATCTGATCAACAGGGATCTTGCCTTGATGCACCAGTTCTTCTCGAATACTTAAACCGTTTAAAAATTCACGTCCAGCTGATCGAAAGTTATTTGCATACTGGAAAGTCAACCCCAATGCATTGGACACGGCGGCCGATCGATTACTCCCTTCCTCGCAATGTTTTTGTGCGCGAGACAACACATCAATCGCCATGCTCAGCTTACCAGACTCTCGAAGGCACACACCCAGCATTTGCTGAGCATTCAGGGTTCGATGGTCGTAGTCACCGAAGTTTTTAGCGTAACTATCAACCGCAAGCTGATAGTAATCAATGGAATCATCCAACTGGCCCGCATCTTCGAGAAAGCCTGCTAGATTAATGATGACATCAGGTGTTTTCGGATGATCGAGGCCGTATTCAGACGTCAACTGCCGCACAACTTGTCTATAAGTAGCCTCGGCTTCTATCAGTTTTCCCTCACCTTCGAGACTGCGCGCCAGGTTGTTCTCCGTGAGTAACGTATCTAGGTGTAAAGGTGAACGATGTTTCTTCTGCCAGTCAGCCACAGAAATAAGCAGGGGGCTCGATCGCGAGTATTCTGCGGTTTCAATGAATAACACAGCCAGATTATTCATCACAGCTATCGTGACCGGATCATTATCTCCTCGAACCAGACGACTGTGATTCAAAGCATCTTCAAACAAAGAAGCGGCCTCTTCAAATTGACCGAGCTCTGTTAATAAAACAGCGAGGTTCTGCTTACTCTCCCAAACACTCGGATGCTCATCACCTAAAGAAATGGATCGCTTGCGAATGACCTGCCGATATGTGGTCAAAGATTCCTCTCGTAGTCCGAGATCGTGCTGAAGCATCCCGAGAGCATTAAGTGCGGAGAGTGTTCTAGGATCTGATTCACCAAAAGACTTCTTACTAAGATTCAGGCACTCAGACCTCAGACTGAGGGCGTCACGGTATTTCCCTAAGGAGACCTTTACGTCTGACAAATTAGCGTATGAGTCAATAGTAGTGTTATGCATCTGTCCCAAATGGGATCGCCGCGATTCTGAGACAAGCTCCAATAAACCTTCAGCGCGATCAAATTGACCCGTATCAGCAAGTATCTTTGCGTAAGTAGTCTGGAAAATTAATACCCACTCCATCTCATCCACAGACTCAAACGGCAATGAGGTAGCAACATCCTCTGCAAACTCTAAACTCTCCCTGAAACAGCCTGCCGTTCTTAAAAAACCGATCAAAGTTATTAATTTAGGTAAATTTGACGAGCAATCGCTAAGCAAAGACACAGGTTCCAATGCCTCGGAATAGAGACGGCCCCAATCTGAGGGCCCCAAAACTTGCCATAGTTTTTGCGCAGCATGACGGCGTAAATCGTCTTCAAGGAAGTGAAATAAAAAATTAATATTTAAGAGTTATAAACGGCTTATCTGAGGGCGGTTCGCCTTGATAGTATGATCTGAAGACCATCTTACTAAGTAAGAATGACCATTAAGAGAGGAACTCTTTAACGCATCATTAACCTGGTCGATGACTTTCAAATGATGTGCTCGGATACTCTGATCGCGTAGCTTGGCCATTCCCCCACCATAATACTTTTATGTTTTCAGCCGTCGCAGGAATTAAATTTCTCAAGAAAATCTTGTCTTAGATTTTGTTTCCAGCGATCGCCGACATAGGCTGGCGCGTTTAACAACAATTCATCGACCTGAGTGACCAGACGATCTGCATTAAAACTGTCAGGCAAGACACCAGCAATGACCATCATCCCAGCTAACTCAGATAACAGAGACCCCAGATTTTCCTCACGCTCGTAACCCATCTCAACCCAAGAATCTGCCATACCTGTCAAACGCAAAATATGACCTAATAAATCTGCCTCTGGAATTTCTTTGGCTTTACCTAAAAATCCGTAGGCCCTTGCCTCAAATGTCCTCGCCATCAACGCATTTTTAGCGTTAAGCGATTGATCTGGGCTTGGATATTCTTCAGATGACGCCAACCACTGGGGCAGACGATCTAAAAAACGCTTATAAGATGCGGTTGCTAATTCAATATCACCGGCTTTCTCAGCTTCAACGGCTGGAAAATACTGAGCCCTGGCTGCAGCACCGTAAGTTGCCGGTATATTCTCAAAATCCGAAAATTTACGAAGTATATTGACTGCTTCGTCTGCTAAGGCAACAGCGTCATGTGCCGTTGAGTCCATATTACTAATATCCCTGAGAACTAAGCTCCTCACCAGAAGCTCTGACGCATCGCGACTCCATGCCGGAACAAGCTGCAATAACTTGCGGCATGTTTTGACAACTCCAGATTGCTCTTCAGCTGAGTGACTTCCTCGATCCTGAATCGCAAGAATATGCTCCAAACGAACTCGCACCCAATTGGGCCGCGCTGTCGCTCTCTGATCCATCAACACCTCACTGATCCTTGCTTTGAACTCCGACCGCAGTATGTCGATCTCCGAGAACAATAAGCCTCTAGAGCGAAGACCCTGAATCATATGGGATAACGAATGCACCAAATAGATTAAGAATTGATCAGAAACGAGCCGACTTAAAGGATACATTCCAAGTAACGTCATCACCTCTTGCAGATGAGAGGCCACCGCAGGCACATTGTCTTCCTTAATCTGAATCTGCTCTAAGTGTACAATCGATTGTATAAAAAGATAGTCAGGCGCCAAAGTATAGACTTCACTATGATCAAGCTGATTGATTTGAAGAAAGCCATCGATCGTAACTATCAATCGATTAATCTGAGCAAAATATTCCTTATTGGGTTCTCGCTTACCTCCGAGCTGGGAAGCCCCTTTGAATATCGTTTTTTTGATCTCGATATACTTCGTCGCAGCAAATGCAATGATGGGCTTTAAAAGGTGACTAGCATCATTACAGGGAATCATTGACAAATCCCCCAACACGGCCTCGAAATCGCTAGATCCCAGCATGTCCTCGCTCACGATCACGGATAAACATCGTGCAGTTAATAATTGATGAAAAGACTCTTTTTGAAGAATTGGACCTTTGAGTTCAAGAGCCACCGAAATCGCTTTCTCGAGTTCCTTCGACCTAAACCGTAAAACTATTTCGCGTGACTTCGGATCATAAAAAATTGGATAGTGCTTGTTAATCGCATCTGTAGCAGCAAAGATTGAGCTCTCATCTCGGGCAAGAATTTGGCTCAACGCACTCACCGAGATCCTTCCGCAGTAACGCATCAGTAAACTTGATGCTAGAAGAAGCTCCTGGTGTAATCGGTCGTGGCATAGCTCACGAACTAACGCGACTAGATCACTATCTGTCTCAGCAAATGCTCGCTGCAAAAGATCATGAAAGTTATCGAACTCCGGTCTCAAGATCTCAATTCTCTGAGATAATGAACGGATATCTCTCGGGTCACAGACTCCGTCCTCAGAGATCAAAGTCTCTACGGTCATTTCAAGTTGATCCCTCGAAATATCGGGGAAACATCTTTGCATGTACAACATGCTAAGCTCACGATTGGGCTGTTCAACCTTCCTAAACTGATCCGCTAGTTCTCTAAAATCAGCTTCAGCTTCGAGGTCTGAGTGATTAAAAAAGAGATAAAAAACAATCCTAGCTCCTTTCATATCAGAAGCAGAATCCTTCATCAGCTTCAGAAACTCGACCGACGGCGTCCCAAATTGAGAAGAATGAAGAACCGCATAAACAGCTGAATTGGACCTAATACGATCTTTAAACTTTCCAAGAGCATCTCGCAGAATATTTTTACGGCCCAAGTCTGGATCCGACTGTCCAAGAGCCAACACGGTCGCGAACGGCAGACTACCCATTAACTCAGAAACAATTCCTTCTTCTGATTGATGATTCGAGTCTCTATCTAGCCGTTCTCCAGCCAATATTTCGACAAACCCCCACTCAGACATGCCACATTCAACTAACTCTGAATTAGTAAATGTGCCACGCGACGCACAGGTTTTAGCGAGAAGACCAGCGACGAACGCTGCATAGTCCTCATCAGCGCTCTCAAGCACTGTAATCTGAATTCCTCTACCGAAGGACTCGGCATGAGACACAAGATCGAAGTACTTGTCTATTGTTTCGCTAGAGGGAGCCAAGACATCGGGTTCATCTGGTATTCGTTGAATAGTCTCAGTAACGGATTGTCTAGATACAGCCACAAGCCAATATGCAACGCCGCCCGCAACAATCACAAATACAACCAACGAAACATCAGAAAAATTCAATAACGCAAAATCGATAATGATACTGGGTATAGCGATGGCTTTGAGCGCCTGCCTTGCGGATCGCCTTGGCATCGACACGACTGTTGTTATGATAAAAAATTTGACTGTCACATATGAGACTAGGATGGATAACGCAGAAGGATCGTAGACCAAGCCAACGGTTAATAACCATATGGAGGACCCCAAACTTAACGATTGCAGAGCAATTTTGTTATTCAAACTTCCAGGTTGTGAAGAGATTAGTGGTGCGATTTTTTCCCAGCCGCTATAGAGCACAAAAACCAACCCAATACCCCATACAAGAGCTATTACGACTGCAATTGGAAACGATGAAAAAGCAAGCGTTTCCAGAGAGAAGACCGGGAGGAATTGGCGACTGGCATGCAAAAAAGTCGGTGCAGCTAGGCAGGCTACTACCGACATCAGGACAGATAGTCCGACAATCTGGAATACTGCCCTAATTGCTCGAATTTCGCTAAATCGGAAACTAACAATCAACAGTAGACCAGCAATCAAAACGAATATGATGGATGAAAATGTTCCCGTGCGATCAATGGCGAACCCCATGTTTCGGATCGTTGAATCAGCGATATCGGCCCGATTGCGATAAACGCTCGCCTTGGCCACATAAAAACTCGCGTTACTGGCGGAGTCTTGGCGAGTCAGATAGAACACAACAAGCGAATTTGCGTCAAAAAATTGTTGTGCCAATCCGATAATTTCTGAGTTGACTTCTCCATTCAAAAAAAGCTCAATTAAATCTGGCGAAAGAGCCTCATCCTGGAATCGCTGTTGGTCTATCTTGTTATGAACAAAAAATCTTGGATTCTGGTTAAAGAGATATAGCGCTTCATTTACTAGGGCATCACCCAACTCTGGCATGGGAACGAATAGCACGTCGAAGCCGGTCGTCCCTTTATAGTTTTGGCCGATATGATCAATAAGTGATGCTGTTGCGCGAGTGGCAGCAACCACTTCGATATCATCGATTGTCTCATAAATACCAAATGGTGCACCCAAATCGATTTGAGGATTAAGTGCAAAACGCGCAAGGGGAAAAACTCCGCCGAAAGTGTCATGACCCATGTCCCGCTGTTCTTCAAGATCTGACTTTATCGCTAAAACTTTAAGATCATTGAACCCTGAATTCAGAAGCTCATCGATAATATGAAGCCCTTTATCTAGTAGGCTGACATTTCCCGCGTCAGCAAGTGCGACCCAGTAAAAATATTCTGCCTTTTCGATTGACGGAATATAATCCGTCTTAGAGGGCAAGAGCATCAGGACGCCAATAAATGTAACTAGCCCAACAGCTATCGCGCCAGCTATAGGTCTTACTATTGGAACTAACTTGTTCAATAACATCTATACTAAATCCGATCAGAGCCCTAGCTGGACGCACCACTCTTATTAATAATCTTGCCGAAGTCGCTGATATCCGATTCGGTCATGGTTGCTATGTCCCAGTCCTCGCCATTGAAATGAGTCTCTGGTCTCATGGCTTTCATCGCTGGGATCATGCCCCACTCAGGATCCCCGCTGAGATCAGAGTCCGGGTCAGGAAAATAGATCTCCACCGCTAAAAAGTTTCCGTCGGCCCTGCCTTTCTTAAACGTGAACGCAAGAGTATCTGTATTTTTTGCGTCGACTAACCATGACTCTAGCAAGGCGACCATTTTAGTTCTTATATCGTTCATCGCTATTTCATCATCTGACTTTTTGATCAGTCAAAACTCATATTATTTAGCCCATTTAAGTACTAGGCATCCGCGTCACTCATATTCGGTAAGTACCTAATTTGCATCGACGCAAGCAGCGTATCTGCATACTCATCGGTTATCACATTTTACGGACGTCTGACGAAACATACACCTTTCAACCTGCAAACTAATGCCGTCCCTTTGGATTTTCGCGGCATATCAGCCAGCGAGTCAGTACATCTAGGCGAAAATCCAGCTACCACATCCGTTCTAACGGTTGTCATAAGCATTCCTATCGAGGCGATCAATCAATTCATACACCAACTGATGATCAAGTTTTGTATCTCCATCTTCAAAGGGTATAACGTCTACCCTATCGTCAGAAACGGTATACCAGCAGTGAATGCAAACCTCGTCTCCGGGCCTATGGATAAGAGCAATAAAAGTTTGTTCGTGCTCAGGGAACTCCCTGCCATTTAAAGAATCTTTATGGACGAAAACCGCAAAAGATATACTATTCAAATCGTCTTCGGTGTTCGTTTCTTCGTTATAGCCATACCCATCGAAAATTATCTTTACCCCTAGCGGTGCCAATCCACTGTCATTTCCTGGGCTTAAAAAACCTGAATCCATTGAGCTGTAGAATTCTCTGATCCATTCCTCTACTACCACCTCATAGGGTCTCATTAGCGCTCACCTCTTACTCGTCATATCCGTTCCTTAACCAAACAATACACCCGCCCAGACAACCCTTCCAGCCCTCCCGCCTATCCTCCGAGGCTAACCAACAGACAAGTCTGGAAATCCGGAAAAATAAAAAATTCTAGCGAGGACGTATATCGGTATCCGGGGTACCCGACCTGTCCTATGCGTGCCCCCTGAGGGCTGTACATTTATTTTGGTGGCGGTATACTTCGCGCCTTCTCAGATCGCTTGAACCTGTAGAATGCCGGTACAACACAGGAAAACGACAGGAACGAAAAGCTGAGATTCTGGCGAAAGCCAGACAGAACAAGACCTTGCGGGTATCGTATAAAGGCTATTACCCCAGCCTTCCAAGCTGGTGATGAGGGTTCGATTCCCTCTACCCGCTCCAATCAAGTGTTTAAAAACAATTACTTAGAAAAATTAAAGCTAGTTGTCCACTGGTTGTCCGAGCCTAGTTTTGCTAACATTGGTTGTCCGTCAGTTGTCCGGAAAACAGCCCATGAAACAGCAGAAATCCCCCGTTTCACAGCTTCCCAAGCGCACCGAGCCTGCGATCCAATCGAACGCCGATATTCGCTCCCGACAACCGAGAAATAAACGCTACTTCATTCCGGTCGCCGGCCAAACCGGACTGCGTTTGAAAGTGGAAACCAGTGGCACCAAGGTCTTCATCACGCATAACAAAGAGTCTGCGACCGCGACAGTCATGATCGTGTCATCGGTAATGCCGACCTTCGGATGAAACAATGGTGAAAAGTCTTTTCGTTTATTTCGTGAAAACTCATAGGGAGACCCCACTACATCACCAATAATCGCTCCGTACATGGATCCCTCCTTAACTATTTTTGGTTAGTCGATAAAAAGATGCACCCGATCCAACAAATCGATCTGAAAGGTCCTCAACTATAGAAAATCCAACAGCATGAGCCGCTTGCAGCATTTCTTCTTCAGTCCAGTATCTAATCTCAAACGCATCTGTCACAGCATGAGCACCGAGGTGGTCAATAACTTCAGAATCTTCAGTAAATTGATAAAGTGAATCCTCTAACGCCGTGACCCTGGCTTCTCGACGGACGAAATCAGTCTCTATTATTGTATCCACGAATGCTGCTTCATTCGTTCGATCGATAATTAGGAATCCGTCGGGTATGAGATGATCGTAGATCACTTGCAAACTCGCTAAAAATTGCTGTTCAGTCAGCCAGTAACTAGAGACTGTAAACACGCACACTGCTACATCAAATTGCTCATCAATTGCGAATTTCTCGATCGGGGATACATGAGTACTAACCTTACCCGGCAGCCTTTGAATCAGCTGATCGAGCATCGCCCTACTCGGGTCAACTGCAGTGACCGAATAACCTAACTCTGTAAGAGGAATGCTCAGCCTGCCAGTTCCAGCACCCACATCTAGCACCGCAGCTGGCGTTGGCTTCAACGACCTAATAGTTTCAACTGTGAGGTCAGTAAGGTGCTGCAGAACATTACCGAAACTCGCATCAAATAGAGCGTCGTATTCAGACGCCCATGAGTCGTGAGGAACTAGATACTCATCTGTCACAACACACCTACAACCAATGAAAACAACTTTTTAATTGATGGTACATTTACTTTTGTCCATATCGGGAGTTAATTCGTTGAAAGTTTGTACAAATATCTTCGATAAAAAAATTTTCGGTCTAATGATATGGCTGCCATACCTTATTGTTCCTCACTTAGTCTCCGCTCAAACAGATCAGTCGTTCATTGAAGAAGCGACTAGTGCAACTGTCCTCATCAAAACCCATCTTAAGCATGGATTTATTGATGATGACGATGCAACTGACCGATGGCGAGGCACGGGTTTCCTGATTGATAAAGCTGAAGGTTTAATTATCACCAACGCTCACGTAGCAGGCTTTGGTGTTTCGACGCTCAGGCTCCAATTTGAAGATCAAAATCAATTTACAGAGGGGAAGAAGGTCTTCCTTGACGGTAAGCATGATGTTGCAGTCATTCAGGTAGACCCCTCAGCAATACCAAGTGCAACCAAAGAATTAACTTTTGACTGTGACTACTCATTACAACGAGGTAACCGTGTCTTTTCCTTGGGTCATCCTGAGGGACAAGACTTCACACTGAGCTTTGGTGTCTTATCTGGCTCTAAAGACTTTCATGTTGATGGAAATTTCTACACCACTGACTTAGTAACCGAACCGGGAAGTTCAGGCGGTCCTGTGCTTTTAGCAGATACGGGAGCAGTTATTGGCATAACTACAGCTGGATTTGACGATAGCGATATAGGATTCATTACAAGGGCATCCGACATCTGTCCAATCATCGACTTAATCAAGGCCGGGAAGAATCCTGCCCGCTCCATTTTTGGCTTTCAGACAATGATAGTTGATAAGAAATTAAGCCCTCGCATTGGTGCCATCTTTGACAACAACCTTCCTTTAGAGCTTGGTGACGAGATACTGAGTTGGAACGGGAATCTTTGGAGTCCCGAGGCACATGGTGATCTACCCGATGCAATGCGTGGCTATCAGCAAGATTCTGTGCAATTAGCGATGATTAGAAGAGGTGAAGAAACGGTAGTAAATATCCCCGTACAAGTTGGCAAGTCTGCTCATCTTAAAGATTGGGTGTATTTTTCAGGGCTGACAATTACTGAAGACAATAAAGCAGATGCCCGATACTTCATGGGTAACACTACCCAACCTTTGTTGAACATAGAGTCGATAGATACGGACTTTAACGATACTGAAGATGTCGAATTCTATAGTGGCGTTGATATCTTTTCGGTGGGAGATGTCACTGGAATGGATCTCAAAACACTCTATCAATTTCTGTCTAATTGGCCGGTAGATAGCAAAATAGAAATAGTCGCCAGAGTCTTTGACTGGACTCCAGAGTCATATAGCCATTTGATGACTCATCGGTTAAGCATAAAAGATCTCGACTGCTCATGGTGTGGTTCAAACGACAAAATAAAGTAGCAAAATAGCCAGGGGGGTAGCATCAGATTCGCGCCTATCCCGCATCGAGTACTCAAACGGAGAAGTATTTAAGTCGAGTTGACAGCGAACTTTGACGCTATTGAATAAAGTACAAGGACGAAACCACGAGTTAGTTCCTCGTAGGCGTAAGATAAAATTACTTCGCCACAAATACCCGCCTTGAGAGCGGCACGCTGATATTACAACAATGTATTTGTCCGGCAGAGGGAGCTACAACGTTTTAAGAAACGCAATAATAGCTGACATTTCCTTCTCGTCTGCTATCTCTATAAACTTGAGTCTATCGCTGCGAGAATCGATGTATTTAGCCAGCCTAAATCTATCCTTGCTGCCCAAAGCTTGTTCGTTATTAACAAAATACTCGATCGGGTTAACATGGTGTAAAACAACGCTCTCAAGATCATCGAATCGACCATTGTGCCCGTATGGGCCTGTTTCGCTGACTTTGATCAGAGGTGGAGTTTTAAATTTATAAAGATCTTCCGTCTTATTTGTAACGTTTGCTCGACCTATATCACGCACCCTAGGATTCGGTCCAAAGTCCCCTTGTGGAACTCCAATACCGTGAAATTGAAAATCAGTAAAAAGTGGAGGTTGGTGACAAGATGCGCATCTCGCTTTGCCGAAAAAAAGAACTGCTCCCTCTTTCTCTTCCAAGCTTAGGGCTCCATTGTTGCCAGCTAAGTACTGTCTCCATTTGGTTTCATGACAAGAAAATTCATGCTCTATAAAGTCCGCGATACTATTCCCGATCAACACTAAGTCGATTTCATTTTCTTGGTATCCGGACCTTTCGAGAATTTCGAGAAACTCAGTCGAAGTTTTTAATCTTGCTGCAAGGGCACTTGAAAGCGCATCGAACCGCTTCTGATAAAGCTTATTTCCGACCGCCTGCTGGAGATCATTAGACGCTTTCATAGAAAGCTGTCCTAAAAATTCGTCCCTTTCTGTTAACGGTAGAGTCGCTGCAACTGCAAGCGGTGAATTAAACCCAGATGCGATGTTGTGTCCGAACGGACTAAAGATCTCACCATTCCGCTGGTCCACCTTTCCGTCCCAAAAAAAAGTTTGATAGCCCTGTTCTGTCCGATCAAAAAGCGGCATCGCGTTACGCTGAACTAACGCTCCAGTTCCGTTCGCCAAACGATAGTCAGAATGCCCTTCGCCTCCGACACCAACGGCTATTGGAAGCCCATCACCTAGTCCTTTTTCATCTAAATGGCAGTCTCGACACTTGATATCGTTATCACCAGCTAAAAGGTTGGACTCAAAGAAAAAATTACCTAAAGCAAAATTCCGTCCTTTCGTCGGCTTTGTACACGACTCGAGTCCGTAAACTTCTTTAACCGCATCAAGCTTGTAGTCGATGTCTGATGCAAAAACCAAACTAGACGAGATCACTAAAAACCCGATGCTAGAGCAAAATAAACCTTTCATTTTATTTCTCATCGTTCTCTAAACTTGTGGGGTTCAGCGAGTTCAGCTGCGGGGCGTTGATACATCTCCAGGGCCTGAAGTCCTAACCAGCTGAGATATGTATCAGGCAAGCCCAGCATCAGCATAGTTTTCCGCGTTTTATCATAATCATGGCAATCCAATAGATGGATTGTCTCGGCTCTCGTTTCAGCGGTATCCGAAGGCCCATACCATGCCGATTCCATCGCAGTATCACACCGAACCACTTGTTCCATGTATTTGAAAGAAAAGAGAGCTGCCCCAGCTACAGGGAATAAAACGTATACTGCAAGCCAACTCACGCAAAAACCTATAACGATCCAACGCGTGATCGTTCGCATGGACACCGACCTCTAGCCTAGGAAGCAGGAACGCCCAACAAATTGAGTGTTTCGGCATCCAAATACCGACCTGTATTTAGGTTCTTCGAAGTCTTCAGTTGATCAATAGCAGCCCTGGTAGAGTCTGCAAGAACACCATCGATCGGACCTTCGTAATTTCCTAATAATTTCAGCTGAAGCTGGACTCGGCGCACCAAATCCTCTCTATCTGTTTTTGTAGGACCATCTGGCGCATAGGTAAGTGTTGGCTTGGCATCCTGACCCAAGGGATCGCTACTAATCGGACCACGACCACCATCCATATCCTCCCCAGACCCCATCGGCGGCGCCTGATTGTAACTGGACCGGTGAGAATAATGAGATTTATGAGAGCTATGCGAATAGTGGCTGCTGTGCCCAAGAAAATACTGATCTGTCTCACTATCAATAAGTTGAGTCGGCGATATTTTGTCGAAAATACTTTTGATAGTAGATGGGTTGGTAGTCGATTCTGAGTTCGGCTCCACAGCGTATGCAGTAGATGCTGCGAATGCTGCTGTGATAGACACTGAAAGCTTTTTGAACACGGTCTTCATGTTATGGGCCTCGGCTTCTCTAATTTGGATCCCTTCGCGGATGAGAAAAATCCGCAACACTCATCCGTGAATTTACACTGAACACACGCCTCAGGAAAGTAATTTTTCCAATCAGAAATGCTTTTTGTCGCAGCACACCTCAGTTGAAGGGGAAGATGGCACAGTGGATAGTTGTAGAATACTAGCGAAGTTTTTTTTGCTCTCGATATTTTATACGCCTCTACTAAATAACGTTCCTGCTCATCCGGGGGAACAAAAAGGTCTTCATATCTGTTTTTCGCATAACCCATCGGCTCAAGTTGCATCACTGCTATATACTTATTTGCGCCGGCAAAGAGAGTTCCGAGCAACTCAACTATCTTGGGAATCGACCTATAATTCAGAGAACAAACGATGATTCGAAACTCAATTGCTGCGCCAGCAAAAGCTAAATTCAGCGCTCCATCAATCGTTTCTTGAAACGAATTGGACCTCATCGTTACGGCGTCATGAGTCGCAGAATCTGAGCCATGTATGGGAATTCCCCAAACAGATTGCTTCAAAACACTCGTGCCTTGAAGACTATCGACTCGACCATCGACTGCGAGGTTTCTACCGTGAGTTAAAATGTGCAGCGTTTTATCTTTGTTGTTACGACTAAAATCCTCGCAAAATTCCAAAAATGCTTCCCAGTATAGGGTTGGTTCGCCTCCCGTGATGCCAACATTGCAACTTGTATGGAAATTGCGAATCGCTGCAGCTGCTTCTTCAAAAAAGTGCCAAGAATCCTTCGGCGGCTGCGAGCAAAAAACACACAGATTTTCGCATGCTTCTGTTACGAGGATAGTATTGTTCGGAGAATCTTTAACGAGCAATGTTCGGATTGATCTGGACGAATGGGATATGGTGACAATATCACCCCTCGACGCGATCTTACTCAAGTCAGGTGAAGTAAAGGAGCACCCCTTAATCTGCCAAACGCCCTCACCCACCCTCTCAATTGATCCTAGCTTCGGGTCGTCGCATTTCTCTTCGATTAGATATACGCCAGGAGAGGGTGTCCCATCTAAAATCAGTGCTCGATCGGGGCGCATTACGTCAACCATTCGCTAACCTCATCCAATCCAAATTCTTCGTTAGCGAACCTTGTAGCTAACAAGTCGAATACGCCCATAGTTGAGGAGCAAAAAGCTGATTCCGGTTTGAATCCCAAACCATTACCTTGCGTAGAAAGATGATGAGCCAAATCACTTCCGCAAAAAGGCTGGTAAGCACAGGTATCGCAATATGGATTAAACTCTAAAAAAGAATCTGCAATAAAAGCTGCATGAGGCTCTAAGTTACCAACGATCGATCCATCGGGAGAAATCGTCGCCAAAACTAACTCTTTGTTCTTAGTAGTCTCGAACAACATCCTTGTCTCATCCGCGCCAAAAATATTTCCATCATAATTTATAATCACCGCCTGCAATCCATAAGCTGCTGGCGACATAAGATCGACGTAGTTAGGATTGCTGGCTCTGAAAAGATTCGCTAAATAAATACCGAATCCATCATCGAAGAAACTTCTGTCTTTTTTCCAGTTGCGTAAGACCGAGCAAAAGTAAGAATCGAAAAACTCAACAAACTCCTCCCGGGTGTATCCAAGCTTTTTCTGGGTCAGAGTAGCGAAGCCATATTGCTGCAAAGGCCTAGAAAACAATCTTTCTATTCCCAAGCTTCTACACGCTTCAATTATTCGATCGGGATCTAGCTGTAGCGTTGAGCGAGTAACAGTCTGAACATATCCAATTTCGTTTATTCCAGAACTTTTCAACCGCTCTAGTTGAGAAGAAAAACGAGAAAAACTATCAAAGAAGTTACTTTTTCTATGCGCTGAGTGAATTTCTGGGATGCCATCAAACGATACAGAAAAAGCAATGCCTTCCTTTTTACACCATACTAGAAATTCCTCGGGCAAATCGGGACCTAGAGCACTGGTTATAACCACAGAAAATGATTGCCCGCGAATTTTCCTGAGTGCAGCGACAGTCTCGACCACAAAATCGATTCTCAATAGAGCTTCGCCGCCTTGAAATTCTAATTTGAATTCGGGAGCAGCGATGCGATCAATACTGCACGCCAAAGCGTCTGGGTTTAGTGCTAAATCAAATTCAAAGGCGTCCACAGGTGCTCTGCTCACCTGGCAATATTCACAATTATGATCACAGCGGAGAGTAGGAACGACCATTATTAGGGATGGCTTAGCATAAGGGCGCGCAAATTTTCGGGTTAGATAGGTTTCTGCGGCCTTATCGAAAAATGAACTTTTTTCAGAAAAAAAACCTAGTGCGTTAAAAGTTGCGCTCTGTGCCGTGTCATTGGTTGATGCAACCATATCCATGAACTCAGTTTCATCAACAACCGCCCAAGATCCCAAGACATTTGAGATGAAAACTCGATCATTTTCGAGCCGCCTAAAGTAGAAGGGATTCAAGACCATCTTTGCTACGATTCTTTCCCGTAAACATTCTGTAACGCTCTTTTCATTATTTCCTTCCTCTTATGGCCGGTTTGTTCGTCTATCAACTCTCGCAAACGGTAATCATTTAAAAAGCAAAAAAATCTCTCTCTTAGCTCCTCAGAAATCTCATTATCAGAGGCTAGGTAAACACCTTCAGGGACCGAAACTATCTCTACAGCCAAATTTTCCGAGCTAAAAGCCCACGCTGCCGCATTACGAACAACCCATTCAGAATACGACCCATTTAAATCAATTTTGAATCGTGGAGAGTTCATTATTCGTTCAACCTTTATTTGCATTAACCTAATCAAGCATACTATGGAACATTACAAAGAGAATAGTTCGCCCATGAGTCGTTTTTCCACAGCTTTAACTTTAGTGGTCTTTTTGTCAGCAGCATACAAATCTAGCTACGGAGACTCACGAACCGCAACAGACCTCGAGCGCTTCGAATATGCGGCTTCGGAAGCATTTTTATCATTAAAAACTGTCGATTTGGATTGGTGTCAGGAGCCAGATTTATCGAAGATTCATAATGCAGCGAGAATTAAGAACTCGTCTATACCCAAGGAGGTAATAGAGCTCAATATCGACGGAAGCCTAGATCGCTACATGCTCGATCGACACCCAGATGGCAGAATCAAGGCTGTCAGCGAGCTAGATAGGAAAAGTAACCTGACGGGTACAATGTTTTCATGGTACGACTCAGGAGAATTCTTAGGTTGTGCCGAACTCGAAACCGAAAAACATCACGGACCGTCGCTAGCGAAATATAGAAATGGGACACCCAAGGCCTTCGCCGAGTTTTACGGAGGATCACAATCTGGAGCCGAACTAAGATTCGATAGACAATTCAACTTGGTCCGATACGCGAATTTCGTTGACGGCGTAATGCACGGGATAGCATTTTTCTGGTCTTCGTCAGGATCCTTAATAGGCGTTTCCGAATACGACAAAGGAAACCTTCTTAGAGAAGTATTATCGATTGATGATTTTGAAGAGATTCACTTTATGGATCACCAGCACTAATCGATGCTTTTAAGCGAACAGCTGTCTACATCCAAAATAAATGTGTTGGTTTAAAAATTAACTCGATCTGATTGAACGCTATTAGGAGTCTTTGACTGCGCAAATTGTTGAGCAAAGACTACGCTCAGGAGTCCCAAATAATATTTAGGGGTGTAGGGTGACAGTAATAGTGCTACTGGTAGCCGCAACCCCCCACCCTATGTATTTTTCCTCAGCATCAAGACACGCGAAACTAATTAGTTGTTCACTGGTTGTCCAAATTGGATTTTTAAAAATGTTTCATAAAAAATTGAATATAAATCAATAATTAAATAATTTTTATCATCAGCCTTCCAAGCTGGTGATGAGGGTTCGATTCCCTCTACCCGCTCCATCACAGCCTCTTCAGGCCGCATAAGTCACTGATAAGTCTACATAAAACTACTCAGACTGTGATGGTGGTAGACAATGCAGTATACAAATCCTAAGTGCACTTATCGCAAAGACGGTGTCTTTTATTTTTCCAAACAAGTGCCTTCTGGCGTTAGGTCTTATTACTCCAAACAACGTATCGTTCTTTGTCTCAGAACCAAGTCATCCGCACAGGCTCAGCAGGCATCTAAAGTTGTCTTAGCCAAGTTAGAAGGCTATTGGCTGAAACTACGTATCAAAGATCTAGATGTTCCTGCATCACACCTTCTCAATGAGTCTTTGTCTATCACAGCAGGGATGCCCACGATTGAAGATGCACTGAACCTGTATCTTGATCTGAAGGGTGTTGGACGTGGTGAGTTGTTCTTTAGAGCCGCTAGGCGCAATGTCAGGTATCTAGTCACTGCCCTTGGCTTGAAAACGCTTGATAAGTACACGACTACAGATGCTTCTCGACTTAGAGAATGGTTGCTCAAGGAACAGAAAATCAGCACATCTAGCGTTGCTAGAGTATTTGCATCCATTAAGGCAATGACAAACTTTGCTATCAATGAGCTTGGGCTAGAAATAAAGAATGCATTTGCAGGTGTCTACATCCCACCATCAGATGCACAGAAGCGTCATTCCATCAGTCTTGAAGACATCAGAACAATACAAGCTGAGTGCTACAAACAGGATGATGAACTCAAGCATCTTGTTGCGCTGATCAGTGACACAGGGATGCGTCTAGCGGAAGCTGTTGGACTCCATCAGGATGACTTGGAGTTAGATGCTGATGTACCTCATGTACACGTCTGTGAGCATCCTTGGAGACCTTTAAAGACAACCACCAGTCACAGAGTAATACCGCTTGTTGGAGCATCTCTGTGGGCGGCTCAGCGTATTAAGCAGAATGGTTCTGACTATGCCTTCCCACGCTATACAGATGGCATCAAATGCAATAGTAACTCTGCATCTGCGGCACTCAATAAGTGGATCAAACAAGTTGCAGGTTCAGGCAATGTCATCCACGGCTTTAGACATAGCTTCATAGACAGACTCAGGGCTGTATCAGCACCTATGGATATGATTGACCAGTTAGGTGGTTGGAGTCTGCAGAGTGTTGGGCAGGGGTATGGAGATGGCTACAACCTAGTCACCCAACACAACTACTTAAAAAATTTTTGTGACTAGCTGAATAAATCAAGCACTGGTTGATACCAAGGTAATGCGACTTTCACTGTTACGGTAAACGTATGCGGTGATTGAACGGCCATCGCCATTGGTACTGACCAATTTACTTGAGTCGAATCAGCAGAAATTTCGCCGTTACTCTCAACGATACGTGGAGCTTTGACAGACCACGACAAAACTCTGCCTTGCATCATAGCCGCAATCATTGCTTTCTCCTCAGCTGAGGTGGCGTTCATGTCCTTATCACTCTCAAAAACACTTTCAATTCTGAGTGTTGTTTCATCTACCATTTGGAAGTTCAGCATCTTAGTTAGATCACCTTTCGGCATCTCAGTCATCTGCTTCCCAAACTCTTGGATAGGCCCCACGATCCGCATACGACAGACTATGTCTTCACCTTCATATGATTGCTTTACAGTTCTCTTGAGGCTTCCTGAGACTTCTACTTGTAAATCATCATTGGATTCGCAAAAAGTACCCAGATTCTCTGCATCTAACTGAGCAAGAGCCGCACTCATGCGCATTTCCATTTGGTAGCTAGCCACACCATCGCCAATCTCAATGGACTGTTTTAAATCGACACATCCAACCAGTGTGACCGCAATAGTTAGCCCTACACTTTTAACGACTACAGCGCATATTTGAGTGAATCTCATTGTCTGCCACCATCAGAGTCTGAGTAGTTTTATGTAGACTTATGAAGCACTTAGGTGTGCTTAAGGGTGGCTAATGGTGTCCCGAACAGGC
>CABZRL010000004.1:0-105784 GCA_902528165.1 uncultured Litorivicinus sp.
TTGGTAGAGCACTCCCTTGGTAAGGGAGAGGTCCCGGGTTCGAGTCCCGGCACTTGCACCAGTAAAATCAATTACGTAAGTGCAATCTCACGCTTGGTAGATTAGGTCTGCTGCTCCTTGTTCACTTTATTCAAACTATCCGAGGTTAGCGTAACAGAAACTCCGGCGAAGTATGGTCTGAATTTTGTTTGGATACCGGCTTGATTACACCTCCAAACTCATGTCTGGATGATTTGTTCTGCAGTAAATTGCTTCTTCATTAGCCCTACCTGTCACGGTCGGACTCTACAGAAAGTGAGGAGATTTATGGGCTCCGGTCAGTTGGCTTCTGAGCTTGTTTGTGACAAGTGGAAGCCGATCATCTTAAGAGATATAGGTTTGTTCGAATGGCGCTCATTAAATCCGATCCTAAAACATAATTTGGAGAGTATTTCGTCAGGCTCGCTGGCGACGTGGTCTACGAAGTGACATCAACCGAGTAAAGATTATGCTCCTATGATTGAGCCTTACGTCACTTCTCCAGGCACGAGGATGCGAACATCGCACTCTGAACTGGCTGCCTTGATCCGAAGCAGTCGGAAAGTAAAATGACGCTCGTAATTCGAAGGATTGCCCGATTCATCGAATTCGCCAATTCCACGAATTGAAACAATGCGATATCTGAATATATGGTCGGACGCTAAATTAGCGAGCGCATGAATGTCCTGTAACGCTCTTCAGCCACACCAGACCACAATCCCTGATCCACCAAAAATTGACTGTAGTTGGAAAAGATTGTCCGAAAATCTTCATTTCGCTCGGAAAGCTCGGCATAGTATTCCTGTGCCGCCTCATACGCGGCTTCCAAAATGTCATCTGGAAACTCCCTTATTTCTATCCCTTCATTGAGCAGTATTTTGAGTGAATTGCTGTTAGCAGCATCGTATTCAGCCAATTGATAGGTGTTGAGATATGAGGCAGCTATTTCAAGCGCCCGCTGGTACGCGGGAGGCAGCATTATAAATTTATCTCGGTTGATATACAGAGAAACGTTACATCCCGGTTCCCACCACCCCGGAGTGTAGTAATAATTAGCCGCATTATGGAGGTTAAGTATCATATCGGCTGTCGGCCCAACAAACTCGGCCCCGTCAATTTGCCCCGTTTTTAATTGTTCGTAAATTTCTCCCGGTGGGATTTTTTTTGGCGTCACTCCTATCCTCTCGATAATAGTCGCACCCATCCCGGCTAATCTAAACCTAAGCCCCTGTATATCGGCCAAGCTGTTAATTTCCTGACGCCAAAACCCACCCATTTGGGCACCGGTATTCGTCATTGGAAATGTAACGAGATTGTACTTTTGAAACAGGCCTTTCAGTAGTGCTTTCCCATCACCGTGGTGCCACCACGCCTGAAATTGCCTAAAGTTCATGCCGAACGGAATGATACTGTCAAGAGCAAGTGCCTCGTTCCGTTCATAATAATAATAGGATGCGGTGTGTCCTAACTCTACTTCTCCATCCTTTACCGCATCAAACACCCCAAAAGGAGGGACCAATTCTCCCGCATCGTAGTAGTCGATTTGAAACTTATGATTAGTCAATTGAGAGATCATTGGGACGAAAATATTGTTCATGTTTTTTGAATCAACAGAGCCAGATGGATATGTACTGACCATGCGCCAAGTTAGGTCGGGTTCGGAACCTGTCACACCATCCATTCCCAATGTATAAGCTGAACCACCGACGAGCGCTGAGGTCAGCAAATTTCTGCGTGATACCATAGTTATCCACCTTGTTTTTCGTTATTCATTTATCCCTAGTTTGCAAATCGAGCTACAGCTGACATTTCTTGCCTTAGACTATCCCTTTCGGTCTTGGTCAGGGGTACTAGACCTTTGATTTTTAGAAATCCTTTATCCCCCCAAGTGTCTTCGTTGGTCCACGTCTCTAGGAATGCGACTAAACCGGGAATGATTTCCAGATGCCTGACTTTTACGTACAAATATAGGGGGAAAGTCAGGGGGTAATGATTAAGCTGAATCGTTCTTTGCTTGGGTAATCTAGAATTTATCGATAGGAGTTTAGTTGCTGATAGAGGGCTCAGCACTTGATTCGCCAACGTATCGAGAATGATAGTATTATCATTCGGACTATTTTTATTATTTTCTACCGGTGAAACCTGATTTGTAACAATTACTCCATCTTCTCGAAGTGATTTGCATAAGGATTTGGTTCTCAAATCGCAGCCGTCGTTGGCAAGTAAATCGATAAGTCGATTTACGGTCTCAGAAGGGGATGGCGGAAAAATCCATGAAATTTGAGTAGATGGAAGTCGGTTGTTTAAAGCAGCCCAATGACTCGGCAGCCTTTCGCCCCGCTTGCGAGATTCACCACCATACAGAGAAATAGAGCGCGAGATGTCTTGGGTAGTCAGATTAGACAAATTGTTTATCTTATTGACAATTAAAACTAAGGCTCCGTAGCCAAATTTTAATTCATGTGTCGGGCCGACACTGTTTAATTGACAAGAGCGCTCCTCTTTCGAGCTGAGACGCCTCGACGCAATGAGGATATCGGGATGCTCGATACCAACTCCTTTACAAAAGCTCTTAAAAGCAACATCTTCTTCCACCACTTGGAGAGCAGGTTTGGGGTAACGTGTTTCGCTCCTAAACTGTTCGATCACGAGGTCGCTGTACTTGGAAGTTCCTGGTAGGCTGATCATAGTGATGTGTTGTCGAGCCATCAGCGTGCTACTAAACGTTGCAAATAGTAGCATTACCAACATCCACCTTATGTTATTTGTAACCACCGTCGATATCACCATCAACTCCTTTTTTCGATCTCGAATGCCATTAGAGTAATATCATCTCGTTGACCGCCATTATTTCCAAAGACATCTAATTCCGCCTTTAACTGTGCGATCAAATCCTCGATCGTTAGGGAAGAATGAGTGGTGAGAAAAGTTTTCAAACGTTTCTTGCCGAATAATCTTGGTTTTGCCGATGGGTTGGATACGTCAGTTACTCCATCTGAGAACATGATGAATATGCCTTCATGATTGCTTATATCGAACGTTTTAAATTGATGACTGGAAGTTGTTCTTCCTCCAACACCGTTTTTGTCTCCTTTGATTTCGGTGCAATATCCTCCTCGATCGAGGACGAGTAGGCTGAGACCAGCTGACGCAAAATGAATTGTCTTGCGAGACTCATCAATAATACAAAGAGAGCCCTCGAAACCATCGTTGAACGTAGTCAGACTGCGCCCCCCCGAATCGAGTCGCTCTCTCAGAATTTGATTCGCTCGAGAAAGTATTTCACCGGGTTTTTGAAAGGCATTCTCGTTGAATGCTCTGTCCAACAAAGATGCTACGATTCCAGAAAGAAACGCTCCAGGCACTCCGTGCCCTGTGCAGTCAACGATCCCAAGTATAGTCCTGTTTAGTTGATGTTCAATTATGTATACATCTCCGCTGACTTCATCGCGAGGTTGCCAAAGTACCTCAATATTGATGTCTGGTATGGAGGTTGGCGGCAATAGTTTCTGCTGCAAATCAGCGGTATATTTGATTGATGTTTTAAGTTCTTCCTCGGCCCTAATTTGTCTCCTGAACACGCGAACGAATAGCACGATGACAAGTCCATCGAACACGATAACTACAATCAAATCGATAAATACAAACAGGCCTAGAGAACTATTTCTTACCGAACTTAATTCGGTTTTTAATTTGGATATATCTGCGCGTGCTTGGATGCTACCCAAAGAAATATCTGATAGTTGCTCTTGCTTGATTGTTTTTTGTTTTACCTCGTTATTGGCGATTCTCGGGCCATAATGAAAAGTTCGTTCGCGAGGTCCAAAAAAATTAAATTGAAATACACTCACCTCCGAACTATTTTGCAAACTTACTTCTCCAAGATCTAGGTTAATTTCACCGATTAGAGGAAGAAAATCTAAATCTACATCGAAACGATGGTCTAAATTTTTTAAAAATGATAGAGCGGAGACATGTAGTAATGCATAACCAGAGAATTCAAATCGACCTAGTGGCAATGTGATTGTTGCAAATGGTAAACCAGCGTATGGTCCTTCGGACTGCACCCAATAAAAAACTGGGGTAAGGAATCGATCAGCTCTTTCCCTTTTGGTTATTGTTTGAATCATTTTGGTCGGGACAGAAATGACTGGCTCGTTGCTAGGCTCAAGGCCGGTTGAACTAATTGTTTCGGTAAACAAGATAGCGGCGTCATCGGTTTTTGGTATGTAAGACAGAGCTATAAGATCCAATTGATGATCGTCGTTAGCGATTTTTTTGAAAGTGGTTAGATGTTGTTTCGAAAGATTTTTTAGAGCTACAAGTGAATCGATTAAATCAGAAGAATTATCTGGAGCGTTGCTATTGATTAGATAATCGGTGCTGGCTTTTATCAAATCTGCTTGTCCGGCAAAAGCATTACCCACCAGTTCTACGTCACGTTCAAACAATTGGCGTTTCTCGGATATCTCTGCCTTGAGAGGCTTAGAAAGTTGATCGTTGAAATACTGCAGACTCAACCGGTCATAGCTGTCCGCCATTGCAAAGATAAGGACGGTTGCGGTGGTTAGGATCGCAACGGTTGCAAGGAGCAGTGCTGCTGTCACAGCACGGGTTGGCTTGAAAACTGAGTCGCTCACCATTTATCTCGCATCAAATCAGAAGCTTTCTACCAGTAATGCCAAATTTACTGAGTGGCACTGACTTGTGAGAACCTTGATGAGAGAATGTACCGCCAGCCTTTCACCACCGAGATAATGGTGGGTTTACGTTTCCCTTGTCTGTTCTACACGAAGTGTAGTATATCTAATCTCATGTTGTTGTACCAGGAAACTAAAGATGGCTGACGGTTTAACAGGGTGTACTGTCCTAAATGCTGTGTGGACAGTTCCCGACAATATGTTAGACGAATTTATGGCTTTGGCCGACGCTCATCGGCAATACATGGAAGCCAAATCACACCAACACGGTGAGAATGAGCTAATCAGTTTCTTCTGGGCATCGGGGTCTATATACGAAGACCAGATTGATATGGATTCTCCGACTCAAGAGGGGCATCGATTCATTTTTGTCGAAGTTTACCGCAATGAGGCAGGACTCAGGCACCATTGGTCTGAGTCAACAGACTTTAACCCAGTTCTCGAGGATATGATCGGACGGGGTCTCCTGGTTGAATTCCACAATAACTTAAAGGTTCTCAACAGTCTTTGGGATTAGAAGTTGATGAAATGCTTCGTTAACGCTTGGTTTTAAGATTAGAGCTGAACGAAGAATGTCAATCCCGTAAGTTGCTAATTGAGAAGTGAAGAATATGAAAATCAAAATAATGGTTTTGTGTCTGTCATCATTATTTTCCCTGACTGCGCTTGCAGAAACCGATAGGGGGACCTTTGAGTTTGCTAATGCCACGTGGCACTCGTTTGACAAGCTGAACGGCCCCTCAGTCACCGAAAATGGACGGACATCACAGATGGAGGTAATTGGTGAGTTTCATCGTGGTGCAGCTTTCGCGTTCAACTCAACGAACTCGTTAATGCCTAATAACACTGAGTTCGCCAACGAAGCTATTATCTATGTAGAAAAGGTCGGCGATAGCGTGACGCTAAAAGGACGATTTAGAATGATCGACAACTATGGTGATCAAATTCATGGGTTAGTTCGCCGCAACCAGGGCACGATTAAAGCGGCTGGCGCTAGTGGCAATGGTATTTCCGTCATCACGGGTGGGACTGGAAAGTATAAAGGGATCCGGGGTAAATGTCCCTATGACGTTTTTTACAAACCGCAAGGGTATATGGTGGTCCCAACAAAGTGTGGTTGGTTGTTGAAGCCCTAAAGGATCCAATGGTTTGTTTGTTGATGTTGTTTAACCTTTGTGGTTCATTTATGGTCCCGGCGTTTGCGCAAGGAGCGAGGACAGTTAAGTAATCCTGAGAGGGACGAGTTGTCGTGTCTGCGGGCTCAATTGTTGGAAATTCATAGCAAGTTAATGTAATCGTCAGTTGAAAAATTCTCTCGGTTGGAACTCTTGATCGCGTTTCAATCAAGGTAAACGAAGTATTTGGAGTCATGTTCAAATGAAATTAATGAGTTCGTCCAAGTTAGTGCGGTGGTCAGCACTATATTTTTGCATTTCGAGTGTCGCTCAAGGCAATTCTGAGATATCCGATGCGCATCAGAGACAACAATTTGAGCAATCGTTTGAGTTTGCCGCGGTGGTCCAACCTCGCCAACACGATCTCGTGTTCGGAGGGTTTCATATTGGAACGATGATGGTTCAGAAAACGACTTCTGAATTGTTTAGGAAAGGGAACCATTTCCACGCGCAACTAAATTTTGCCAGTACTCATGCGGGTGCGGATGAGTTGCAGAGACTCTATACGTTTTATTACAAGTTCCCAGTATTTTTGCAGGATGGCGAGTCTAGAATTATCGACGCCTCGGGAGATTACATAACCTTGAAAGTCAGGCCGTTAACGGGTGGGCAGACCGACGATGACTCAGAGTTTAGTGGTGAGTTCGATTTGGGTGAGGGATTTGGTAGTTTTAAAGGGATTGAGGGCTACTGCAACTACAATCGGACTATGCCATTTGCTGGGGCAGCGCTATTAAGGGGGTCCTGTGATGTTAACCGGTGACGTCGTTGGATTCGGAGTAGGTTATTAGGACATAAATGATGTTTATGCATACAGTGAAGGTTTGTTTGATTTTGATGATGGGCTTGTTACCGCCTAGGGCGAGCTCGGACGCTATTGTTACTTCAGGTTCGTTTAAAGGCGAGGGGCCTTTCTGGCCACATTGGGTAAGGCTGAATGGACCGAAGGTTTTAAGTAAAGAAGGTAAAATCGTGGCTACAGAGATTACCGGCGGATACAACATAGGTAGTTTTTATGTAACCGAATCTAGCAGTGACTTATTTCCCGAGGGCGCGGCCTTTGAATGGAATTCGCTTATTTTTATCGAGAAGACCGGTGACAATGTGGTTCTCAAAGGCCGCAGTATGATGGTGGACGAGGATGGAGATAAATTTTTCAATATTGTTCGCAGGAACGACGGCACAACCGAGCAGGGTGGAGCCGGAAGGGTGATTTTTACTGAAGGCACGGGCAAATATAACAAGGTGAAAATGAAATGCATTTATGACGTTTTTTTTCACGATACTGGGACAGGTGGTTTGCCTCTTAATTGTAAATACGTGGCCAAGAAGTAATGAAGAAATTTTGGAGTTTCCCGAAATTGGAGACGGGTTTGGCAGCTTTTAAGGTATTGAGGGCTACTGTAACTACAATCGGACTATTCCGTTTGCTGGGGCAGCGCCATAATAAAAGGGGTCCTGTTATGTTAACCGGTGAAGCCGTTGGATTCGAACTAGGTTATTAGGACACAAATGATGTTTATGTATGCAGTGAAGGTTTGTTTGATTGTGGCGCTTGCTTCGTTACCTCTCAAAGTTAGCTCAAACGACAGTGTCTCTTCAGGGTCGTTTAAAGCTGAAGGACCCTTCTGGCCTCACTGGATAAGACTAAATGGACCGAAGGTTTTAAGTAAAGAAGGTAAAATAGTGACCACAGAGATTACCGGCGGGTACAACATTGGTGCTTTTTATGTAACCGAATCCAGCAGTGACTTATTTCCCGAGGGCGCGGTCTTTGAGTGGAATGCAGCCATTTATATTGAGAAAACCGGCGACAATGTGGTTCTTAAAGGTCGGGGAGTAATGGTGGACGAAGACGGCGATAAATTCTCCAATATTGTTCGCAGGAACGACGGTACAACCGAACAGGGTGGAGCCGGAATGGCGATTTTTACCAAAGGTACGGGGAAATATAAAGACGTAAAAATGAAATGTATTTATGATGTTTTTTTTCACGATACTGGGACAGGTGGTTTGCCTCTTAATTGTAAATACGTAGCCAAGAAGCAATGAAGAGCTTTCGTTGACAGGCAAAACGGTTTTATCGTTTAACGCAATATCAAACAATCGGAATAAAGAAAGGAAAATCTATGAAAGTGATAAAGTTTTTTTGTCAGGCCGGACTGTTATTCTCCGTTTCGGGTGTATTGATGGCGGGACCGCACACATTCGTTTGGGATGCCAAGAACTCGTTCATCTCCTTCGATATGAACGAGGTTACTGTGACCGGGGGTCAAATTAATGGAGCCTATGAAGTGACTCAATCAACCAGTGATATCCTTGAGGAGGGATCAGTTCTAAATAAGCGCTGTGTGTTCTTCATCGAAGAAAAACCGGATGGTGTTGATTCTATTGGTCGTTGTGAGGTTAAAGACTCCAGTGGTGACGAATTCTACACTGTAATTCGTAGAACAAGAGGTAACCTCACAGAAGGTGGATTAGGTGAAATGGAGATTCTCGGGGGTACCGGGAAATACGGAACTTTTGAGACAAAATGCTCATACAGAGAAACGTTCTTCCCCGATGATCCGAAGCGAGTTGAGGCAGTGGGGTCTTGTGGATAATAGGTCGCTGATTCACTAAAACGAGGCGGCTGATGCGAGCGGCATTTGCAACTTTATTTTCCGTCGAGAGGCCAATAACGACCCTCAGTATAGCCTTTGCTATCGCTGCGGTTTTGTTGGTTGGCGTGTCCGGATTGGTTACGTTGAGCAATGCAGAAAGCTTCAAGCAGTTCTCTCTGGACCTGCAACGAGATCAGATAGATGCGCCTCTAACTACGACTGTAGATGACTTATGGTCGGCATACGAAGAGGTAATCACTGAGTTTGCGAGTGATGAGTCGGCGTCAGGAGAACTACTCGATGTCAGCACTCAAATTCGAGAGGCCATAGAGGATGGCGATTCTGGTCTTGTTGAATTACTAAGTTTTGAAGGATCAATCCTTTTACTGGAGACACTAGAAAAAGTTCGTTTGAAAAATATCAACGACAAATACACATTACGCGGAATCAGTTTAGTATTTACCGAGGATGTCGGGTTCACTGTTTCTGAATGGGGGAATGATCAGATCTTGAACCCACCCGTCGAAATTATAAGCAAGTTAAATAACAGAGGCTCAGGGTCTGAATATGATCCCATGACTTTCGTTTGGCTCGAAAATGAATTTCCGTACATGACCGTAGGCGTTCCTGTTGGCTCTCCCATTCAGTCATATCTGCTGGTTCACGTCGAAGGACTTCCAGCTTTAGGTAATGTTGATAGACGCTTAGGTGCCGAAGTGACGTTCCTTTCAAAAACCGAGAACGTGCTATTAAGCTTGCAGGATATTGATTTTGGAAATTCGGCAGAACGAGATATCTCAACATTCGACCTCGAAGTACCAAATTCATTCAGCGTAATACTTGATGACGGTTCGGGTGAGTCGAAGCTAGGATTGATTAAAGTTTCAACTGACACTTCAGAGCTAAATGAGTCGCTTGCTAAAGCTTCTAGAAATTCAATATTGATATCTATGGTCGCGGTTCTGGTAGTGGCCGCTATTGCTTTGTCATTAGTGATAATTATAGTCAAGCGTCTTTTTGATTTGAGATTTGAGGCTGAAAGGGATCTATTAAGTTCGATTAACGCCGCAGCCCGAATTCAAACGGCTTTGTTACCGACTCTAGAATTCCGAGACGTTACAATTCAGGCTAAATGGCTCCCCTTAGACGTTGTTGGCGGTGATATTTATGTGGTCCAGGAAGAGTTAAATCGAACGATCGTAGCTGTCATCGATTGCACTGGGCATGGCGTGCAGGGCTCATTTCTGTCCGTTTTGGCTCATACGGCTTTTCACTCTACTATTGCGGATCATAAACAAGCTAACGCTGGACAGCTGTTGCAAGAAATGCAATTGCGAATGATTACCACTTTGGTAAAGGCAGGTGAAACCCAGGCACAAGAAGGATTTGATGGATCTGTTTGCGTATTTTACGGTGATTCAAACAACTTTGAGTTTGCCGGGATTAATGCGAGTATTCTGGTGGTTAATAAGCAGGGAAAAAGTAATTTCATTGAAGGAACGAAGATTCTGAACAAAATCCCCGATAATATAAAGACGGAAACGCAGCTGATTGAATTTAAAGACAATCAAATTCTAATGTTTTCGGATGGGTTAACTGATATTCCAGGTGGTGAAAAAGGTAGGCTATTCGGGAAACGTCGCCTATTAGGGTGGGTTGAAGAGTATAAACAAAATAGTTCTGAAGACTTCATCAATGGATTGGAACAAACGGTTCTGGACTACGGGAAGGGTTGGGCTAGGAGAGATGATCTTACCTTCCTATTGGTGGCGCAAAAGTGATGGCGCTGATATTACGATTTATCGACTCTATTAAGACGCTTTCTAAATGGGTGGGTTTAATTCTTCTTCCAGTGAGTATCGCTTACTCATCGGATGTCGAGAAGGGTGAGTTTCATTTCAATCTTCCCAGTTGGCATTCGTTCGCTCGTCTGAATGGTCCTAAAGAGGAGGGGTCGGATGGTGGCATACAACGATTGGAGGTGATCGGGGGCTACCATCGGGGAGGTATGAACGTAACAAAATCGGATCATCCTCTATTTCCTGTCGGCGCTCCTTTCGCCGCCGAGGCCGTGGTGTTCGTTCAAAAAACCGGTACAAACGTCGCCTTGAAAGGACGGATCAGATACATTGATGAAGAACAAGATCAATGGCACGGAATAATTCGGCGTAACGATGGAACCATCAGAGAGGAAAATAGTGGCGGAGCGGGTTACTTGGTACTGACAGGTGGTACCGGCAAATATGCCGGCATCAAAGGTAAATGTCCGTACGACGTTTCTTATAAAAAAGAGGGGTTCATGCTAGTTCCAACCAAGTGCACTTGGTTGCTGAGGCGTGGTGAAAGATAGCGCAACTTTCTCGAGGCGTAACAATATAATACTAGCACCTCCAGTTGCACTGATGGCCTCAAGGAAGAGTTTTAGCAACGAACACCAATTACACTTTTAGCGGCAAATAGCGTAATTAGTTAGTCTGTCAAGCTTAAAGCGTTCGCATCAACGATAGGGTTGTGAACGCAAAGTAAACGGTCACTAGTGAAAACATTTATTGCCGCCGTTCTAGTGTAAAAGACGAAAGAAATCTATTGTTTCTTTGAGACTTAATTGGGAACTCGAACAATAAACAGAGGGCTTATCAGCGGTGATCGAAAGAAAAAAATCTGAGTCCAATCCGAGCTTAGATGAAATTTGGCTTTCCAAAGACGATAGATTGTTCGTCGAGGGAGACGTCGCTCGAAATCTGTACTTGGTGAAGGAAGGATCACTGGCGGTTTACTCCGAAAAAGATGGAGCCGTGATTGCGACTCTAAATCAGAGTGACTGTTTTGGAGAACAGGCTGTGCTTGCCGGAGGCTGCAGGGGCGCTTCAGTCAGAGCTACTTCAGATGTATGTTGTCTCGAAATTCCTGCAGATAGTTTCAAAGCGACCATCGACAGTCTTTCACCTTTCGCTAGGACCTTCTTGAACGCTTTATTGCTTGAATTAGCAACTCATAACGCGACTAAAACTCGTGAAGCGAGCGATCTAAAAGCTACGGAGCCCGTGATTGATATTCAGGTGGATGAGATATCTAGGGGCTTTGATAGATATGAGTTGAAATCACTGTTAGTGAGTTCTGAACACAAATTTTCAGCCGCGCAGGCGTTACTTCTAAGGATAGCCAGCTCTACTGAATTGAACACTACCTTCATATCTAGAGATCAAGATCTGCAGACTCATTTTGATCGTGGGCAGGGATTAGTTATCACTCAGGGATTGGTAGAAATCGATTCACCGAGTGGCCCAGTCCGATTGGGACCGGGTGCGGTTATAGGGCTTAGTGGTGGATTGGCACAATTAAGGTCTACGCCGATGTGTAAGATACTAAAAACAGTCAACGGATTGCTGGTCCCTACAGACAAAGCCCGCTCAGAGCTTCTTTCATTAAAAAAAGGGCTGTATGCAATATTCAAAAGCGTTATTTGTCGTATTTTGGAAGTCAAATCGGTTCCTGCTTGCCTAGAGATTACAACGAAATGATGACTGATTTTGAAGTGAAATTCTGGGGTACTAGGGGGTCTTATCCCTACTACTCGGACTCACATAAAGAGCTTGGAGGAGATACCAGTTCCGTAGAGATCAGATTTGGCCATGATCGTATATTTATTGACGGGGGCACCGGCCTTCAATATGCAGAAGTCTCAGATGGTCATGATATCGTTCTGCTGAGTCACTATCATTTAGATCACATCATTGGCTTGCCTTTATTTTTAACCCAGAAACAGCGTGGTGCGGTGACAATAGGAACTGCCCTGCACGATCCTAGTCTAACTATTGAAGATCGATTAAAAACTATTTTCGGAAACGTAGCATTTCCTGTGACGCTGGAAACTATTTTCGCCAGCATTACACTCGTCCCCTTCAAACCAAATGCGCCCATCAAGATAGGGCCTTGGACTATCAATAACCAACGACTACATCATCCGGGTGGAGCATTCGGGTATCGAATTACTCATGAACAATCCGATAAGTCAATATGTTATCTGGCAGACCACGAGGCGGGCTCAGAACTTGATGTCTCCATAGAGCGTTTCGCTGAAAAATGCGATCTTATTATATGGGACGGATGCTACTCCGACCTCATCTTGCCAAAGGTCAAAGGTTACGGGCATTCATCTTGGGAAGAGGGCGTCAGGTTTCGTGAAAGAGTGGGTGCGAAGCAATTAGCAATTAGTTGCCATAGCCACGAAAGGTCGGACGAAATAGCAAGAAATATTGAAAAACAGCTGGACAGAAAAACCTGTTTTCTTGCTAGAGATAGATTGTTGGTCCAAATATAATTAGCTTGCGTCAGACAGAGGATATATGGACGAATTAGATGCGGACGCGATACAAAGGCTCGTCGCCGATATTCCGAGTGAGTCGGCTCGTTTGGAAATCGAGAAATTTCTTCGAGAATTTCATAGATTAAAAAAAACATTAGCGAGGCTTGTTAAACACGCTGCCCGAACCGAAAAGAAGTTAGAGCAAGCGGCGACAGAGGCGGCGGAAAAGAGTCAAGAGGTTCAGGAACTTTCTAAGCAACTTGCAAAGTATCTGTCACCTCAAATATACAGCCAAATTTTTGAAGGTGGTCAGCACGTATCACTATCCAGTAGTCGAAAAAAATTGACTGTCTTTTTTTCAGATATTGTTGATTTTACAAAGACTTCTGACTCGATGGAGTCGGAAGAGCTGACGACAATGCTCAATTTTTACTTGACCGAGATGACCAATATTGCCCTGGAGTACGGAGCAACCATCGATAAGTATGTTGGAGACGCAATCGTCATTTTCTTTGGAGATCCAGAGAGTTTGGGTGTCAAAGAAGATGCTATTCGGTGTGTTCAGATGGCTAAAGCAATGGCTACTCGTCTGAGACAGATTAGTGATACCTGGCAGGATTTTGGATTGGAACGACCGCTTCAAATTAGGATGGGTATTCACACTGGTTACTGCACTGTTGGAAATTTTGGATCAGAAAATCGAATGGATTACACCGTAATCGGAAATGGTGTTAACTTGGCAGCTAGATTGGAATCAGCCGCTAAGCCCGGACAGATACTGATGTCTTTTGATACATTTGCTCAGGTCAAAGATTCGATTGCTTGTGTTGAGCGAGATCAAATCCAGGCCAAAGGATTCGCTGGAGAGATTCGCACCTTTGAAGCTATCCTAGATGAGGAGAATAGTTCTTTGTTACCTGTGAATATTGGGCGGAATCAGCTGACGATACCAATCTCAGATCTTTCAACGAGTGAACTGCAAGAGATCCAGACTTCTCTACAGGCTGCGTTAGAAAAGATTGGACAAAATATTAGTGCAAGATAAGGTGGACAAAGACGGTTTAATTGGTAAGGAGCCTGCACGTGATTTTTACCCTCGAAAAAACTAAACGTACCCCAAGCGTAGAGCTGTCTGAAAAAATGTTGGTCGTGAAAGGTGAATGCTACCCAGAAAATATCGCTGAATTCAGTGAGCCAATAATGGAAAATGTTCAAGCCGTGCTAGATAAAGCACAGGTCTTTGACGTAATTTTTGAGCTAATTTATTTCAACAGCTCGTCAGCGATGTTTCTGTTTGACCTATTTAATATGCTCGACGACGCAGCGGGTAATGGTTGTGAAATTGCAGTTAAATGGCGTTATGCGACAGACGATGACTCTATGGAGGAGGCTGGTGCCGACTTTGAGGACGCATTCGAACATGCAAGTTATGAGCTCGAACCTAGAGACGAGATTTGAAAATCAGCCTTCCGGGTACTGATTTGGAAAGGAAGAGTTTACGATGATGGATACGAAAGATTTCCATAGACTGCTCATCGAGAGGAGTACTTTTTTCTGTTTCTCAGGCCCTCTTTCTGAAAGTGCTCTAAGCGCAATTTCAGATGCTGTTAAAAATAGAGTGTTTGAAGCGAGCGATAAGCGCCCACTAGCAACAAAAATATTTGCTATTTTTATTGAACAGGCCCAGAACATTATTCGCTATTCGGCTGAGTCAATAGCTGCCGATGATGAGATCGATGCCATGGGTATTGGAACAGTGGCTATTAGTGGTTCTGACGTCGGATTTATCATTGAAGCCGTGAATCCAATTCATCCAGAGATCATCCCAAGGCTTGAGAAAAACTTAATTGAGCTGCAGGCGATGAGTGGAGATGAGTTGAAAGTTGCATATACCGAGAGGCTTAAATCCGGCCCGCCCGAGGGTAGCAAAGGAGCGGGATTGGGATTTATTCAGATGGCGAGAAAGTGTGACCGCTTCAATTTTAAATTTGCAAAAGATGATGAGGGGTCAACATTGTTTATATTCAAGGTAGAAATCGATAAATAAATCAGACGTGGACGGGAATTTGCTGTAACAAAACGGTCATGAAAAATTTTTCTGAGAATGACTCAGGTGATCTAGAACTTCTCGACTTTAAAAGCTGGAGGTATCCAGACTTCCCGTTGCCTAAAGATGAGCGCGAGCGCATAGAGTCGTTAGCAAAGCTTAGTATCTTGAATCAGGGCCTTGACCAGACTTTCCTGAATAAAATTGCCAAGTTGGCTGAACAAGTTATTGGTGCCGGACTTGGTGTAGTGAATATTATTGCTGAGACCGAGCAAAAAACAGTCAGCGATAATCCCCTTCATATTGTTAGTTTGCCAAGGAATCAATCATTTTGTAATTACACGGTTGCAGCTGGTCGCCCATTTTATGTGAAGGATGCAACTGTTGATGAGCGGTTCAGCGGGAATCCCTTGGTTGCTAACGCGCCCAACATTCGCAGTTATATCGGTGTCCCAATAACAGACGCTTCTGGGATGAAACTAGGCGCTGTTTGTTGCCTAAATTCCGAAATTGTGGAACGGCCAAGCAAACTCCAAATTGAAAAGCTGAATTTGCTTGCTGATCTCGTGCATAGAGAAATCGTCAGCCAACAAAAAAATAAAGAATTGTCCTTAAAAATAACAAAGCTAAATCTCGAGAAACAATTAAGGGCAAATTTGGCGAAAGAACTGGAAAATCAAAGACAAGCAGCTCTTGAGGCAACTAATGAGATCAATAAGTCGATCGAATATGCATCCCGTTTACAGAAAAGTCTTCTTCCCAAAGATTATCCTGAAGACTTTGATGTAGCTGCGCACTGGGCTCCGCGGGATTTGGTAGGTGGGGACTTGTACAATTTTAGAGTGGTCGATGAGATCGTACTTTTCTCGGTAATAGACTGCACGGGACACGGTGTTCCGGGAAGCTTTGTTTCGGCAATTGCGAGAAGTTTGATCGATAGAGCTATTTCGGAATATGGACTCACTAATCCGGGCAATTTGCTCAATCAGGTGAACCGCTTGATGAAACAAACGTTACAGCAAATTGATGGTAAAACCGGTTCCAACGAGGGATTTGACGGCGGTTTTTGTTTCTTTGATCGACGATCACGAACTTTCTCGTTTTCTGGTGCAAAAAGTTCATTGATTATGATTGATCGAAACAGCGAGGTATCTATTTTAGAAGGTGATAGAAAGTCGGTCGGCAGTCTACGTAACTCTATTGATGAAGAATATCAATCACATAGCATTAAAATAGATAATCAGTCTTTCTTTTTATTTTCTGATGGCATTACCGATGTCATGGGTGCAGAGACCCCCCGTTTGTTTGGAAAACGCCGTCTATGTGGTTCATTTTCAAAACACTACCACGCGGGTATTTCTTGTCGGTCTCTTATAGATTCTGTGATTCAAGACGTGGAAAAATATGGTGGTCCTTTACCACAGCGTGACGATATGACAGGTCTACTTTTTACTCTTAAGGTATCCAGAGCGCTCGACTAAAAATTGGAAAGGTTGTCCAGTGCTTTGTAAATTTATTTTAGGCATAAATAATGTTGTTATCTCCAATCTTGCAATCGATCAAAGAGGACCCCGAGGCGTCGTGCTTATTTCGTCTCGATAAAGACGAGTGGACTATTTTTTCGCGACAAGATGTCTTAGACGCAGCATTTCGGTTGTGCGGGCAATGGAAGAGAGATGGCCTAAAGTCGGGTGATCGGATTCTTCTTTTGATGGAAAATCGTCCTGAATGGGCTGTGACCGCAATTGCTAGCGGCCTCTATGGGTTGGTATTGGTCCCAGCCTATACCACCCATCTACCGCACGAGATTGAGTATCTGTTAAATCGATCCGAAGCAGCCGCTGTAATGACATCGGACGGTAAGCTTCGCGCTCGCATCGAAACCCTTTCGATTTCAGCTTCGTTACACTTGTACTTTGCGACCAACGATGAGCCCTCACTATTTAGTAATATTGTTGGTGGGCCATATCAACTGAGATCCGAAGATCTATTTGAAAACGACCGTCTTTACGCTTTGATTGCGACCTCGGGAACCAATGGACTACCAAAATTGGTGGAGTTGACTCACCAGAATTTGATGTCTAACGTCACAGGAATTCTTACGATCTTACGCGAAGCACACATCGATCAACCGCATCGATTTTTGTCGTTTTTACCTTTGGCGCACGCCTACGAGCATATGGCTGGATTGTATTTACCCCTGCATTTGCGTGGCGAAATTTTTTATTGCGAGCGCCTAGACAAACTGCCTAACTTGATGGCTGAGGTCAAGCCGACACTCATGACGGCCGTGCCGAGATTATATGAGTTGCTCTACAGCCGAATCACAGCCCAAGTGGCCAAAGGCGGCGCGTTCAAACAATGGTTATTCGAGACGACGTTGCGCCTTGGGAATACGCCACAGTTAAAACCTCTCGATCGGATGCTGAACACGATCTGCGAACGGTTGGTCCGCGAAAAAGTGCGTCAGCGCTTTGGGGGACGTTTGCAATATTTTGTATCCGGTGGTGCGGCGCTCAATCCGGAGATCTCACGATTTTTTGCAGGTCTCGGCATTGGGATTTTGCAAGGATATGGACAAACAGAAGCTTCACCTGTAATCAGTGTCAATCGTCCAGGATCCGCCCGAGCAGAAACCGTTGGTCCTGCCTTGCCTGACGTTCAAGTGAAGTTGTCCGAAGAAGGGGAGTTGTTAGTTCGGGGTCCGAATGTGATGCGAGGCTACTGGCGGGATCAAGAGGCCAGCTCTCAAGTCCTGCACGATGGTTGGCTGCATACCGGCGATTTGGCTGACATTGATCCAGATGGTCATATTCGTATTGTGGGTCGACTCAAAGATCTGATTGTGAATTCAGGAGGTGACAATATTGCACCTGCCCCCATCGAGCAGGAAATCACTCTCTACCCTGAAGTCGATCAAGTTGTGGTGGTTGGCGATGCCAAGCCTTGGTTGAGTGTGTTGATTTGTTTGAATTCTGAGTTTGAGAAGCAAGATCCACAAGCCTTGGTGTATGAAATATTGAAGCGATATAACCGCCATAAGCCATCCTTAGTCCAGTTGCGTAAGGCGATTGTGATGAATGAACCCTGTTCAATTGACAATGGATTGCTGACACCCACGCAAAAAATTAAACGCCCCAAACTGATTGCTCTCTATCGCGAGGCGATTGATGCCCTCTATGGACCGATGGCGTCATCAAAATGACCACAGACGATGGTTTGATGCGATCTGACAAGACAGAATGTTAGGAGCGTTCGTGGCGGCAAACTTCACTCGGATTTTATTTCAGTTTCTCTGGCTTGGGTGCACGTCGTTTGGTGGACCCACGGCTCATATCGGGATTTTTCGTCGTCAATTTGTCGAAAAAGAAAAGCGGCTGAGTGACGAAGAGTATGCAACCTTAGTCGCGCTTTGTCAGATGATTCCGGGACCGGCATCGTCGCAGGTTGGCATGGGCCTTGGCTATCGAATAGGAGGGATCGCGGGGAGTCTGGCTGCTTGGGTTGGTTTTACACTGCCGAGTGCAGTTCTCATGTACCTAGGGGCTTTGTGGATTCTAGAGGATGGCTCTCTCGCTGGTGGTTGGTTTGTGACGGCCATGAAATTAGTCGCCGTCGGCATCGTGACTCAAGCAGTCCTTGGGATGTGGTCTCAGCTGTGTGTAACGCGAGAAACTAAGCTTGTCGCATTGATTACCGCGGTGATCTTTTATTCGGCACCTATTGCCCTGACCCAGGTGGGGCTCATCGTGGTCGCTCTGATCGCAGGTTATGTCAGTCAGCCGATCGAGGCGCCAAAAGTCTCTGCCGAGCCACGTTACTGGAAGGTGGCTATGTGGGGACTACTGATCTGGGCCGTCGGCGTTGGTGCTAGCGGGTGGGTGGGATCAGACAATACTTGGCTCTCCATGATTGCGGGGCATTATTCGAGTGGCGCCTTGGTGTTTGGCGGAGGCCATGTAGTCTTACCACTTCTAGAGGCTGAATTTGTTCCGCCGTTACAGGTAGACACCTTTCTTGCAGGCTATGGGTTTGCGCAGGCGATGCCCGGTCCGCTCTTCACCCTCGCTTCCTATTTAGGGCCGGTCTTAATTCCGGAGTCGACGCTCTTAGCGGCAATGGTTGCCACGGTAGCAATTTTTTTTCCGGGCGCAATTGTCTTACTGATTGCTTTATCGATTGGCCAGCAGTTAATGCACTGGAAATCACGCTTGGTCTTCGTGAACGCAGTGGTGGTTGGCCTGTTGTTTGCAATTTTGGTGAATCCCATTTTTACAGAAGCTGTCGATTCGGAAGTGACGACAGCACTTGCTGTCTTAAGTTTAATCGTCGCGGTCGCATTAAAGCGCTCACCACTTGAATTGGTGATCATCATGATTGGCGCGACGTTTCTTGTTGATCGATTAGGATGGATTTGAATGGCAATTCCTATTGTAACGCTTCTGATCACGAGCATTTTAATTGGATTGCAACTGTTTCTGACGTTCCAGGTGATTCGCATACGACGTCAATCCAAAGTTTCGATTGGAACAAACGATTCTGACGAACTATCTCGAGCGGTTCGAGCACATGGGAATTTCACCGAGGTCACGCCCATATTCCTCATTAGTCTCCTGATTCTTGAATTGGTGGATGGTTACCTTTGGTGGGTCGCGATACTTGGGGTTCTTTTCATTGCAGGCCGAATCCTTCATGCGTGGTCAATCTTGGTGGCGGAAGCTCAGCGGGGTTCGTACTCATTACGAGTTGCAGGGATGATGCTGACTGTCATCCCACTTGCGATGAGTGCGATCAGTGGTGTGGTTTGGGTCGTTTGGAATTTAATTTAGCTCTGCCCGGTGCGGGCAGAGCCTGCAACCTTAGCCTCGAAGATGTGATTCGAGGAAAGTGAGAGTTCTCGCTAACGCAAGAGCAGCGTCATCTTCGTCATACCGCCCACCGGTTGGGTTGGCGAAAGCATGATTGGCTGTGTACCAGTGTGTGGTCAATAAATCGTCTTTGCCCACTTCACGCAGTGTTTGCTGGAATGCACCGACCATCTTTGGGTTAATACTCTTGTCGAGTGTTCCAAAGTGACCGAGCAGCGGTGTATTGAGACCTTTCAGATCACTGGCGGATCCACCCACACGCCCATAGTAAATCACACTGGCGTCCGGTCCCGCTGATAACGCAGTCTGTACACTCCAGCCGCCACCAAAACACCAACCACAGGTGCCCACTTTGCCGTTACCTTGTTGCCGTGCCCAGTCAATCCAGGCATTCATGGTGTCTGTCGCCTCATCGGGATTGAGTGCTTTGATTTGCGCCATCGCACCATCGCGATCACTGGCGACAGATCCTTTAAATAAATCGACGGCGATCGCTCGGAACCCCTTCGCTTTGAATTCTTGAGCGACTGCCTTGATGTGATCATTCAAGCCCCACCATTCGTGAATTAAAATGACGGTGGGGGCATTTTTATCGTCTGGCTCGGCCAGATAACCACTGACTTTGCCCGCGGGGTCGGTATCGATCGTGACGGTGTCACCACCGTGTGCTGCTGCTTTCGTAAGCTCGACATCGGCCAAAACGTAGGCAAGCGGTAGTGAGGCGACGCCTTTTAAGAACAACCGGCGACTTTCTGGATCAACTATTAGAGAAGGCTTATTCGATGCATTGCAGGCAAATTCGTCACACAGTAAGTTTAGCTCCAAGTATTTGGATATTGAGGCAATTAACTTTAATTGAACTGAGGCTACGAGTTAGTTTATTCAATGTAAATTACAAAATGTGGAGGTTACTTTTTAGTTGATTGAACGTTCACCGCTTTAAATTCTTATACATCCCCTCTCCCTCATTAAATATGAGCAGTCCATTTCCACCAGCGCCAAAGCCTTCGATTGTTCCATCATTGCGTCGCACAATTCCGAAAAATTTGTTGCCATACCCGTCATCCCAATGGGTTTTCCCCTTAAGATTGACGTTGTCGCCAACTTTTTCAGATAGCAAAATGAGGTTGGTAGCGAACGATTTACCGACAGGGAAAAGAGTATTATCAGACTCATAAACAATCGGTCCCCCTAAACTATATCCCCCAGTGACCTTCATATTTTTCTCACCCTCAGGGGTAGCAACGGACGGCCCGTTCAGATGCGCGTAAAATGGCCAAATGATATTTGTGAACTTTATAGTTCCTTGGGAAACAGCAAAGCATGAACACGTTCCGATCAATGGAAAATGTTTTACATTTTGTTGTATCCGCGATGCCCGAGAGTCGTGACTAGAGCGAGGTGTCTAAAACAAAACGAAATGCCTTACCCAGAACCATCTCCGCCGCTTTTTATTCCAACATTCAGGAAGATGAGTGGTGTTTCTGTGTCTAGATCAATTTTGCAAAGTGATAGTTTACTTCTTCGTGGATTGATTAGATTCATCGTACGATTCAATATGGTTCAAGAGAATGGAAATAGTATAAAAATATTTCTTCTGGTGAGTTATTTTTGTAGCCTATGCTTATTGCATCGAAGAGTGAGATCACTATGAAAAAGGCAACTTGTTTTTGTGGCAACTGCTCCGTATCCATAGAAAATGACCCTATGCTTCATGTTCTGTGCTATTGCAGCAACTGCCGAAAAAACTTTAACGCAGTTTTTTCTGGTTTTGCATTTGCGGACACAGAAGTTAGTTTTGATGGAGAATTAAAAACCTTTACTTATGAAGGTGGGAGTGGCGAATCCGTGCACATTAATATGTGTAATAAATGTGGCACAAAGCTGTCCCTAAAGCCCGAGTTATTTAGTCCAATGATTTATGTCACCGCACCTCTCGTTGCTGAACATTTTGAGTTCAAACCAAAAGCGGAAATCTTTACCTACAACAAGCCCGATTGGTTTACTTCGCCGGGTACAGTGGAGCAATCTTATGAGACGAACGGGACACGAGAGCGGTTAGAAATGCTTCTGGAGAATCTTGATCAACGAGCCTAAAACCCTATATTAATCAGATACTAAGGTATACTCTTCGGACATTTCACGGAAAGATCCGTTAAACTGTTTCTTGTTCCGTCACAAAAATATTAAAACCTAATGGCGTTTCCAAAGATACCAAAGTAAATGTTCGGATTACTCGAATTTCCAACCCATTAATTCGGTCGAGAATCACTAAGGACGAAAAAAATGGCCTTGTTCAGAGTAGAGAAGGGTGCGTCTGGAAATGGCCTCATGCTCATGACCGGGGGGCTGGGAAGTATCTTGGCATTAAAGGAAAATGTCCCTATAACGTGTACTACAAACCTGGCGGCTTTATGATGGTGCCAACAAAGTGTTCTTGGTTACTTAGGAAATCTTGCAATAGCTAGGTTTTCACCTGACACAACAAATTAACGCCTTTGCTTTGACGCTGCCGAGCTATACCTTAAAAACCTGCGATCGCTCTCCAGTAGGTTGTTGGGTGCGTTGGCATCTAACAGGTAAACACTTTCGTCTTGAGTGAATCAAGGACCCATGGGTTATCGTGCGGTCCAACCTCCATCGACTGGCAATTGAGCTCCAGTGATTTGGGATGCTGCATCCGTGCAA
The DNA here is from genome assembly GCA_902528165.1 of uncultured Litorivicinus sp. Classification (GTDB taxonomy): domain Bacteria; phylum Pseudomonadota; class Gammaproteobacteria; order Pseudomonadales; family Litorivicinaceae; genus HIMB30. The sequence goes on from CABZRL010000004.1 coordinate 22,406, forward strand.
AGAAAACGGGTCAACGCTCCTAACTGTTCCGTGGTAACAAACTGTTCAGAGGGTTGCTTCTCTGTCAGCAGCGAGCGGCCGCCTACCTCAATGCTCACACCCATGTCATTGGCCCGCTGTTCAATCTGGGTTTGGATGAGTGGTGTATGTGTCCATCCAGGACAAATGGCATTGCAAGTGATATTGCTCTTGGCGGTTTCAAGCGCTGTCGCTTTGGTAAAGCCGACTAATCCATGTTTTGCGGCGATATAGGCCGGTTTATTCACTGAGGCGACCAGTCCATGAACGCTGGCGATGTTGATGATCCGACCAAAGTTCTGATCGCGCATTGCCGGCAAACACAACCGCGTCGTATGAAAGGCCGCACTCAAATTCAACGCAATAATCTGGTCCCATTTGTCGACTGGAAAGTCTTCAATGGATGCCGTGAACTGCATACCCGCATTGTTGACTAAAATACTGATTGGACCCTCGGAAGAAATGACTTCTCTGACCGCTAGCTCAATGGCCGATACATCAGTCAGGTCGGTCCCCAGATAGAGCGGGGATGGTGAGCCTAATTGACGGACCTCTTCGAGCGCCGCATCGATCTGCGTAGGTTTGCCGAATCCATTAAGCACCAAGCGAAATCCAGCCTCTGCCAGCGTTCTGGCAATTCCGAGCCCAATACCGCTCGTGCTGCCAGTTACAAGTGCGAGCTGTGCCATGAAAACCCTTATTTCAATATTTTATTTTGCATGTGTTCTTGTGTTAGACGCATGACGGCTCGAGTATCCCACGACCTAGGTTTCCAAGGTAGTGTTTTCAGCGGCAAGAATGCGTCGTTCGAATTCTCTTAAGCGTTTATATACTGAAACCAATTCGACGATTTTTAACCAACTGCGGATGATGTATTGAAGACTTTCCGCAACCTTACCCATCGCCCGAACCGTTTGACTGACGACGCCGAGCGTAATAGCGCCGGTGACGATGGTTGGTCCCAGCGCAAAATAGGGCACAATCACCATGCCCTGAAGGTAGCTCCACTTCGCCATGTTGAAATAGAAATAGTGGAGATAGGCTTTGAAATGAATCTTGCGAACATCGTCGAACAAGAAATCCACCTGATCCGGCTTGGCTCGGGTTGCATCGTCTTCACCGAGCACGAGCTCTTTCCGATAAGCAGCCTCATTTTTTTGGATGTCATACTCAATGCCTGGAAGTTTGGAGCCAACCAAACCTAAAACGACGGTCCCCCCAATCGCTGTCAGCAAAACAACCCAAACCAAGCCATGATCGACAGGGCCAATAATGGGCAATTCGGTAACGTTCTTTGATAAGCCATACAGAATTGGAATGAAGGCGAAGAGCATGAGGACCGTTTCCAATAGACCGACCCCTAAGTCTTCGGTAATCCGTGCAAATTTTAACGTGTCTTCCTGAACACGTTGGCTTGCACCCTCAATTAAGCGCGCTTTTTCCCAGTTGTCTTGATAATACTCGGCAATGCTGCGGCGCCAACGAAAGGTCCAGTGGTTAACCAAGAATCCATTGAAAATCACGTTGACTACAATGTAGATGCCGGCAATGCTGAAGAACTCAAACATATAGCCGTTGAACTCTTCTATGGACAGCGCACCGGGTTTCGACAGAGCAAGCTGTAATGCGTCATAGAATCGGCCGAACCATTCGTTAATTTGGACGTCGAGTTGTACGCTGTACCAGACGGCAATAATGATGGTCAGCGTTCCTCCGATACTCCAAGGCCACCATTTTCGGTCGTAAAAAAATCTGAACATTCGTTTAATCCCTTGTTTGCCGGGGTTTGGCAACGCGTTGCTTTCACACCCAAGTGTATTCTGGATTCTTGCACCAGTAGGGCTTTTTTTTACTCGGCCCTTTGTTCTTGTCTTAATGTTTGTAAGACTATGGCGTCACGTCTAGAAGGATGCAAGATTGCAAGCGCTCGAACTCTTTGATGATGCTCCGCATACGGAACATGCGGTGACTTTGTTCAATCAAGATTTTCGTCATGCGGGTCAAACCGATGATTTGACTATTTACCAGGCGGAATACGCCCTAAAATCGCCTGACCTTGACTGCTTGCATTGTCTTTTGGCAGATCAGCTCGTCGGAGAGGACGACGAAACTCCCTGGCTGAGTGCGCCAGTCATGGCAGCCTACGTTTCCCTTGCCGAACGCGAAGACGGAGTGCCTGTCCGGTTGGATGATGCGATCTGTATTTTCGAAAACCGTCAGCAACTCTATCTGGTCCGCATGATTCTGCGTCAATCGACACTTGAGCCCTGGAGCGAAGATGCAGATTTGAGCATTACCATCTACCGTGCTGAATCCAAAGATGGGGTTCATCAAGGATTTTATGATCAAGTCGCCAACGAGGCGCATGACGCCATGGCCGCCTGCTTATATTGGCACGGGCAAATGGATATTGAAGACGATGCGATCCGCGAGAACCATCAAATTGCCGTCGAAGCTCTACAAACCGTCGTTCGAGACTTGATTGAGGAATTCAACCAACAAATGCCTGAAGGCCTAGTTGCTAATCTTGAACAAGCTGGGATGTTCGATGAAGACTACGACGATGAGCTTGAAGAGGCTGAAGAGGAGGGTGGCTCATCAGAATCTGGGCCACCAATTATTCACTGAGAACCATTTTGAACGACCAACTATTAACTCTATCAAGACAATGGAATCAATCACTGAGGACGCTTTTTGAGCGCGATTCCGATCGTGGTTCGAGATACGTTGCTGAGGGAGCTGGACTTCGTTTGGATTATTCGAAGCATTGGATCGACGATGAGGCGCTCCAGGCGCTTCTTCGGCTGCTTGATGAGTGCCAATTTTCGAGTCAGCGTGCGAAGCTATTTTCCGGTGAGCGGACAAACTCTACCGAGAATCGTGCCGTGTTGCATGCAGCACTGCGGGCTCAATCGACTGATGCGTATGGGATCGATAATAAATCGGTGATGGCGGACGTCTTTCAGGCGAGAGGGCATGCGTATGCGTTTGCTGAAGATATCCGCGAAGGGCGAGTGCTGGGTTTCACTCGCGAAACCTTAACTGACGTCGTGAACATCGGGATCGGAGGCTCTGATTTAGGCCCGCTCATGGTGAGTGAGGCCTTAAAGCCCCTGATCGATGGGCCGAGACCCCATTATGTCTCGAATGTTGATGGTGCCCATCTGCACGATGTACTTGAGTCGTTGAATCCCGCTAGCACATTAATTTTAGTCGCATCGAAAACGTTTACGACGCAAGAAACTATGCATAACGCAATGAAGGCGAAGCGATGGATTGTGGAGGCGTTGGGTGATAAGGCGGTCAGCCATCACTTTGCGGCGCTGTCGACGAACGCGGAAGCTGTTGCCGCATTTGGCGTTTCAGAAGCTCGGATGTTCGGGTTTTGGGACTGGGTCGGTGGTCGATATTCGGTGTGGTCAAGTATTGGTTTATCGCTTGTCATTGCGCTAGGACCCGAGATCTTTGGACGATTCTTAGCTGGTGCTCGGGCAATGGACCAGCATTTTCAGAAAGCGTCCGTAAAAGATAATATTCCGGTTCTGATGGCGCTACTTGGTGTTTGGTATCGCAACGGTTTTGGTCTGGAGACTCTGGCTGTTCTTCCTTATGAACAGCGGCTTCATCGTTTGTCTGCTTACCTACAACAGATGGAGATGGAGTCTAACGGCAAGCGAGTGGATCGGGAGGGGCATCCCTTGAACTACGATACTTGTCCGGTGATTTGGGGCGAGCCTGGGACCAATGGTCAACATGCATTTTTTCAGTTGCTTCACCAAGGGACACTTATCTGCCCTGTCGACTTCATCTTAACTGCCAATCCGACCAATACTGATGCTGAATCCCATGCATTGTTGAATGCCAATTGCCTTGCGCAAGCTGAGTCGTTGGCATTTGGGAAGACAGAGGACGCCGTGTATCTTGAAATGATCGAACATGGGCAGTCTGAATCAGAAGCCTCGCGTTTAGCCCCACATCGTAGTTTCCCGGGTAACAGACCCTCATCCTTGATCATGATGGATGCTCTGAGTCCCGAACACTTAGGTGCCTTGATTGCTGCTTATGAACATAAAGTTTTCACACAGGGTGTGATCTGGAATATTAATTCCTACGACCAGTGGGGTGTTGAGCTTGGTAAGGCTCAATGCAACGCATTGCGCCCAAGCTTTGATTCAGGTGATGCATCAGCATTCTCGACCTCCACGCAAGAGACGTTGAAATGGCTGCTCAGTCAAAAAGCTTAACAGTAGATGAAATCAGCCGGGTGATCGAAATGGCGTGGGAGGATCGAACGCCATTTGAGGCCATTGAGGCAAGTTTTGGACTGAATGAGGCTCAAGTGATTGAACTGATGCGGCGTGAGATGAAAAATTCGAGTTTTAAAATGTGGCGCGCACGGGTGTCTGGGCGGAAAACCAAGCATTTAGCTCGACGCGGCTTTTCAGTCGGCCGCCATGTTTGCCCCACTCAGCGCAATCGGTAAAACAAAAAGTTATAAGAATAAAAAAACATATTCTTTTGAGATCTAACTAGAGGTGGCTAGCATGTCTGTTTTGTTAATTGAGGATCTTCACTATGACTGTATGGAAATCATTACTCGGGGCCGCAGTTTTCGTCATTGGATCGATCGGTCAGGCTTCAGCGTTGGAGCCGATGATTGATAGTTTTCATCTCACGGATTTGCTGGAGTCTCAGCAAGTCAAGGTGCTTGAAGTTCGCAGTGATGAAAAAGCCTACCTCGCTAGTCACATTCCGGGCTCTGTTTATATCCCTTACGATGAATTCCGCGGACCGGAGACGAACCCTGGAAAGCTTCCTGAGCTCAAACAACTGGCGAAATCCCTTGGGTCGCGAGGCATTGATACCTTGGATTCGGTTGTCATCGTCCACGATGGTGTGACCACAACCGATTTCGGCGCGGCCGCTCGGGTGTACTGGACGCTAAAGAGTGTCGGTTTCGAATCCCTTGCGATCTTAAATGGCGGTTTCCGGGGATATCAAAAAGATGGATTTGAGTTGGCGTCCGGATGGACGGTCGTAGAACCTGTGAATCCTCAACTGGTCTTTAATGCAACTTGGTATGCAGACACGACTGAAGTTGCGAAGCAAGTTGCAGGACAGGGCAACGCGAAACTTTTGGATGCCCGTCTCGACGCCTTCTATGCCGGAGAAGCTTGGCACGACGCGGCTGCGCGTCCGGGAATTTTGCCGGGCGCTGAACAGTTCGCTTTCGAGGCATTCTTCGATAAAAATACGTCTCTGGTGAAGCATGCTAGTGAAGTGCAATCAATTGTGACCAACCAACAACTCAACCGGCCAGGCACGATTTCCTATTGCAATACCGGTCACTGGGCCGCAACCAACTGGTTTGTCTTGAGCGAAGTCGCGAAGGTTCCTGATGTCAAGCTCTATGCAGAATCGATGGTTGAATGGTCTGCATTGAACAAACCCATGGAGAATGTACCAACTTCAGTCCAGTTTGCGATTTTGAAGACGAAAAAATGGTTTGGCAGTTTGGTAAATTAATTCTTGGCGATACGAACACTTCTGATTGTTGGTCTCCTTTCAACGCTCGCTGTCTCAGCGGGCGTTCGTTTTTCTCTGCTGTTAGGTCTTGGACTACTAATCGGTTTCAGTCTTGAGCGAATGGGCTTTGGGTTTGCAGGGCCGTGGCGTCGGTTAATTCGTGATCGCAATGCCCAGGGAATGATGGCACAACTGCTGGCGATTGGCCTGACAGCGATTGCGATTCAACCCATCATTGCTCACACGCCGGGATCATTTTTAGCGGCGATTGCTCCGGTATCAGTCACTATGGTCATGGCGGCCTTTGTGTTCGGTCTTTCCATGCAAATGATCTTGGGTTGTGGGTCCGGAACCCTGATCAATGCAGGTTCTGGGAACGCGATTGCTTTAGTCGCACTTCCTCTATTTTGCCTCGGTAGCTTTTTAGGGACTTTGTTGGTGCCAATCGCAATCGAGTCAACACCGCATATCCCCGTGAGTCTGCCTGCGTTGTTTGGCGTCCAAGGAAGCGTAGGGGTCACTGTCATCGGACTCATTGTCGTCGGATTCATAGCTGCTCGATACAGCCAAGCTCCACTATGGAATCGACGGCTTCTAACTGCGGCTATCATCTTAGCGGGACTTGCGATCTTGCATGTTCTCGTTGCCGGGCAACCCTGGGGCGTGGTTTATGGGTTAGGTCTTTGGGTTGCAAAAGCAGCGCAAGGGCTCGGATGGGATCCCGCAACCGCGGCGTTTTGGACACACCCAATCAATATCGCGGCACTGGAAAGTTCGATTTTGACCGATACAACCTCGCTCACCAGTCTCGGATTAGTGGGTGGTGCAGCCCTGGCTGCTTGGAAAGAATCGAGTGACCGTCCGTTCGGACAGTCCGTTGCCATTTGGTTTTATCTGGTTGCTGCACTCTTTGGTTTATTGCTGGGGATTTCATCGCGGCTTGCTTTTGGCTGCAATGTCGGCGCACTATTTAGCGGTATTGCATCTGGCTCATTGCATGGTTGGGCATGGTTATTGGCAGGTTTTGTTGGCAGTTTCGTGGGCGTTCGATTGCGCGATCAGATCTGGTCACTTGCACAAACGAGTCGGCAATTATGACTCGGCGATTTGGGATCATCGTGGCACTGCTCGGTGTCTTAGGGGTGGTCGTGATTGACTGGATGCTTGGCGCCCCTCCTGATCCATTTCGGGCTCCAGATCCCATGGCATTCGGATCGACATCTGGTGCGTCTGGTGCGATTTGCACCTTTGCGCCTGGAGCTCAACAATGAAGCACGTTTTCATCAAGTCTGTCTTCGGCCCGATTCGGCTGGATTTTGACGGTGATAGCTTGTTGCGCGTGATGCAGGTCAACCGAAAAGGGGTCAGTGATACCATCGACCCAGATATTCTGAACCCTGTCATTCAGTGCATCGAAGGCAAGCGTGATGGACTTGGAATCCCGGTGAGGTTTGAAGGGGCTCCCTTTCAAATCAAAGTTTGGGAAGCTATGCGACAGATTCCACACGGTGAAGTCGTGAGCTATTCGGAGCTAGCGAAGCGTGCGGGTAATATGAGAGCGACTCGTGCCGTTGCTTCAGCCTGTAGTCAAAACCCTTGTGTGGTGGTGGTGCCGTGTCATCGGATCATTCGTCGCGATAGAGGACTTGGTGGCTTCGCCTGGGGTATTCCACTCAAAAGGTCTTTGCTCCTCCGCGAAGGCGTTCATATCGGTTCAGACCTCATAGTACTTTAAGTATTCTCAGTTAATCCATAGATCATCATTGATGAATTAGCCAGAAAACATTTATTGGATTAGTTTTCACAGGCTTCCTATCCTCAGCTTCTATAACAAGGAGTCGACACACGATCCTTTTGGACGTTGAGCACAGGAGTTGGACATGGCCTCAAAAGCATATGATGCAGGCGTTAAAGAATACCGTGACATGTATTGGACCCCGGAATATGTTCCGCTGGATACCGATCTACTAGCATGTTTTAAATGCACCGGGCAGCCAGGCGTGCCTCGCGAAGAAGTCGCTGCTGCCGTGGCCGCCGAGTCATCGACTGGAACCTGGAGTACCGTTTGGTCTGAGTTATTAACAGATCTCGAATTTTATAAGGGTCGTGCGTACCGCATTGAAGATGTTCCAGGTGATGATGAGTCTTTTTACGCGTTTATCGCCTACCCAATCGATCTGTTTGAAGAAGGCTCGATCGTTAATGTACTGACATCCTTGGTCGGTAACGTCTTTGGATTCAAAGCGCTTCGACATTTACGCCTAGAGGACATCCGCTTTCCAATCGCTTACATCAAAACCTGTGGTGGTCCGCCAGCTGGCATTCAAGTGGAGCGTGATCGACTGAATAAATATGGTCGGCCATTACTGGGAGCTACCATTAAACCGAAACTTGGCTTGTCAGCAAAGAACTACGGCCGTGCGGTTTATGAGTGTTTGCGCGGTGGCCTTGATCTCACAAAAGACGATGAAAACGTGAATTCACAGCCATTCATGCGGTGGCGTGATCGCTTCGAGTTTTGTGCTGAAGCCATCCAAAAAGCTGAGCAAGAAACCGGAGAACGCAAAGGTCATTATCTCAATGTGACAGCAGCTACGCCGGAGGAAATGTACAAGCGCGCTGAGTTTGCCAAAGAACTGGGGCAGCCGATTATCATGCATGACTTCTTGACGGGTGGATTCACAGCCAATACTGGACTGGCGAATTGGTGCCGAAACAACGGGATGTTGTTGCACATTCACCGAGCAATGCACGCGGTAATTGACCGTCATCCAAAGCATGGGATTCATTTCCGCGTTCTCGCGAAATGCTTGCGCTTGTCAGGCGGTGATCATCTCCATACCGGAACCGTCGTCGGTAAGCTCGAAGGCGACCGGAATTCAACACTCGGTTATGTGGATCAATTGCGTGAGTCATTTGTCCCAGAAGATCGAGCGCGTGGCGTATTTTTTGATCAAGACTGGGGCTCGATGCCAGGAGTATTCGCCGTGGCATCTGGTGGCATCCACGTGTGGCACATGCCAGCGCTGGTTACCATTTTTGGTGACGATTCTGTTCTGCAGTTTGGTGGTGGAACACAGGGACACCCTTGGGGTAATGCTGCCGGTGCTGCTGCCAACCGAGTCGCTCTAGAGGCTTGTGTGAAAGCACGAAATGAGGGGCGTCATCTTGAGCGTGAAGCTCGCGATATTTTGATGTCCGCAGCGCAGAGTAGTCCTGAGCTGGCAATCGCGCTTGAGACTTGGAAAGAGATCAAATTCGAGTTCGATACGGTAGATAAGTTAGATCTTTAAGTGTCTGAAAAGATTAATAGTTAGAGGATTAATAGAATGGTAAATCGACCAGAAGTTGGTGACTTTCAAACCGCGCAGACGCTCGAAACCTTCGGTTTTTTACCGAAGTTCACACCGGACGAGGTGGTGGCGCAAGTTGAGTACCTGATTCGTCAAGGCTGGACGCCAGCGATTGAACATGAGCATCCAAGCCAGTGTGCCAATCATTATTGGACGATGTGGAAGCTTCCGATGTTCGGCGAGCGCGATCTCAATACGATCATGAGTGAAATCGAGGCCTGTCGACGAGCTTACCCTGATCATCATATCCGATTGCTCGGATACGACTCTTACACGCAGAGCCAAGGCTTATGCTTCGTTGTCCATGAAGGCAATGTGCGTTAATCGAGACTGACCACGGGAATTGTTTGCTATGACCACTACGAAAACAGGCCGCGATATCGCACTTGAACGTCGAGCCGCGTTGTCCACTCACGGCAAGGCAAGTGGCGGCCAAGAGCAGCCAATGGTGGAGTCGTCAGAGACACCCCAGTTTGATGAGGCTGTAGAGAATTTGTCAGCTCGAGAGCGCCGTCAACGTATGTCACAAACTGGGCAAGCACACCTACCGGTCGTCGAGCGTACTCGAGCCATGGTAGTGAAGCACAACTCCCAGAGGACATCGCAAGATGCTCATGTGCTTAAGCCAAGCACTCAAGCGTCAGATCATTCGGTTCAGACGCCCAAGTCAGACGCTCAACGTCGGCGCGAGCAGCTATCTAAATACGGGAAGGCTGGATTATCTGCTTCGCAGAGTCCAGCCATGGAAAGTCGAATGCGTGCTCAATTATTGCGAACAATGCGGAGTCAAGTTGGTCAAGGTGTTTCTCAGGAACCCACGATACCATCAGTGGACAATGCGCCAATTGAATTGGATGACAGTGATCGTGTTTCAGGTACTCCCCTAGCACAACACCCGGACACCACCGGCGTTGATCGTGGTTTGTGCCGGGAGGTCACGGGGACGGAATATTTCAGTGGTGAAATCTTTCAGGAGCTTTGCCCGCGCTCAGAGAATCGCAGTAGAACGGTGAATCATGAGTCCCGGATTACCGGTCGAGTTGCAACCAGTCAGTTGTTACGACCTGAGACTCAATATGCAAATGATGTGACGGCAGACGGTCTTATCATCACAGGCGGTGAATCAGTCCACAGTCGGATCACTGGAACCGACGCCGATCGAAGCCCTCGGATGTCAGGCAGTCAGTATCGAAATGTCCAACTAGGCAGCAATGCCCGCTCACGTGGCCGCGATCAACTGATGGATTCAGGGCGGTTAACCGGAAACTTTCTGGATGGTTATCGCACGCTTACAGGAGCAACTCAAGATCGAGGCTCTGATGTGACTGGAGATAATTATGCTGATAATCGCAGAACATCTCGTGCTCAACGGCCAGCCCCATCGCGGACAGATGGAACGCGTCGCATTTATTCAGGCCCCCGGATTAGCGGAATCCGAGATGAGTCTGATCGAACCACAGGTACGCCTGACGCTGTTCGCGAGGAAATGTCTGGGACTCCTTATATTGCGAGTGACGCCCGTCCTAGAGGGATGTCGGCACATGCTGTGACTGGAACACAGCCAGCGATCGGTTCTGGAGTCACGGGGGATTCCCGTGGCGCTGACGGATCGGTTTCTGGGACTCCTTATTTTGGTGAAGATCATTTAGCTACCTGCTTTGGATATGAGCCTGTCGCTCGTCCAGATCGACAATTCAGCGTGGTGACGCAACGACATGCGAGCAAGCCTTACACGCGCGTGACCTCCGGGATTACAGGTTCATTTGGGAAAGGTAACGGCAAAATCACTGGAGTAAATGACGCATCCTTCGCTATTCGACCGAACGGAACCAATCAGGATTCACCAACAAAACTGGTGACCGGTGAAGGTACAACGGCGGGTCAAAAAATTACGGGGGATGACTGGGATCGTAATCCGAACGTCACAGGCACCGAGGGACGGTCATCGAAAACTCGAAATATGACTCGACATGGTGCCGAGTCAACGAAGACGACATCCGTTAGCCAGCCTAATCACCGAAGCCGTGAGATTCCAGTTAGTAAAGTGACAGGATCGAGTGGCAATACCTCTGATGGCGCTTTGATCACCTACTCAGGTGGGGCAAGAGGATAAGTGAACGCCATGATCATGCAGCGACATACGCGAAAAATGCCGCATAGCTTGCCTGAAGGGCGGGCTCCTTTACGCAGGCCAGGCGCCGGTTTGGCATATCTCGACGCGGTCTCTGCCACTGATGCAATGGAACACGAAAACCAGCAGCTTTCAGCGTATGAGCACCAAGTAAAAAATGCATTCGACCGCATTATTCCCTGTGTGCGCAAGCTTGCTGCGATCCAGTTTGAAGAAGATTTTGTCCGTCGAGCCTCTGAGAAAATCGTCGATGAACTCGATCTTACTCCACCGACGGATATTCTTGAGAAGGCCTGGACTCGACAGCTGGACGTGAAACAACTGGTCTCGCATTTGACATTGGCGACTTACTATCGATTTGTGAGTAGTGTGCAATACGTCAATCCGCTTGAGCATCCGCAGTGCGCTGATTTTGTCTCATTTCTGGCTGACTGTGGTTATCACCGCATGGATATTACACCCTGCGCTGATGGACGGTTAGCCCATGTAATTCGTTATGTACTGCGATTACCTGCCGAGGTTGTGCGTCGCAAAGCGTATGCCGGTGCAGCCTTTGCCGTTGATGACAATGTTGCAAAGTGGGCTGAAGTCGAATTGAAGCGTCAGCAATCTTCGCCTGAAACGAACACGAAGTATTTAAAGGTGGTGGTCTATCATTTCAGCTCAATCGATGGAGAGCGGGAAGGTTGCGCGGCGCATGGATCCGACGACCGGAAGGCCGCTGAATTCGGGCGAGATGCGTTGTTAGGTTTTAAAAATGCTGTCGCCCAGAGCTTTTCACGGCCTGATGCAGTGGAAGGATTACTGATTGGTATTGATACAGCCACTGATTCAATCGTTTTACACACTCCGGATTTGCAGGGCTCGATTAATATCGACGCACCTCTTCAGTCAACAGATTGCGTCGGCATGTCATCAGCTAAGATTCGAGCTTATGTTGGGACCTATGCCTCTCATAGTTCAGAAGGGATGCAGCTACTGGTGAGTCAATTAATCGAAAATAATCTCGCGCAGTTGGCCTACGTAAAGACCAATCATGACGGATGCTATCCAGATGTTGGGCATGCAGAGCGTTTTATTGGGATAGGCGTCGGGTTTGATGAGATACAACTTCGGAACCTCATGTATTTTGGATACCTGACAACCATCGAAGAGGGTGCGTCCGATATTGACGTTGGTCTTAAAATTTTTAAGGGGCTCAACCAATCTCGCGGTCTCTCCACTCCAATTGTGATTCGATTCGACTACTACGGTTCTGTTGTGGGCGCTCGAGAGCGAGCGATGGCACGAGCGGATCGTGTCGCTGATGCACTGAAATCTCGTTATCCAGATCATTTTGCAGCCGGTGATATTCACTACCTGCAACTTTCGCGAGATTTGGATACCCGTGCCGCGCCTGAATTCTTGGGATCTAACCTCCCATCACTGACAGAGGATAACCTTTTATGAAAATTTGTCAGGTCGAACGGCCACTCGTGGCTACCAATCGAATAGCGGAGATGGAGCACAAACATTTACAAGTGGTCCGTGATGGCACCAGTTCACAAGTCGCTGTTGATGCAGTTGGGGCAAAACCGGGTGACTGGGTGATTTGTGTAGGAAGCTCAGCCGCGCGAGAAGCGGCGGGAAGCAAAGGGTATCCGAGCGATCTGACCATCGTTGGAATTATTGATCACTGGCCGCCTCCGAACGAGGCATCAGCATGATGATTTGTCAGGTCACCGGTTCGTTGGTGTGCTCATCACGAATCGATGGACTGAAATATACGGTATTCCGGGTCGTCCGGGATGCACTTGGAAAACCGCAGGCAGCAACGGATCCCGTTGGGGCTAAAGACGGAGACTGGGTGTTTTTGACAACAGGCACAGCGGCAAGATTTGCCGCCGGTGACTACAACGTACTGACCGATCTCACCATTTGTGGGGTGATCGATCAGTGGCCTCCAGCGGATATTGACGACTGTCAGAGCCCTGGATCTCAACAATAAAGGGAATAGGAGAGCACGATGGCTGAAGAAAATTACGGCATCGCACTAGGTTTGATCGAGACACGTGGCCTTGTGCCCGCCATTGAGGCCGCTGACGCCATGACGAAGGCAGCTGAAGTACGTCTGATCAGTCGGGATTTTGTGGGTGGCGGGTATGTCACTGTCATGGTGCGTGGTGAAACTGGGGCTGTAAATGCCGCAGTTCGCGCTGGAGCGGATGCCTGCGAGCGAGTTGGAGACGGATTGGTTGCCGCTCATATTATTGCTCGTCCACATCGCGAAGTTGAACCAGTGTTAACTCAGAAATAATCGAATTATTGATTGAAAATAGCATAAACGGAGAAATACGATGGCTAATGAATCTTATGGAATTGCCTTGGGCATGATCGAAACACGTGGGTTAGTCCCAGCGATTGAAGCGGCTGATGCGATGACAAAAGCTGCTGAAGTCCGCTTAATCGGGCGGGACTTTGTCGGTGGCGGTTACGTCACGGTCATGGTCCGTGGCGAAACAGGGGCCGTGAATGCGGCTGTGCGTGCGGGTGCAGATGCGTGTGAGCGCGTTGGCGATGGGCTAGTAGCGGCACACATCATTGCACGCCCACATCGTGAAGTGGAGCCAGTGCTTCCGTCTCCCCAAGGTTGATCGTGGGTCTGACGTGGTATGGAGGCAATCCATACCACGCAGCTTCTGGCGCGAATTGGAATTAACATGAGTGAATGGAAAGAGCGGGACCGTCCGCAACGTCTTGAACGTCGATACACCTTTGTTGACTATGAGGCACTTCGGCATTTCTTGGATCGCGCCTCATTAATTTCGGAAGCTTTGGGCTACTACCCAGACATGGCATTCGGCCGTGATTATCTCAACATCACGATTGCGCCTGAAGACGGCCAAGTGCTATCCGAAATGCATCGCCAATTGAGTGCAGACCTTGAAGCACTTGGTGGGTATGAGAGTTAAGTGTGATTATTGCACTTGCCAGTAATAAAGGTGGAGTCGGGAAGACAACGCTCGCAATTAACTTGGCAGGACGATTTGCGCAAACCGGAAGCACAGTATTAATTGACGCAGACCCGCAACGCTCTTCGTCTCACTGGGCCACTTTACAAGACACTGACGCGCTCGTTCGAGTCGAGCCGCTTAATAACAAGAGTGCTGTGCGTCAATTGTGTCAACAACACTCGCACGTCATTTTTGATTGTCCGCCATCAATCGATCATCCTGACAGCCGATTGGCTGTAAGTGAAGCAGAGTTGGTCTTAATCCCAGTCTTGCCTTCACCTCTTGACCTTTGGGCGACTTTGGCTGTGTCAGATGCCTTGTCAGGCAACCAAGTTCCGATTGGGATCGTGCTGAACCAAGTTGAACCGAGGACGAGGCTTTCGAAAGACGCCGAGGAAATTTTGGATCAATTACAACTGCAGGCATTTACTACTCGAATCCATCGGCGTGTTGCCTATCGGAATGCCATCTTAGATGGCCGTACGGTTGATCAAATTGGGCGGCCCGGCCGAGAGGCCACGTCCGAAATCGAAGCTTTATTCCATGAAATCCAATCCTAGGAGCCTAACGTGACGACTCAAAAAACGAGCAGTGCCAAACTGGCGCAAAGCATAGCTAAGGTGGCGGATAGTCAAGTATCTGCGGCGCAGCCTAAGTCGAAAAAGCCTGTGGTTCGGAAGCCCCGAGCAACCACGAAAACATCAGCGTCGACGACACAAAAGACGGTTAAAGCGGTGCCGGTGAAATCTAACGGATTCCAATCAACCTCCCGTGTATGGCCTGATTGACATACACTACCTTGAATACCTTGCCAGATTTGAGGAAAGGGATCGGGGATGGATCAACGATTAGTGATAGGGCTTAAAGGTGCCAGCGAGATACCTGAATTTATTGTCAGGCACACGACCATGCGGCAGCTGCAAATTTTTGAAGCGATCGTTCGTAATGGGAGCTTTACCCGAGCTGCCGAAGAGCTGTTCTTGACTCAACCAACTGTTTCCATGCAAACAAAAAAGCTGACTGATGCTTTTGGACTTCCGTTACTGACTCAAGTCGGTCGCCAGGTTCGTCCCACTGAGGCTGGCGAGATCGTTTATTCCACGATCCGTGAAATGTTTGATTCACTCAACAATCTTGATGCTGCTTTGGCCGAAATCCAAGGTTTGAAGCGGGGACGCCTCCGTCTCGCAGTAGTCTCGACAGCGAAGTATCTGGCTCCAGAATTATTGGGGAAATTCAATGAGTTATATCCAGATATTGAACTATCTTTAAAGGTTTCTAATCGTGATCGTGTGCTGGAGCGTATGTCCAATCATGAGGACGATCTGTACATCATGGGGCAAGTCGCCCACGAATTTGAAGACGTCGAAGTTTATCCATTTGCACCAAATCCTTTGGTGGTGGTTGCGCCAAAAGGCCATGCTCTGACGCAACGGTCTCAAATTTCACTCGAAGAACTTGCCGAGACACCATTCATTCTTCGAGAGCCTGGTTCTGGGATTCGAGATGCGGCGTTAAAAGTGTTCGAAAAAGCGAATATTCGTCCGCACATAAAAATGGAACTGGGGAGCAATGAAGCCATTAAGCATGCCGTACTGGCAGGTCTTGGTCTGTCTGTTTTGTCGTTACACTCGATGACTTTAGAAGGACCTCAAGGCCCACTTGCGCTATTAGACGTCAACGGATTTCCGATCATGCGCCAGTGGTTTATTGTTCATCCAAAAGGGCGGTCTCTATCATTGGTTGCTCAGTCATTCTTGGAATTTGCAATTTCTGAGGAGCAAGCAATGCGTGATGCAATGGCAAAGCAATGGCCACTGGTGTTTCAGAACGCTGATTGATCACGCAGTTGACGAGTCTTGATGACCATTCGGTGGCATGAGGCGGTGTGATTCATGACCTGCACTTCGTCAATAGGAAACCATCGAACCGCGTGGGATTCATGATTCCCCGGCAATGGAATGTTCGGGGATGCCTCAAACAAAAATCGGATATCAAAATGGTCATGTGTGGGCTCACCCGGGCGGGCTGGGATTCGATGAACATCAATATCAAAAATCCTGTGACTGATGATTGTCAATTGATCGGCTGACAGCCCCGTTTCTTCCTGTGCTTCAGTCATGGCAACCTTAAGGATATCGGGCTCGCCATCGGCATGCCCTCCTGGCTGAAACCAGCGGTCGAGTTTCTGATGATGCAGCAAAACTGCGTGCGTTCGGTCTGGTGATACGATCCAGGCGGAGCCTGTCACGTGTCCGTTTAAGTGCGATCGCTCAAAACACTGGGGAGTTGAAGCAACAAATTGTTGGGTTCTCTTGAGAAACCCAGCTTCATGATTGTCGATTGGGCGATGAGCGGTGAGCTGTCGAAGCAATTGCTGGCGATCCATTTAGGTCCCCATTGGGTGGTGAATGGCATCGATGGCAGCATGCGCTGCTTCATCCACATCAGATTCTGAGCCAGCAATCGTCAAGCGACCAAAAGCCCCGACGGCACGCACATCGACTAGTGTAATGTTAGCCGCTTTTTCTGCTTGATTAGCCGCGTAAATGATATATCCGGCAGGCTCGGTCTCAAGGATAAACATACTTTGCCCGGGCAAAATCATGGATCCACGTCGATCTTGTCGGTTAATCAATACCGTGTGATCTGGAGTCATGCCTCGAATGGTTTCCTGCCAGGCGATGGTTGGTAATGTCCGATGAGATTGACTTGCTCCCATTTTTCTAAGAATGGCATGACCGGCTTCCCGTACGTCGGATTGATCTCTTTGGTGGATTACCATCGCACCATAGGCGCGTTCTACTACTTGTTGTGCTAAATGCACGCGTGTTGCTTTTAGCGCGACATCAGTCAACCGGTGCACAGCCATGCCTGGCGATACTTCGACCCATAAACATGCATCCCCGGGGACCGGAAGAAATCCTTGCGAGACGGTTGCCATATAGGCCGCCAGTTGCGGCTGCAAAGCGTCACAGTACACATAGGTTCTCAGGGCAATATTTGGTTGATTCACGTGTCCGCCTGTTGTTTGAGATAGACCGATGCATCTTCAAGGCACGATTGACGATCGGAAAAGACATGATTGCTTGAGATATGGTCGAGAACCCCTAAACGACCCATCCGCTCGTGGACGCTATCGACCATACCTACCAGATACACAGGCTTCTCGGCGGCTAAGTCATCGTGCACTATTTGCTCGATGGCGAGCGAGGAGGAGACTCCAATGACTGGTACATCGGTAAAATCCAAAACCAATACTTCATGGTCTGATAAAACAGCGCGTTGCCGCGAGATTGCCTTCGCTAGGCCAAAAAACAGAGGTCCGCCAAGAGAGAAGACGAGAATCTTTCCATTGGCATCATTTAAGATTGTTTGCTCACCATGTGTTAATTCTTGTTCATCACCATCTCGAATGGCTTTAACGCTGTCGCTTTGCACTTTGGTTAAGCGGTCAATCGTGAGTAGATTGGCGACAAAGACGCCGATGGAAACAGCGATAATTAGGTCAACAAACACAGTGAGACCAATAACGGCGTACATGATTGCAGCGGATTTGGGGGAGACGCGATGTGCTCGCTTCAAAAATCCCCAATCAATGATGTTAAGACCAACACTCAAAGCGATGCCGGATAACACAGCCAGTGGAATCATGGCTGTGAGATCAGCGATTCCGATAATCACGATGATTAAAACCAGGACTCGAATTAAGCCGGAAAGGGCAGTTTGCGCGCCGGCTTGAATGTTGACCACAGTCCCCATGGTCGCTCCGGCACCAGGGAGTCCACCGAATAAACCTGAGGCAATATTTCCAATCCCTTGGCCGATCAGTTCTTTATTGGCATTGGATTCTTGTTTCGTCATGCTGTCTGCAATGACTGAAGTGAGAAGGGCATCAATGCTGCCAAGCATAGCAAGCACAAGTGCATTGACCAGGATCGTTTGCCAATGACCCCAGTCAAATGCGGGCATTTGCATGGAAGGCAATCCAGTGGGAATCTCACCGATGATGCGGATTTCACCACTCAAAACAAAGATACTGACGATGGTTCCGAGTACCAGTGCTAATAACTGTGGAGGCAAATAGCGCCGGAGTTGTTTTGGGGTATAAATAAGCACGCAAAACGTCAGGGCTCCAAGGGCAAGTTCAGTCCAAGCAATCGAACTCAACAGAAACGGGAGCGCACTCAACGTCCCTATGACACCGCCAGCAGGAGGTGCGGAACCAAGTAGAGGGCCGGTTTGTAAAATGATTAAAATCAAACCAATGCCACTCATAAACCCAGAGACTACGGTGTAGGGCATCAGAGTGACGAAATGACCAATTTTAAAGATCCCAAAACTGATCTGAAAAACACCAGCCAGAATCACCACAGTGAATGCCATGGCAAGACCTTGATCTGGATTTGTTGCGATTAAGCTTGCGAGGACTGCTGTGAAGACAACGGTCATTGGGCCTGTCGGTTCTGAAATGAGTGTTGGTGTTGCACCAAATAACGCAGCAAAAAGACCGACGAGGACCGCGCCGTATAACCCCGCCTCGGGACCCGCACCAGAGGCCACACCAAAGGCAAGGGCCATGGGCAGGGCTACGACAGCAGCAGTGACACCGCCGAAGGTGTCCCCCCTAATATTGTCAAATCCAACCTGATTAAAGATTGGAGAAACTTGCATCTTCATACCGATGTTATACGGATGAGCTTTCGCAAAGTAAAAACGATAATCTCAATGAGAAGTATTGCTTATTATCGATGAGTGATCAGCTATTGTTCAATTTCCAGCAATATAACGCGAGAAAACTCCGAAAAGGGGCAGCGCTTGAGATCCATTCAGTTCGATCCATGTCGGCTTCACCGGCAAGTAAATCGCTGATGCGTTTGAGAATTAAATCTCCATCTGACCAGACATCTGGATTTTTTAACACAAATAACTCGAACATCGCGACGCTCCATGGACCGATTCCCCAAAGGTCAGTCAAGGCTTGAAAGCGTTCCTCTGGAGTGGCTTGAATCTGTGTTGCAAACCATGACTTATCTTGCTTGAGAAGGTTGCTGAGTGTGCGTCGCTTGGCTCTTGATAACCCCAGATGTTCAGATTCATCCTGAGCGAGCACATGCAACCGATCAGACCGATCTGGCAAGTGTTTACAAAGGCGAGACCAAATCGATCGCGCAGCCTGATTGGAGAGTTGTTGAGAGACAATAATCTGACATAGCCCCATGAGGGGATCGTCACCATATCGCTGGGGAATGACAATTGGTCCGGTATACCCAATAAAATCAGATAGCTTTTTTGAACCGAGCTTGGTTAGATGTTGGCTAGCGTTGAGCGCTGTATCAGTATTCATTATATAAAAAAGGAATCCAAACGATGGTTCTCATGATCGCATTAATTCGTATTAATAACTTTGCGGATTTCAATGCCTATCGAGAGCAAGTTCCGGCAACACTTGAGCCTTACGGCGGTGAACTGCGTTTTCGGTCTGAAAAACCAATAACATTGGGCGATGAAAATGGATTGGGTGATTTTTCTCAGGTCGCATTATTTTGGTTTCCGACCCAAGCAGCAATGACTGACTGGTACGAGTCCGATGCTTATCGTGACTTATTGAGTCTTCGGGCTAGCGCTGGAACATTTACGATTATCGGTGATAAATCTGAATTGTTTGCGCATAATCATTATTATGTTAAATACAAGATATGGTGACGATTCAGACTCGCCATTCAGTGGAGGCCCCTTTCATGCATGTGAATCGATATTTTGATGATCAGGTCTTATCCCTTGGATTCGACAATTCAAACGGCGAAAGCTCAGTTGGCGTCATGGCACCTGGTTCTTATGAATTTTCCACATCAAAAAATGAGCGAATGGTGGTGGTCAGTGGCGCTCTTGTAGTACAACGAAACCACGATCCAGAACCTTTACTCTATTCTGATGGCGAGGAGTTTCATGTTCCAGCAGATCAAACGTTTGCTGTCGAGGTTACAGAGCCAACCGCTTACCTCTGCGAATATTCCTGAAGTTAGCCCGCCAATCGCGGGCTGTGGGTTCAGCGAGAATCTGATTCAGGTTCAAGGGATCCATGTATTCGTCAGAACCCTGGGGCATCCATCCAATCAAGCAGTCGTTTGCTGGCATGGGTTTGCGCGCAACGGGTCTGATTTTTTGACTCTCGCACGCAGCCTCGCGTCTCATTATTTTGTGATTTGTCCAGATACTCCGGGTCGTGGTTATAGTGACTGGGTCGATCCTGACCGGTATCAATTTCCTTTTTATCAATCGGTTGCCGTTGATTTGCTGAAAATGATTAAAGTGTCCGGTCGAGTACACTGGATCGGAACCAGCATGGGCGGTGCGCTTGGAATGATGATGGCGTCAAGCCCGCAAACCCGTGGATTGATTGATCGATTAGTGATTAATGATATTGGCCCCGAAGTCCCCGAGAACGCCATTCATCGAATTCGGCAATACAGCTCAGGCAAACAGTTGTTTCGACACTTATCTGACGCAAGAGATTATTTTGAGGAGATTTATGCCCCTTTCGGCGAGTTGTCCTCTGAAGAATGGAATCTATTGTTGTTGCATTCGTTACGGCGTTTGGATGACGGATCACTCACTCAGCATTACGACCCCGCCATTCTCAAACAATTCGGAGGCAGCCAAAACCCGACCCTGGCTTGGGCGATGTTTGCCTCGATTACCTGTCGTATGCTGGTGATTCGAGGCATGGATTCTGACGTGCTACCCGCAGAGATTGCCGATAAAATGGTGCATAGCGCGCTTCGAGTCGAACGACTCGAGGTTCCCAACACTGGGCACGCCCCCTTCCTGAATACACAGGTGCAAATCTCGGAAATTCAATCGTTTCTATCAAATGCATAGATTAGGAGTCGCTGGCTTTGATTCGAACGATGAAATCAACATCAGGTGTTGCTAAACGATCAGAGATGGCCCAATCACCGACAGCATATCCACCCTTCTCCATGACTTCACGGTTCCCTGTCCGTAACGGGTGCCACTGAGGAAGCGGTCGTTGTTCATGAATCCGTCGGTAGGCGCAACTCTCGGGTAACCATCGATAATACTCGGGATCGAGATCGCGAACATTTAAGCAATCCTCAACCAAATTGACGCGTTCCTCGTACACTTCGCATGATCGATGATGGTCGAGGTGGCGACATTTCACGCAGGTAAACTCCACCTCCAAGGTCTCAATGTCTTCGAGCTTGTGTAGGCAACATAGCCCGCAACCATCGCACAGCGATTCCCATTCTGAATCGGACATCTCATGCAGTTGCTTCTCTTCCCAAAAAGCCATTGAAGACTGTGCCTCTGCGTAGTTTCTATGGCTATTTTATGACACACTTAGACTTCAGTTGTCGATCCTTGGAGATCCCCGTTCGATGATTCCGCGTCTTGACCATCGCGAGCCTGTCTCGGAAACTGTCCAGCGTTATGTGCGGGATCTTCATGCATTAGGTTTCGAGGGCGAAATTCACTGCGATGATGCTTCTCGCACTGTGCTTTCCACCGATAACAGCATCTATCAGGTGTATCCACAAGTTGTCGTGTTTCCGAAGGATCACGAGGATCTCTGTCGTATCGTTCGTGCAGCCCATGACCATGAAGTCACGCTCTATCCCCGCGGTGGCGGGACCGGAACAAATGCGCAAAGTCTTGGTGCGGGCGTTGTGGTCGACACCAGTAAACACATGAACAAGATCCTTGAAATCAACGTTGAAGAACGGTGGGCCCGGGTTCAATGTGGGGCGGTCAAAGACCATCTGAATGCCGAAATCCGCCAACATGGACTTTTTTTTGCACCAGATCTATCCACATCCAATCGAGCGACGATTGGCGGAATGATCAACACCGACGCAAGTGGGCAAGGATCAGTCAGATATGGGAAGACACGAGACCATGTTCTCAATCTTAAGGCGGTACTCTTGACTGGGGAAACACTGGAAACCAGCGTGCTGTCAGATGATGAATTAGATCAGTTGTCGCGCTCATCACCTGAATACCGTCTCGGGCATGCACTTCGTGACCTCCACGACACCAACCAGCAGGCGATCGATGACAGCTTCCCCAAACTGAATCGATGCCTCACCGGCTACGATTTGAAACACGTGCGTACCGATGACGGCAAGATTGATTTAAATGCTGTGCTCTGCGGTTCTGAAGGGACTCTGGCGCTCATTAGCGAGGCGAGAATCAACCTAGAATCTCTGCCAACGGAAGTGGCCTTGGTTGCTGTGCAGTACGAATCGTTCATGGATGCTTTGTTTGATGCCCGAGAGCTCATGACTCATGGGGCGACGTCGATCGAAACCGTTGACTCCAAGGTCCTTAATTTAGCAATGAATGATTTTATTTGGGACAGTGTCGCTGATTATTTCCCGGCATCTGATCGAACCCTCCAAGGAATTAATTTGGTGGAGTTCACGGATTTTGATGCGGCCAAACTCGCCGATACCGTGGATCAATTCCGTCGATATCTTGAACAGGTGGCGGCGGATGATGGTCGGTCCTTTGCTCATGCGATCGCACGCGGACGAGCACAAGTCTCTCAGGTTTGGGCGATGCGCAAACGAGCAGTCGGTTTATTGGGTGGAGTTGAAGGTGCGAAAAAGCCAGTTGCCTTCGTTGAGGATACCTGCGTTCCGCCAGAAAACTTAGCGCTGTATATTGGTGAGTTCCGTCGGCTACTCGACGAGCATGATCTGGATTATGGAATGTTTGGTCATGTTGACGCCGGTGTTCTCCATGTTCGTCCATTGCTCGATTTGAAGGCTCCGGAAACGATGGAAATGGTCCGTACAATTACGGACCAAGTTGTTGATTTAACAAAGAAATATCACGGCCTACTTTGGGGTGAGCACGGTAAAGGGGTGCGATCAGAATATGCGCCGATCTTCTTTGGTTCGCTTTATCCAGCAATTTGCAGGGTCAAAGCACTGTTTGATCCATTAAACCGACTGAATCCAGGTAAGATTGCAGGTCCAACAGTCAACTCGCCGCTTTTAAAGATTGATCAGGTCCCGACGCGTGGCGCGAGTGATCGCACGATCGCGCCGAGCCTTCAGTCATCCGCAAGCACTTCCCTTCTCTGTAATGGAAATGGTGCTTGTCACAACTACGACCTGGATGATCGGATGTGTCCAAGTTGGAAGGCAACGCGTGATCGCCGATACACACCCAAAGGTCGTGCTGGCTTAATGCGCGAATGGGTCACGCGCTTGTCAGACCAGGGCGTTCAGTCAATTCCATCTTTGTCGATGGGTGAGCACATTATTGGAGCTCCGGCGCGGATCCTGCGGACTTGGAAAAAATCAGACGCAAACTATGATTTTAACCACGAAGTGTTCGAATCGATGTCGACGTGTTTGGCCTGTAAATCCTGCACGGGCCAATGTCCGATTAAAGTCAGTGTTCCGACGTTCCGGAGTCATTTTTTAAGCGCGTATTACACTCGATATTCTCGCCCAATGAAGGACTGGATTGTGGGTACGCTCGAATATGCACTGCCGATCGCGGCACAGGTGCCGAAGCTTTACAACCTGTTGGTCGAGTCGCGGTTGGGTCGCGGCTTGTTTTCAATGCTCGGATTGGTGGACTCCCCTACGCTGTCTGGGATAGATCCTCATCGAGCCATCGCCGAAGCAGGCTTTCAAGTTGCCGATACGAGCCGATTACGTGCTATGAAAGACTCCGATCCCGAACGTTTCAGTCGTCAAGTGGTCGTCGTTCAAGATGCCTTTACCAGTTATTTCGAAACGAATGCCGTGGTTGACCTGTTTGAGTTACTCAAGCTTCTGGATTTTGAACCCACGTTGATGCCGTTTCACGCCAACGGAAAGCCGCTGCACGTCCATGGTTTCCTCAAATGGTTTAAACGCCTTGGCGAATCCAATGCCAAGAAACTCCGAGTAATCGATGCCATCGGCGTGCCGATGATTGGATTAGATCCCTCGATGACGATGACCTATCGGTCTGAGTATCAAGAAGCACACATTGAGACGCCTCCTGTACTGCTCGTTCAAGAGTTCTTTGCAACCCATTTGGTTGAAGGGGCCATTGCAACCACCTTGCCGATGAAGCGTTTCCGTCTTTTGGCGCATTGTACTGAGGCGACCAATGCTAAGGAATCTCTCGCATTATGGAAGCCAATCTTTGCTATGGCTGGTCAATCACTGGAGATTGAATCTGTTGGGTGTTGTGGGATGGCTGGCACCTATGGGCATGAGAAGGCGAACGTGGAAACCTCTCAAACGATTTATGCGCAGAGCTGGAAACCCAAAGTCGAGGCTCAGACTCAATCAGATGGAGAGATTTTGGCGACAGGTTACTCTTGCCGATCTCAGGTTAAACGCTTCTCCAATCAGACGATGCGTCATCCGGTTTCTGCACTACGCGTAATATTGGCTTCCGCCGCATCCCAACAGCCGGCTTAAGCGTCTGACCTACGTTGGCGAGACGTCCAAGGGGGCTTGGTTTTCCTTGAACGTAAGCATTTCGCTCTTTCTTTGCACGCAAACAATAGACAGCGCCAATCGGCCACTCTTTTCGAGCCATTGAGTGCTCAATGCGCTTAAAGAGTTTCCGTATACCGGTTTTAGCGAGCGGTAAACTGTACACCGCATGTCGTGAGAGCTCGGGAACTAAATTTAACAAACGACACCAGTCTTCAATCTGGCTTCGACGCATAAATCGAGCATGCCAAGGCAGCAAACTATCCAGTGGCGTACTGATGAGCTTCCTAAATCCCCAGCTGGATGCGGGATTAAAACTAAATAACAAGAGTCTTCCCCCGGGTCGAAGAACACGTTCTGCTTCACGCAATACCTGATGGGGATGAGCGCTGATATCCAGTGAATGCTGCAACACCAAAATATCAATCGAGTCGGTTGGAAACGGAAGCAAATTATCTTCCGCTAAAATCACAGGGCAATGTGAGGTTTTCGGAACCTCCCCTCCAAACACAACGTGTAAACGAACGGGGGCAAGCGAATCGGCGATCAGTGGGAAACCTGCTGTGCCGCCAACTTGAAGGACCACCTGTCCAAATAGCCGCCGAAGCTCACGTCGAGCCAACCTGCGCTCCTCAACTTGAATTCGGTGACCAAGACGACCGCCAACCCAGCGATCCCAAGCTCGCTGTTTATCATGCACGCCAAGTCGAAACACGCTCTGAACTGCCATGACTTCATGGTAACATTACCTGCTATCGCTTCAACACAAGAAAAAGGATATGCAATGGGAATGCTTTCCGGTAAACGCGCACTGATCGTTGGTGTCGCAAGCAAATTGTCGATCGCTTATGGGATTGCTCAGGCAATGCATCGCGAAGGTGCAGAGCTTGCGTTTACATACCAAAATGACAAGCTTAAAGATCGTGTTTTAGGGTTTTCCGAAGGCTGGGGAACCCCGCCTGAGCTTTGTTTCCCATGCGACGTTGGAAGTGACGAAGAGATTGATGCGGTCTTTGAGGGGTTGGCCAACCATTGGGATGGAATCGACATCGTCGTTCATGCGGTTGGCTTCGCTCCTGGTGATCAGCTCAGTGGTAGCTTCGTCGATGCAACGACGCGCGAAGGCTTTCGAATTGCACATGACATCTCCTCCTACAGTTTGGTGGCGCTCGCGAAGGCGGCCCAATCACTGCTCGAGGGGCGCCAAGGAAGCATTATTACGCTCTCCTATCTTGGAGCTGTTCAGACGATGCCGAATTACAATGTGATGGGGTTGGCAAAAGCGTCTCTTGAAGCCGGTGTTCGTTTTCTCGCCACCTCGATGGGACCCAAGGGTCACCGGGTCAACGCGATTTCAGCAGGCCCAATTCGCACATTAGCGGCCAGTGGGATTAAGGATTTCCGTTCCATGTTGAACTATAACGCGTCCCGTACCCCGCTCCGCCGCAATACAACGATCGAAGAAGTCGGCAATACAGCTGCATTCTTAGCATCCGATCTAGCCGCGGGCATTACCGGCCAGACCATTTATGTCGACAATGGCTTCAATATCACCGCGATGGCTGACTCGGATAACGCCTAATGCTGCAGATTCACCGGGTTCACGCATTTAATGACAACTACATCTGGGTCGTTGCCAATAACGAGAACGCCTGGGTGGTGGACCCTGGCGATGCAGCGCCCGTGATCGCCTTTTTGGAGAGTCATGCACTGACCCTCCAAGGCATTCTGTTGACGCATTGGCATGGTGATCATCAAGGCGGCGTGCTCGATTTGTGCTCACGCTTCGCTGGAGTCGAGGTCATCGGCTCGCATCAACCACTGAAAGGACCGTCAAAGCCAGTTTCCGAAGGTGACATCATCCGTGTTTTAGGTGCTAATTTTGAAGTGATCGAAGTTCCCGGTCATACCTTAGATCATGTGGCTTACACCTCGGTATCCGATCAGTTCCGGCTGCCTGTTGCCTTTACCGGAGATACGCTATTTGCCGGCGGATGCGGCAGATTGTTTGAAGGAAGTGCAGAGAATATGTTCTCTAGCCTTCATAAAATCAATAAGTTACCAGCAAATACTGAGATTTATTGTGCGCATGAATATACCTTAGCCAATCTCAATTTTGCGGTTGTCGCTGAGCCTGATAATCCAGATACTCACAAGCGGCGGCAACAGGTCAGTGAGATGAGAGCGCAAGGCGCAGCCACAGTCCCATCGACGCTGGAGCTTGAACGACTGACGAACCCATTTTTACGTGCAACCACTGTTGCCCAATTGGCTGAACGCCGCTTACAAAAAGACCAGTTTTAATGCAAATGATCAATAGTCATCACAGCGTTTGGTTCGCGGCTCTCTTGTTGTTGGCGGGTTGTCAGACTGCACAACAAAGCCCACAGACCATGAGCGAGACTGCGGTTTCAAGCGTGAGCGTGGAGCCTCAATCAAGTACAGAGAGCCTCCCGCCCATTGATCAAGACCCTCTGGAGGCCAAGGATGACTCAGCGCTTTATAATCCGCTGGCGATTATTCGTGAGCTAGGGGAAGCAATCGATAGCCCAAATATCTCGGAACCTGAAACTCAAGAAGATCCACCTAGTGAGTCAACAACGGATGTAGCAGCGATTGAGACCACAATCTGGGCGGACATTATCCAGAGCTTTGCGTTGAGTGAGCTGCAAGAAACGAAATATGCTGATTTACATCGCCGTCGGTTGACCCACAGTCCAGGGTTTTTCTCCGATTTTCTCGTTAAAGCGGATATCTATCTGCCCTATGTTTGGGATGAAGTGAAGCATCGCGGGTTGCCTGCAGAGCTCGCGCTGTTGCCATACGTCGAGTCAGCCTATAGCCCTTGGGCAGTATCACGGATGGGAGCGGTTGGGATGTGGCAAATTATGCCGGGAACAGCCCGTGTCCTGAAATTAAAGCTAGGTCAAACCTGTGATCAGCGTCGTGATGTGATTCACTCGACTCGAGCGGCACTGGACTACCTTGAACAGATGCATGCGAAGTTTGGTGATTGGCTGTTGGCTATTGCCGCTTATAACGCCGGTCCTGGCCGCATTGATCGCGCGATTCGTCAGAATAAGCTAGCTGGGAAAGCAACCGACTTTTGGTCACTCAAACTGCCTCGTGAAACACGTCGATACGTCCCACGCTTGCTGGTCACGCGAGATCTAATTCTTGATGCGAAGGATCAAGAGATTGAATTGCCTGATATCGATCCTGCAATTCCATTTAAAACACTGTCGCTAGAGGCGCCGATGGAGGTATCTCTGGTTCAGGAATTAAGTGGGTTACCGCTTAAAGATATCCGGCGTTACAACCCCTGTATTCGCTCATGGATTACCTCAGCGCAGGAACCTTATCAGTTGATTCTCCCGAACACGGTAGTCCAAGACTTTTCTACGCGCTTGGTCAGTGTATCGGTGCGGGATTACGTGAGAACTCGACCTTATGAGGTGAAATCCGGTGACACATTGAGTGAGATTGCAGGTCGCATCGGAGCCACTGTGCCTGAGCTCATGATGCTGAATGGCATGACGAACTCCCGAATCGTAGCGGGCAGAACCATTCGAGTGCCAAGTACCAGCGAAAATATTTCAAAACAATTAGTGAATTTAGAATTAGGTAACGATTACGGAGAAACCATTCGCTATAAAGTGAGAAGCGGAGACTCTCTGTGGAAAATCGCCAGACGATTTCAGACGACAGTCAAAAATCTCAGAAAACTCAACGCCACGTCAAACCTGATTCGTCCCGGTGAGTGGTTAGTCGTTCCGATTAACTAAGGCGTTCAGACACGTAGGCATCAATCATCCCACGAGAGATTGATGCTTTGGGTGGAAGTTTCGGTAACCGATCGATAGAAAACCACTGTGCATCCACGATCTCTTCACCATCAATCTGGATGTCTCCAGATTTCCACTCAGCTCGATATCCGAGCATCAATGAGTGCTTAAACGGCCAACTTTGACTGCCCTGGAAAATGGGTTGTTCGACTGACACTCCTACTTCTTCAAAAATCTCGCGATGGCACGCGTGTTCCGCAGACTCCCCTGCCTCCACAAACCCAGCCAGTGTGGAATACATCCCCTCCACGAATCGTGGAGCCCGCGCCAGTAGAATCTCGTCACCGCGAGTAATTAACACAATGATGCATGGGGAAATTCGCGGGTATTGCGTCAAACGACAAGGTTCGCAATGCCGTCCACGATCAGATCGCGATGCTTCGCTCGGCTGACCGCAGCGCCCGCAGTACTGATGCTCATCAATAAAATCGAGGACCTGTACCGCGGTGCTTACAGGAATAAATTGACGACTATCCATTTGGATCAGCGCAGGCCTGAGTGCCTCATAGTTCAGGCCTTGGATGGGCTGTGTGCGAACGCCATAATAAGTGATGCCATCCAGTGTCCCTACAAGCACTGGGTCAAGGCCTCGGATCAGCGCATCATCGAGCTCGAGTAAACAAGGGCCCCCAACCTCTGTGACAGCAACTGAGCGCTCGCTTGAGGTCACGACAACACGTGATGCATCACCGGAATCCAACCCAGGTAACCAACTCACCTCATGATCGCCAAGCCAGTTCACAACGAGGATCGATCCCACACAATGTCTACATTGGACTGCCGTAATGTATCGAGAAACGCTTGGTGGTTAGACAGCTCGTCATCGCTCGGAGGGATAACGCGTTGTTGCCGGGCAGCATCAGACATTTTCTGGATCGGCTCGAATCTGGAGCCTTGTTGGAGATTCTCGGAACCACCAAACATCCGGCTCTGC
Source organism: uncultured Litorivicinus sp. (assembly GCA_902528165.1). GTDB lineage: Bacteria > Pseudomonadota > Gammaproteobacteria > Pseudomonadales > Litorivicinaceae > HIMB30. Next base: position 51,678 of record CABZRL010000004.1, read on the forward strand.
TCGCGAGTCATCGCCAAATAGACCCGAGTCAAAAGCTCAGCATCCAGGAGTGCGCCATGCAGCGTCCGCTCACTGGCATCGATCTTGTAGTCTCGGCAGAGTGCATCCAGCGAATTCCGCTTTCCAGGACGCTTCTCTTTTGCCATTGCTAGGGTATCAACCGCTGCTCCGCCATGCATCAATTCGACCATACTGGGGGCGCCTGGGATCCGCTTGAGTTCAGCCTCTAAAAAATTCACGTCGAATGACGCATTGTGGGCAATCAATTCTGCACCACGAATAAACTCAACCAATTCATCCACAATTCCAGCAAAATTCGGCTTGTCGGTCAGAAATTCATTGGTGATCCCGTGAACTTCGATTGCCTCTTGATCAATTGCTCGTTCTGGATTGATGTAGGCGTGAAAATGACGATCGGTCAGACGTCGGTTCACCATCTCAATACAGCCAATTTCAATCACACGGTGGCCTTGATTGGGATCGAGTCCGGTAGTTTCAGTATCTAAAATGATTTGCCGCATAGCTCACTCACCCCCTGATTCGCCAATTCATCCGCACGCTCATTGCCAGGATGACCGGCGTGCCCCTTGACCCAATGCCAATGCACCTGATGATAGGATGCCGCAGTGTCCAGTCGTTGCCAGAGATCCTGATTGGAGACGGGTTTTCTCGATGCCGTTTTCCAACCATTTTTTTTCCAATTGGCGAGCCATTTGGTGATTCCGTCTTTCACATAAACTGAATCGGTAAACACATGGACGATGCAAGAACCTTTCAGTGCCGAAAGCCCCTCAATGGCAGCCATCAGTTCCATTCGATTGTTGGTGGTTTCGGGATCACAACCACTGAGCTCTTTACGATGCTCGCCATACTCCATCAAAACACCCCAGCCACCAATGCCTGGATTTCCTTTACATGCACCATCGGTATAGAGCGTGACAACCTTCTCAGTCACAGCCGAGTATAATCCTGAGTGGAGCGGTTGATGTAAGCATCGACCTGATCAGTAATCGCTGCCGATGCATCACGGCTGAGCCGTGCTGCCAACGATTTCTTTTCGTGCCACTTCAACGCGATCAGGTGATGGTCTTCATTGAGTGTCATCAGCACATCATCAGAGGTTGCAATTTGGTCGCAAAGCCCTTTCGTCAGCGCATCGGTTCCATAGAAAATTGATCCATCGGCAACCGCTTCTAGGTCGAGGTCAGGTCGCCGCTCTGCGATCCATGCTTTAAAGAGATCATGGGTTTGCTCGAGATCTTCTTTGAACTTCTTACGCCCTTCCGGTGTATTTTCACCCAAGAGCGTTAATGTCCGTTTATTCGCCCCAGCGGTGTGTAATTCAATATCAACATCCCGATTTTTCAAAAAGCGATAGATGTTCGGAATCTGAGCGACGACACCGATCGACCCAAGAACCGCAAACGGTGCCGCGACAATCCGATCGGCACAAACAGCCATCATATATCCGCCGCTGGCTGCGACTGTATCCACGCACGCAACTGACTCAACCCCGGCATCTCGCAAACGCGCAAGCTGGGAGCTTGCTAATCCATAAGTGTGAACCAATCCGCCGGGCGAGGTTAATTTCAGGACCACAAGATGAGGGATCGGATCCATTAAAAGAATCGCAGATACCTCTTCTCGTAACCCGTTCACTTGCGATGCTTTCATATCTCCTTTGAATTCGAGAACTACAGCGAGCTTCTGACCAGCGCGCTCTGCTGTCGATTTCTTCGGCGATTTCTTTTTCACTCGATTTTTTAACCGTTCAAGAAACGACAGTTGATCATTAGTTAAGGCCGTTTCAACAATCGCGCTCACATATTTTTTTTGCTCAGCAATCTTTTTTGAGAGGTCAGTGACTTTGATTATCCCCTTTGCCACATCGCCGCCCGACATTTTTGAACTGACTGCAATCACAAGAATGACCGCAACCACGACAGTCATTGTTTGCAGGAAAAATAAACCGTATTGGGCCAAGAAATCCATTACCGTTTAACCACCTCAGCCGCTGAGGTCACAATTGACCAGAACTCGCTACCTTCTTGCGTCGTTCTCAGTTCGGCCAATGCTGCCTCGAGATTCGATTCACTAGGCGCTCCCTTCTCCAAACTCAGAGTGTCCACGCGTGCCACAACCACCGTGTCGACAGCTGTTTCAGCGACAAACGTTGATGGGCGGTCTTGAGTTGGCGCAGAGGCTGCAAAGGCAACAGCAAGATGATCGCGAGCAATCGAGTCGTCTCCGTTCCGATCAAGATTATTAAACGACTGCGCGACTAATCCATCAGCTACCGTTGGAAGCCCTTTTTCTAACGCTTTCCAGTGCGCTTGGATTGCATCGGCCAACGTTTTGGCGCGCGATTGCGCTTTGTCGTTGCGTAATCGCTCGATGATGATATCGCGAACCTCAGCTAACGGACGCACAGCCTTTGGCTCATGCGTCTTCACCCGAAATGTCATCCATAAACCGGGTTCAGCTTCGAACACCTCTGCATTTAACTCACCGTTGTAGAGAGTTTTATTAAAGACTCGTCGAAGGACAGTCTCCTGCGAAAAAAGCCCTGTTGCTGTTGATCGATCGAAGAGATCTGTAGCCTGAATCTTGACGCCATAGACGCTATTAAGCTCTTCCAGCGTTCCACTAAAGGCAATATTTGAAAACTCCTCAAGGTTATTCGCCAATCGCTGTGACGCCTGGCGATCTTCTAATTCTTCTCGCAAGCGTGGCGCTCGCGTGTCAAAGCTCTCGACTGGCCTTGCACGACTCTCCAAGAGTTCAATGAGATGATACCCATATTGGGTTTTGACAGGATCTGAGACGACATTGGGTGTCAGCGCGTTGAGGGCCGCTTCAAATTCAGGGACAAAGGTTCCGCTTGGCGCAAACCCGAGATCACCACCGGTTTCTTTACTGGCAATGTCGTCAGAATAATCAGAGGCAAGTTCAGCGAAATCGGCTCCATTATCGATTTGCTGTTTCAGATCCATCGCTTTTTCAAGCGCATCGTCACCATCCGCAATCAAGATGTGTCGAGCACGACGCTCAGACTCATTAGTAGCCTGTGCAACCTCTGCATCGTAAGCATCGCGCAAGTCGTCATCGCTAATGGTCACTTGTTCACGGAAGTCACCAGAACTTAATAAAACATAATCAAGAGCCACCGATTCATCGGTCACAAATTGCGACGAATTTGTGTCATAAAATGATGTAATCTCCTCATCGTCAATCGTCACTTGATCAAGAAATTGATCGGCTTTCACGACGACCAACTCACCCGACCGTTTCTGATTTTGCAGAACATCCAACCGCGCAAGCTCTGACGGAGTGACCAGCGTCGAGGTCTCCACCGCTCCTTTTACCTGGTACTCGATTAAATTACGCTTTAGTTCGTCTCTAAAATCGAGGCGAGACATTCCCATCTGACCGATTGCACGGTCAAAAGCTCTCGGATCAAATCGATCATCTGTTTGAAACTGTGGGATCTCAACAATGACTTGATCCACCAATTGATCAGTCACCCCAAAAGCGAGCTTTGCTGAATAACTGGTGGCAGCGGCCTCTTCCACTAATGCATTGAGTACGCTCTGCCGGAGCAGGTCTTCATTGATCGCGCCTGGATCACCCAAGATACTCAACAGTTGGCGTCGTTCTTGTTCAAGCTTACTGACAAATCGACGCTCGGTAATTTCTACGCCATCAACCTCTGCGATCACTGCGTCGCCATCGCTGCCACTCATAAAATTGACGCCTGTGATGACAAAAGTGACCGCGATCAGACCGACAATAATTTTGGCGATAATGCCGCTTGAGTTATCTCGAATATTTTGAAGCATGTTGAGTTGTAACCTATAGATTCAAAAAAGGGGCCTAGGGCCCCTCTATAATAAAAGACAATGGTTAGCTTAGTTAACAGCGTCTTTCAATGCCTTACCTGCTTTGAAGCCAGGAACTTGGGCTGCAGCAATCTGTATCGTCGCACCAGTTTGTGGATTACGGCCTGTGCGAGCAGCACGCCCCTTCACCTGAAATGTACCAAACCCGACCAATGAAACAGTGTGACCATTTTTCAAAGCACCGGTCACTGCACCCAGAGTCGCATCCAGAGCTTTACCCGCATCGGCTTTCGATAAACCTGCATCAGCAGCGATTGCATCAATTAATTCTGATTTATTCACTCGTAGTACCCCTATCGGTTTTTTTGTAAGTAATTTTGTGGCGCCGGATTGATATTGTTCAAAAACGACCTCGAAAACTAGCGCTAGTCATTTATACCAACGCTGATTGCATGAAACAACCTGTTAATGCGCTCTCGGTGTGTTTTTTTCCGTTCTCTGTTCTGTTTCTGAACTATTTGCGCTCTCTTGAATGACAAATGGCTCAGGGATGTACGCCAGCGCAATGTCGAAGACTTGGTCAATCCAAGAGACAGCTTTAATCTCCAAGTCTGCCTTCACATTGTCTGGGATCTCCTTCAAATCGGACACGTTTTCTTCCGGAATAATGACGGTTTTAATCCCCCCGCGATGGGCGGCGAGAAGTTTCTCCTTCAATCCACCGATCTGTAACACTTGACCTCGCAAGGTAATCTCTCCCGTCATCGCAACATCTGCTTTCACTGGGACATTGGCCAGGACTGACACCAGCGCTGTACACATCCCGATGCCAGCACTTGGACCATCTTTTGGAGTCGCTCCTTCAGGCACGTGGATATGAAGATCCATTTTTTCATGAAAATTGGGATCAATCCCAAGGCTGACCGCACGGCTGCGGCCGACGGTCAGCGCAGCTTGGATGGACTCTTGCATGACATCACCGAGGGAACCCGTTCGGATTTGCTTACCCTTGCCCGGCATCGCAACTGCTTCGATGGTTAACAATTCACCGCCAACGCTAGTCCAGGCCAAACCAGTCACTTGTCCGATCCGGTCTTCAGTTTCTTTCAGTCCATAGGTGTATTTACGAACACCTGAGTAATCCTCAAGGACGTCCGGCGTAATGAGCATGGTTTCTGAATCATTTCCACCAATCTTTCTGTGCCCGTCTTCAATCCGGCGACGGACAACTTTTCGCGCTAATTTCGACACCTCTCGGTCCAGTCCGCGGACACCAGCTTCCTTGGTGTAATAACGAATAAGATCCGTCAGAGTCGCATCTGGCACTTCAATTTCTGTAGCGCCGAGACCGTTGTTCTTAATTTGCTTTGGAACCAAATATTTTTTCGCAATATTGAGCTTTTCATCCTCGGTATAACCAGGAATACGAATGATTTCCATCCGATCAAGCAATGGTGCCGGCATGTTCATCGAGTTGGACGTACAAACAAACATGACCTCAGATAAATCGAAATCCACTTCGAGATAATGATCGTTAAAAGTATGATTTTGCTCAGGATCCAAGACTTCCAGCAAGGCTGACGCTGGATCTCCACGGTGATCCATCCCCATTTTATCGATCTCGTCGAGCAAAAATAGCGGGTTCTTCACACCGGCTTTGGACAATTTCTGAATAATCTTGCCTGGCATCGATCCAATGTAAGTCCGGCGATGACCCCGGATCTCAGACTCGTCCCGAACTCCACCAAGTGCCATACGAACAAATTCTCGATTCGTCGCACGTGCAATGGATTCACCTAACGAGGTCTTACCAACACCAGGAGGTCCGACGAGGCACAACACGGGACTTTTTGATTTTTTCACCCGCATTTGCACTGCCAGATACTCGAGGATCCGCTCTTTCACTTCCTCGAGACCATAATGATCCGCCTCAAGAATGTCGCGTGCCTTGATTAAATCGTGACGAACTCGAGAGCGCTTTGTCCACGGGCAGCCTAACAACCAATCCAGATAGGCTCGAACTACTGTGGCTTCGGCAGACATCGGAGACATCAGTTTCAGTTTTTGGAGCTCACCCTCAGCTTTTTCTTTGCCTTCCTTCGACAAACCAGACTCTTCGATTCGTGCCTGTAAGGCATCGACCTCATTTGGCGTCTCATCGAGGTCATTCATCTCTTTCTGAATCGCTTTCATCTGCTCATTCAGATAGTACTCACGCTGACTCTTCTCCATCTGTTCTTTCACGCGTCCACGAATGCGCTTTTCAACTTGTACAAGATCTAATTCTGATTCCATCAACGCGACCAGATACTCGAGTCGCTCTTTCACCTCGTGTTGCGCAAGCAGTGCCTGTTTCTCTTTGAGCGGAAGCGTCAGATGAGCAGCCATGGTGTCACAGAGACGGCCCGGCTCTTCAATACTCTGCAATGAAGCCAAGACCTCAGCAGGGATTTTCTTAGATACTTTGACGTACTTGTCAAACTGATCCATCAAGACGCGGAGCAGCGCCTCTTGGTGATGTTCTTTGAGCGGAATCGATTCAACGATGTGGGCTTCTGCACGATAATGGTCACCGTCGAGATCAAAGTTCGACACAGTCGCGCGCTGCCCACCCTCGATCAGAACTTTCACGGTTCCATCCGGGAGCTTAAGCAACTGAAGAATGGAAGCAACAGTGCCGACGTCGTAGAGTTCTCCAGCACGCGGCTCATCTTCACTGGCGACTTTCTGAGCCACCAATAAAATTTCTTTACCACCGTCCATGGCGCTCTGCAGGGCCTTGATCGACTTGTCTCGACCAACAAATAGAGGGAGAACCATGTGGGGATAGACGACCACATCCCTCAGCGGGAGTAAAGGGAGGTCCAGCTGCTGGCTACTCATTGCGTGCTTCCTATTTAGTCGGCAGCGTTTGCCGAGCGTTTTTCGTCTGATGATCCCGCGTAGATTTTCAGCGGTTCGCTGTCGCCTGTGACGACCCCTTCATCGATGACAATTTTTGATACATCATTCTCTGAAGGAATCTCAAACATGGGGTGTAAAAGAATACTTTCAAGAATCGACCTGAGGCCGCGTGCGCCTGTTTTTCGTTCCATCGCTTTCTTTGCAACAGCCCGAAGAGCATCGGGTCGAACGTCAAGCTCGGCTCCTTCCATATCAAACAATTCTTTATACTGTTTCACCAAGGCGTTCTTTGGCTCAGACAAAATTTGAACCAATGCCTCTTCGTCGAGCTCTGTTAGGGTCGCAACCACCGGGAGACGTCCCACGAATTCAGGAATCAGGCCGTACTTCACTAAGTCTTCGGGTTCAACCTCAGCAAAGGCCTCGCCGATCGACTTCGATTCGTTCTTTGAGCGAACCTCGGCACCAAAGCCGATGCCTCCCTTTTCACTACGATCACGTATCACCTTGTCAAGACCTGCGAACGCTCCGCCACAAATGAACAGGATATTCGACGTATCGACTTGTAAGAATTCTTGCTGAGGATGCTTCCGACCGCCCTGAGGAGGCACTGAAGCCACTGTCCCTTCGATCAGCTTGAGAAGTGCCTGCTGAACCCCTTCACCCGACACATCGCGAGTGATCGATGGGTTATCAGATTTTCTGGAAATCTTATCGATTTCATCAATATAAACAATGCCTTGCTGCGCTTTTTCAACATCATAATCGCACTTCTGAAGCAACTTCTGAATGATGTTTTCGACGTCTTCACCCACATATCCAGCTTCGGTTAAGGTGGTTGCATCGGCCATGGTAAAGGGCACGTTGAGTAGACGAGCGAGCGTCTCAGCGAGTAACGTCTTTCCTGAGCCCGTTGGTCCGATCAATAAAATATTCGATTTTCCAAGTTCGACGGAACGGGAATTCCTTTCACCGTGACGGAGTCGCTTATAGTGGTTATAGACAGCGACTGCCAAGACGCGCTTCGCGCGATCTTGACCAATCACATAATCATCCAGTGTTGCTTTGATGACCTGAGGAACAGGCAATCCATCGGATGACTCCGCATCATCGGATTCTTGAATCTCTTCGCGAATGATGTCGTTACACAGCTCAACACATTCATCGCAAACAAACACGCTTGGCCCAGCGATGAGCTTACGCACCTCGTGCTGGCTTTTGCCACAAAAAGAGCAATACAACACCTTGCCGTTGTTATCCGAAGATTGATCTGTCGTATTTGTCATTTTTTTTACCCACTCCGCTATGTCAACAGTGCGTTGTCGACAACGGAAAATCAAGACTCTTTGGTCGAATCTACGCGATGTTCTAACACATCGTCGATCAGTCCGTACTTCTTCGCTTCATCGGCGTCCATAAAGCGATCACGATCGGTATCTTTCTCGATCTGCTTCATGGTTTGACCGGTGTGCAGTGCCAACTTTGAATTCAATTTCGTGCGAATCTTCAATATCTCTTTCGCATGAATATCAATATCGGACGCTTGGCCCGAATATCCACCCAACGGTTGATGAATCATCATTCGCGAGTTCGGTAACGCAAAACGCTTACCTTTGCCCCCACCTGCCAACAAGAACGCGCCCATACTGGCCGCTTGACCGATACACAAGGTTGAGACATCCGGCTTGATGAATTGCATGGTGTCATAGATCGCCATCCCAGCTGTCACCGATCCACCGGGCGAATTGATATAGAGGTGAATATCCTTGTCGGGGTTTTCAGACTCTAAAAACAGCAGCTGCGCAACAATCAGATTGGCCATGTGATCTTCCACCTGACCAACCATAAAGATGACGCGCTCTTTTAAAAGCCGGGAATAGATGTCGTAAGAGCGCTCGCCACGCGAACTTTGCTCGACAACAATCGGGACCAATGCCATGTATTTACCTCTAGTTTATTAGCTCTGACGACTCTTCATGACGTCAGCGTATGACATATCAATGGTCTTGCCTTTCGCAGATTCAAGGAGCTTCTCGGCAACCTGCTCTTCTACCGCTAATGCTTCAACCTGTTTCAGGTTCTCGTCGTTTGAATAGTAGAAATTGACGACCTGCTCCGCATCATCATAAGCGGCGGCCATTTCATCGATCAACGCACGCACGCGATCTGGATCCGCCGCTAAGCCGAGCTTCTTCACCGTCGCACCGAGCAAAATTCCTAATCGAACACGGCGCTCTGCCTGCTCAGCGAATAACTCATCTGGGAGTTGATGCGGATCAAATTGCTGACCCCCGCCAAATCGCTCGACAGCTTGTTGCTTCAGTGTATGAATTTCGGATTTAATGGCTGACTCCGGAACTGGAGTGTCTGCATTTTTTTCAAGCAGCACGTCAAACACTTTGGTCTTGTTCATGTTTTTCAGCGTCAGAGAAAGCTCACGCTGCATTTGCTCTTTCAGCTCGGCTTTAAAATCTTTCTCATCACCTGACTCAACGCCAAATGACTGAATGAATGTTTCATCGACTGTCGGTAATTCTCCGCGCTCGAGCTTGGTAACCCCAATCTTGAAGGTCGCCGCCTTACCTTTCAGTTCTTCGGCTTGATAATCTTCTGGGAAAGTCACTTCGATATCACGGGAATCACCCTTTTTCATACCGACGATGCCATCTTCAAATCCAGGAATCATTGCGCCTGAGCCGAGGACCAGCGCGTGATCTTCGCCCTTACCACCATCAAAGGCTTCGCCATCGACGAATCCCTCGAAATTGATCGTGACGCGATCACCCTCTTTAGAGGCCGCACGGGCAGATTCTTTCCAGCTCTTCCGCTGCTCACGCAGAGTTGCAATCATTTCTTTAATGTCAGCGGCACCGACTTTAGAGGTGGTCTGCTCAATTTCGTCCCCGTCGATAAGTATCGGATCCAACTCTGGAAAGACTTCAAATGTGGCCTTAAAGGAAAAATCTGAGCCTTCTTCAAACTTCACGTCATCAATTTTCGGCTGACCAATTGGCTTGACGTCGTGTTCACTCAATGCCTCACCGAGGGATTTTTCCATGAGGTCAGAGACAATTTCTTGGCGAATGGCTTGACCATATCGTTGACGCACGACTTTAGCGGGCACCTTGCCTGGGCGGAACCCATCAATACGCACGCGCTTAGCAGTCTCAGCCAATTTGGCTTCGAATTCGGTTTCAACATCCCCGGTTGGGATAGTGATCGTAAGTTGGCGCTCCAATGCGCTCGGGGATTCCAGGACAACCTGCATGGATTAACCTCAGTTATTCAAATCGTTTGAAATTAAGCGCGATAGGATACTGCTTTCAGTCCTAGCAGTACAGTGATGGTGCGGATAGAGGGACTTGAACCCCCACGCCTCGCGGCACCAGAACCTAAATCTGGCGTGTCTACCAATTTCACCACATCCGCAGCAGAACGCAGAACGCGTTATGAGGCGTCGAACAATGAAGCATTTCCCATAAAATATCAAGCAAAAATGCCCCAAACACAGTAGCCTAATCGCACTCTTTGAAGGATGACGACTTGCCTCTTGATTACTTAAACTCATTGATTCCAAGTAACATCGAATCGATCTTCATGGTGATCTTGATTCTGGTACTCGGTTTGTCTTTGGGTTCAATGGCCAATCGAGCGGTAAATCTTGCGCTCAGTCGAACCAAGCTCGAGGGTCTCGCCGCTGCATTTTTGGCCCGAGCAGCTCGCATTGCAATTTATGTTGTCGCTGTCATCTCTGCTCTGGGGACGCTCGGTGTCGACACCACCAGTTTGATCGCTGCTCTCGGTGCTGCGGGCCTTGCTGTCGGTCTCGCGTTGAGAGACACCTTAAGTAATTTAGCAGCAAGTTTAATTCTTGCCTTCAATGGGGCGTTTCGCCAAAGTGACACGATTGAAGTCAATTCGGTGATTGGCACTGTGATGGAGATCGACTTGTTGACCACAGAACTCAAAACTCCTGATGCAAAAAAAGTGCTCATTCCAAACGGCTCGCTAATGCAATCGAGCTTGATCAACCACAGCGCATACCCGTCGCGTCGGATTGACTTCCTGGTTGGAATTTCTTACGACGACGACATTGAAAAAGCCGAACGCATTATCCGCGAAGTCATCGAACGGCAGGATTTCTGCTTGACGGATCCAGAACCCGTGGTTGGCGCGGATAATTTGGGAGATTTCGGTCAGAACGTGTTGGTTCGGGTTTGGGTGGATCATGACTTTGTCATCACAGGAAAAATGGCACTTCTCAAAGAGATCAAGCGAGCCTTTGATCGAGAAAAGATCACGATTCCGGTCCCTCGCTACGAAGTTTCAACACTGCAACCCTAATTTTGCGCTTGAAATCCCTGACTATTGCAGCGCGTCTCAAACGCATTCGAAAACCGTTCCGACTCGTATTTCACATACTCATATTTGGATTCAAGATCAGAGTCAGGCAACTGCCCTTCCATCTTCAGATTGATGATTTGCTCTCTCGCTTGCCGAACTTGGTCAATCCAGACGGTCACCCACCCTTCTAAAACCTCACAATCCTCTGGAATCTCTCGCTCTTGAGCCTCAGAAAAAATTGGAAGTAATACAATGCTTAATATTAAGATTTGATGCATCAAAGAATCCTTCAGTTATCCGAGTTCAATCTTGTAAAACACTTTTGAAGTTCTCAGACATCATTGTCTATGACAACAGCGGTGTCCATAAACCAGTAGGCTCATTTGATTCTCTTGCGACCGTAGATGCATCGAGATGCGGTTACGTGAGGAACTTAAGCATTTGCCAAAAAGGTCGTTATCGCTGTGAGAGAGTCGACATGGACGTTTTTCACCTGCAGCATCGCCTGAGGGCTTAAAGCATTTGGTAACGATCCCAACTGCTCAAGAATAGCAAACGTTATTGTTCTCACAACATTCGCATCAACGTTGTCACGAACACTAAGAGTTAGATTGCCAAATTCGTAAAGAATTTTTCCCGGCAAAGGCTCTTTTGCTCCGAAACTCCCTTGGCTCGTCAACATCTCCACAGTGTCGCTACGGGGAAGTAGCATAAATTGCATCTGGTTGGTCGCGAAAAGATCATAACAACGCTGAAGATCCTGTGCCCGTGCGGGCCTAGCCCTAGCGCGAGGCTCTTCCCGATTGATTGCTTGAATGAGTAATTCAGAATAAGGATACGAATTTAGATCAGTCTTCGAGCTCATGATTAGCAAATGCTTTTGTCGATAAACGACGTAGCTACTCCAGGGCGAGTGCGCCATCAAAGCCGGGCTACATAAAAAAGCGCTTAAAAACAGACGTCTATTCAATTTGATCAGAGGAAGGGTTTTCCCTTCCTCCCTCCTGAGGGTTTAATAATGCCGATACTTGTCAAAGACATCTAAGTTAAGCACTGCAGTCACGATATAGTTAGGGACATCGACTACCTGGCCAACACGAAGGTCTACCGCGACTGAACTCAGAATATATGCCTGCTCTTTCGTCAAACCTTGTTCATTGACTAAGTAATCAAGCATTTGCAATAGAGCATGACGTGCGGCCAATGTCAGATCTTCATTCAAGTTTTCAAGATTCTTGATTGGTGCTCCCGATAAATATTGATGCGTCGGGGGCAACTCGTTACTTCCTTTCAATGGAATTCCGACTGTTTGATAGTAGCGAGTAGGCTCCATATCGATGATCTGGTCATTACCCAGAGTCACTGGCATTTGAAGCGTTTCACCTTTTCCTTTATGAATTTTATGCACTCGGATGGTTGTGATTGAACCCATTTCGATGGCTGTGCCACCTACCTCTCCATCACCTTGAGCGTAGTGCACGTCACCGATGAATACACCACATCCATCGATGAAACACGGGAACAAAAGCCTTGTCCCGATTTGCATTTGCTGAACATCCATATTCCCACCATTCTCACGCGGCGGAATTGTTCTCAGGCAATCATTTTCACTTCTGCCGCCCTCGCCGCACAGATCTGCTGGTAAGGCGCCGGCGCCCGAAGGACCTAGTACTGCCCCGCCAACAGCCGCAAGACCAGCTTCGCGAGCCTTAATCTTCTCGACCTCAGGCATTCCCGGCATGACACCAATGGAGCCAGGAAACGCCTCATACGGGACTGTTATACCCGGCATTTGAGGGGAAACAGCGCCAGTCCTAGTTAAACGCCAATTGACGATGTAAGGCTCTGTAAAAATGTCACGAAGAAAACCAAATCCAGGTGCGATTACAGTGTAACCGTATTGATCAGGAACAATATCCACGATCTCGACTTCAATAGCATCACCTCGCTGGGCACCATTAATATGAACTGGACCGGTCATCGGATGCACTAAACCAAGATCTACTGTCGCCAAATCGGCGGGAATAGAATCTAGCGTGAATTTTGTGTCGAGCGCATCACGTGTGTGGTAGACGATCATATCTCCGATATTAGCTGTCGCTTTCTCGGGGACTTCTGGGTGGTACCGGTTAAAACAATTGGGATCATCCGCGCAGTGCTCACCTTGTTTTTCTAGCTCAATAATTGTCATCCACTTTTGGTCAGTAGTATCAGCAACTGCCTGAAAAGCGAGAGCGCTGAATAAAGCAGAAGTAATGAGTTTGTTCATCCTATTTTCCTTACTACGTTGCTGTGAAACCAAAGAATTACGCCTGTTCTAGGGAAAAGTCAAAGGGTTTAGATGGTCGCTTTTGACCAGCGATTTCGGCTTAGATAGACCGAGCAGGAAGGTGTGTCCAGCCTCGTGAAAATAGAATTGGGGTGGATGACGGGACTCGAACCCGCGACGACCGGAATCACAATCCGGGGCTCTACCAACTGAGCTACACCCACCGTCGACGCCAGGCTGGCACGCCTGGCAGGAATCGAACCTGCAACCTACGGCTTAGAAGGCCGTTGCTCTATCCGGTTGAGCTACAGGCGCATGGTCAGTAGTGGTCGGGGCAGCTGGATTCGAACCAACGACCCTCTGCTCCCAAAGCAGATGCGCTACCAGGCTGCGCTATACCCCGATTGCCTGACTGAGCACACAGGCGCTCAACAGTGGGTGCGGAGTATAGTCATCGCCTTCAGGCTCTGCAAGAGGATTTTTGGACTTTGGACTTGGAAAGCGCGAGCCAATTTCCTGCAACAACCAACGCAACAGCCACCGAGGCTAGAGGTGTGAGGTGATAGTCTTCGAACAGAACACTCACCCAGATCGCAACGACAGGAAACGCAATGGTGGCGAAGGCGGCGCGTCCCGGTCCAATGCGACCAACCAAAGTCAAATATGATCCAAATGCGATCACAGATCCGAAAATCACCAAATACAGCAATGACCCAACGTAAATGAATGTCCATTCAAATTGGATCGGATAGTTGGAGAGCCCAGCAAACCCGAATGTGAGAGCCGTGCCGTACAACATCCCATAGGCGGTTGAATTCCAAACACTCATCGAGTGCTTCTGGAGCGTTGCTGAGACTAAATTCCCGGAACTTGCAGACAAGGTTCCCAAAAGGCAGAGAATCAGTGCTGACGAACCGCTATCGAGCCATGAAAACCGAAGTAACTCGCCCCAAAAAAGCATCACGAGCCCGACAATGCCGATCACACCACCGGCTAACGCACGGTAATCCAAAGCTTGCTTCATGAACCAGCGCGCCCCCAACGCATTCCAAAACACCATGGTTGAAAAGACGATCGATACAAGGCCGGTGGTTAGCGATAAGCTTGCAGTGTAGAATAACCCATAGTTCAAACAAAATAGGAACAGACCCAATAGTAGGCACAATCCATGCTCCTTGACTGACAATCTCAGACGTTCGCCGCGGGCCCAGCAAATACCAAAAACAACGCCCGCAGCCAAGAGGAATCGCCAACCGACAGACACAATTGGATGCACGACACCCAACTGACCCAAAATGACGAACCAAGTGGTCCCCCACGTCAAAACTGTGACTGTGAACAGCATCGCATCGAAGCGATTTATTTCCGATGCCATGATGTCCCGCCAGCAGCATCTTCAAGGACCACGCCTTGAGCCACAAGGTCATCACGAATCTTGTCAGCCGTTAAAAAATCACGATCTTTGCGTGCCTGTTCTCGAGCAGCAATCAGTGCGTAAATCGCAGCATCACTCAAGCCGCTATTGGCAGCCTTTAATTGCTGCTGCTCAGCTAAAAACGTGACTTTGTCAGTCGCAAACAAACCCAAAACCTTGCCAATGGCAAGCAGGCTCGATGCGGACTCTTCTGAACCCTCAGCGGCTAAATCGAAGAGTAATGCAATGGCCCTTGGCGTATTGAAGTCATCATCCATGAATTGTTGGAACTGGAAGATGGCGTCAGAACTTGGTGATATCAGCTGATCTGGGAGCGCCTGGACCAATCGTGTATAGGCTGCTCCTGCCTGTACCAGTGCATCATCGGAAAACGAAATTGCGCTCCGGTAGTGACTTTGTAGTAAGAAAAAACGAATCACCTGAGGGTGAAATTCTCGAAACAGCTCCGTAAGCGTCACAAAATTCCCCAGGGATTTGGACATCTTTTCGTCCTTCACACGGACCGCACCTGCGTGCATCCAATACTGTGCGAACCTGCAACCGGTTGCTGCTTCCGACTGCGCAATCTCATTCTCGTGATGCGGGAATTTCAAATCCGGACCACCGCCGTGAATATCAAAGGTTTCTCCCAATGCATCCATGCTCATCGCAGAACACTCAATGTGCCATCCTGGTCGACCCGGGCCAAACCTTGATGGCCATGACTCTTCTCCCGCTTTGGCCGATTTCCATAGCACGAAATCAGCCGGATGCTCTTTGTCTTCGGCGACTGCAACCCGAGCGCCAGCAACCATATCGTCCAAGTTTCGATTATTTAATTTGCCGTACTCTGGAAATGCGCCAACCCGAAAATATACATCGCCAGAATCACCTTGATAGGCTGCACCACGCTCGAGCAAACGCTCGATTAAACGCAGCATCGAATCAATATTCGCTGTAGCACGTGGCTCGTGATTCGGAAGTTGACAACCGAGTTTTGCTTCATCGGCATGCATTGCATCAATCATTTCAGCGGTGAGTGCTGAAAATGGAATTTGTCGCTCGGCTGCTCTTGCAAAAATCTTGTCATCAACATCAGTAATGTTTCTGACGTAATTGACTTCAAACCCACGAAATCTCAGATAGCGAACGATGGCATCAAACGCCACCATGACACGGCCATGACCCAGATGGCAGTGGTCATAAACGGTCATCCCACAGACATACATACCGATTTTTTCAGCCTCCAATGGCTGAAAAACACGCTTTTCTCTGGCTAGGGTATCGAAGATCTGCAAACTCACGCGTTATTCCTTGTGGTGAAACCGGTATAGTACCGCTTTGTGTTTAGAGGAGAGAAACCCGTGATTCTATTTGAAACGACGCTCGGCAACATCACTTTAGAACTATTTGAGACTGATGCACCCGAAACCACGGCGAATTTTAAGCAGTATGTCGCAGACGGTTTTTATAACGGAACGATCTTTCATCGCGTCATCGACGGGTTTATGATCCAAGGTGGTGGCTTTGAGCCTGGAATGGGCCAAAAAGACACACGTGATCCAATTAAAAATGAGGCCTCTAATGGCCTTGCCAACAATCGGGGAACCATTGCCATGGCCCGGACAATGGATCCTCATTCAGCGACAGCGCAATTTTTCATCAACGTCACTGACAACGATTTCTTAAACTTCCGCTCAGAAACACCTGATGGGTTCGGTTATTGCGTTTTTGGACGCGTCTTCGATGGGATGGATGTTGTGGATGCGATCAAGGCCGTCAGTACAACCTCCCGCGGCGGACACTCAGATGTTCCCGTCGATGATGTCATCATTCAAAAAGCTTCCGTGATCTAATGCGGCAGCTGGTTGTCTCTGACTTCCATTTAGATCCCACTGAGCCTTCGCGATATCGCGCAGCTATGGCATCGATCAATCGATGTCCTTGTGATCAATTAATCCTTGCCGGAGACATTTTTGACGCCTGGGTTGGCGATGATAATGCATCACCGTTGGACGAAGAGTTTCTTGATTTCTGCGGTAATTTCGGAGCCGATACCCAGTTCATTCTGGGCAATCGAGATTTTTTGATGTCGGGAGAGTATCTCGCTCAACGAGGAATTCGTCTGGTCGACAGGGTTGCCGAATCCCAGCTTGTTATCATCCATGGTGACGAACTTTGCACCCTCGATCATGATTATCAAGCCTTTAAGCAGGAAGTCCGAAACCCAACCTGGATGAGCAATTTTTTGGACAAACCTCTGAGTGAGCGGCAGCAGATCGCGAAGGGACTGCGGCAAGCATCTCGTAAAACACAAGCCAATCGCGCTGAGGCCATTGGCGATGCGGCTGAGTCTGAAGTCCATGATTGGATGGTTCGGTTTGATACGCAGTTGTTGGTGCATGGCCACACACACCGTCCCGCTATCCACTCAACATCATTAGGCCTGCGAGCTGTCACCTCGGATTGGGGAGATTCTGGTGTTGGAGTGTTGATTGATCATCAGGACGCGCAACAGTCCATCAGCCTCATTCATTTAGCACCGTCTGCGATGACTGAACACGAACGGTGGAGTCGTCAGGCCGGCACCCCTGAGTGGAAACGAAATTCTTGATCTGGGCTCTCGATCAGTGTCTGATCCAAAGCCAGGAAATGATCAAGCCTCATCGCCACTTCACCCGAATCGCCGTGCTCATGCGCTAATGTGAGATAGTCTTGATAATGCCGCCCCTCAGATCGTAACAGTGATTTGTAGTACCGACCCAACGAGTTCGGAAGATGCGGCCAGAGCGCAGCAAATCGTTCACAGGATCGCGCCTCAACGATGGCTCCAACCACAAGTAAATCAACAAGGCGTCCGTTCTCGTCGGTTCTGATGGAGTCTCGCAGTGAACGCGCGTAGCGAGATGCGGTGAGTGGACGATGCTCAACACCCATTTTCTCCATGAACATCAATACCTGTTCGTAGTGCAGCATCTCTTCTCGCACCAACCGCGCCATCAGTCGTTGTAGGCGTGGATGCTGACGATACTTGGTAATTAAACTCATTCCAGTCGCCGCCGCTTTATATTCACAGTTGGCGTGATCGATTAGCAAAGTTGAGAGATCACCAAGTGCATGGTCTACCCATCCACTCGACGTCGGCGCCTTTAAAAAACTCTGGATCTCATCAACAATGGCGTCGATGGACGCCACTTTCGAGACAATACTACTTGTAGTAGGCATTTTCGCGTTGGCTGTGGTCGGTCACGTCTCGTACACCCTTGAGATCAGGAATGCGATCCATTAACGTCTTCTCAACTCCGTCTTTTAGAGTCACGTCAACTGCGCTACAACCCTGACACCCACCACCAAATTGCAAAATCGCCACGTCCTCTTCCAAACGGATCAAGCGAACTTCCCCACCATGCGCAGCAAGCCCTGGGTTCACTTCCCCAGTCAAAATTTCAACGATTTGTTGCTCAATCGGCCCATCAAAAGCCACGGCTGGTTGCTTGGCCTTTGGCGCCTTAATGGTCAACTGGCCGCCAAGCTTGTCCGCCACATAATCGACCACCGCCTCGTCCAGATAAGGAAGACTTGGCTGATCCAAATATGCCGTAAAGCCATCACACGCAACGCGCTCATCTTCCGGTTTTTCTTCACCTGGACGACAGTAAGCGAGACAAGTCTCCGCATACATCGTCCCAGGCTGAGAGACGAATAAGCGAACACCCGTTCCCTCGACGCTCTGTTTTTCAAGCAACCCGTTCAGGTAAGTCTGCGCGCTGTCTGTAATTGTAATGTCTGTCATGAGTTGAGAATGCCCTATAGAACCCTGATATCAATGATTGGGGCGTCTATTCTAATTACTACTGGGATCAAAAGACCACTTTATGAAACATATCGAAGTTGCAATTATCGGCTCGGGCGTCACAGGTCTCGCCACCGCAAGTCGTTTACCTCCCAGAAATTACCGAATTTTCGAAAAAAGCCGTGGTCCCGGCGGGCGTTTAGCATCCAAACGGATGGATGCCGGTCGCGCCGACATCGGTGCTCAATTTTTCACTGTCCGCGATCATCGCTTTCAAGTCGCCGTTGAATCAGCAGTGGCCGCCGGATTTGTGACGCAATGGAAGCCAAACATGGGGACTTTCCAGGACCATCAACCGATCGCATCGCCTGATCATCAAGCACGATTCGTGGGCCATCCATATATGAATTCACTGGGTCGATTTCTGTCTCAAGATATTGAAATACAAACAGAAAGCAGGGTTCAAACGGTCGAGCCGAACGGTGATTTGTTCCGCGTAATATTGACCTCTCAAGAAACCTTGACCGCCGATTGCGTGCTTGTTACTGCACCGGTTGATCAAATGGTTGCCATGCTTCAACACTTTGATGTTGAGCAACTCGGCTCTCGGTTTGCGATGGATCCAACCTGGACGACAGTGTTATCCGTTGAAGAGCCTCTACGTGGATCAGTCGGAGAATCATTCGACGCGTTGTTTGGAGGTGACCATCCCCTGTTCGATTTCATTGCAGTCGAAAACAGCAAACCTGGACGGCAATCGAATTACATCGTCGTTCATGCGACCCCAGAGTGGTCGACACAACACTTAGAGAGCGATCCAGCCGAGATCTCAGAGCTGATTCGTGAGGCGTTTTCGGAGACTTTTCAGGTGACAACCCAGGCGAGGCTCTCACACCGGTGGCGATATGCGCGTCCGACCAATCCCAAATTCACGGCGCAAAAAGGAATCTACCAGGTCTCTCCAAACTTATGGGTTGCTGGTGATTATTTGGCCGGCGGACGAGTGGAAGGTGCTTATTTAAGCGGGCTCGAGGCAGCTGAGCGCATCCTCGCTCGTTAGAAACTTGCCTCTTCCTGCCGAAACAGTGTGCGTCCACGTGGTCCATTGACCTGTCGTAGCGCGATCAAAACCAATATCAGCATGGCCAATTCGAATCCCATGTAGAGATAGGTGGAATTCTCCTGCGACAACCCCTCAAGCAATGCGATACAACGGGTCAAAAGCCAAGCCGCGTTAATCATGAACAGACCAATGAGCGACCGTTTCGTCTTTCGTTGATCAAGGATCCCTCCGCAGAGTAAAACGCAAAACCCCAAAAAGGATCCAGCAACGAGCACCTGCATCTCGATGATGGCGGCTTGCGACATTGCTTCAATCCCCAAGCCTTGGAAGACGGACTGAGGCGCAAACAGCGCCCAGACTGCAATGGCTGCATACAGCACACAATTGAATGTGATTAAAAATCGTCCGAAGAACATGTGGTTATCTCCAAGTACGTAAGCAGAGTGTCAGACTCCATTGCGTTTGCCAACCGCCTAGGTAACACTTACCACCCAATGCCGGCTCGGACGATGGCACGATATTCTTTGCGGGATGCGACTGAGGAGAATCATGCAACATCGTCTAATCTGGTTTCGAGACGACCTTCGAGTCACCGATAATGCTGCGGTCTCCGCAGCTCTTGGTTGCGATCCGAACACACGAATCTCAGCCGTGTTTCTCACTGCAGAGTCCGATTGGGCTTCGTTTGGCTATGGTCCCAACCGTCTGTATTACACCCAGCAGTTACTCACTCACTTGTCAACGAGCCTCGCGTCGCTCGGTATTGGCCTCACCGTCATCCGTTTAAAGACCTATCACGACCAAGTGGCTTGGATTGGGCAATTTTGCGCAACTGAGTGTGTCTCAGATCTCTATTTCAACCAGGAATATCAGTGGAACGAGCGATTAAGAGATCGGCAGATTCATGACAATGCAGGCTCTGTCACAGTGCATGCATTCGTCGATCGTGTGCTACTACAGCCGAGCACGGTCTTAACCGGTGATGAGCGTTTCTATTCCGTCTTCAGTCCATTTAAGAGGCGTTGGTTATCCATCTACCAAGATCAAGGCGTGAGGCCATTTACTTTACCTGTTCGACCACGGGCTCCAGTGGCGCCAAGTCAGTGGCCAAGTCTCTGTGATCGGCCAGATTCCGATCTATCTCAGTTTCCAATGACAGAAGAAGATGCACAACGTGCGCTCGAGGACTTTGTCACCCACCGGCTAGGCCACTATGACCGCACACGTAACCAGCCCGATGTTTCAGGAACGAGTCGTTTATCCGGAGCGTTAGCGCGTGGGTTGTTATCTCCCCGCCAATGCATTCAAGCGGCTGAAGATCAGATCCAACGACCGATCTGGGAGTTTCCTGACAACGCGTTTTCATGGATCAACGAACTAATTTGGCGTGATTTCTACCAGCATTTACTGGTTGGTTTTCCACGCCTATCGAAGAACCGCGCATTTCGCAAAGAAACTGAGGCGCTTGCCTGGCGAAATCTGCCCACGGAAATCGACGCTTGGAAAGCGGGGCGAACCGGAATCCCAATCGTCGACGCAGGCATGCGAGAACTAAAAGCTACGGGGTGGATGCACAATCGCGTTCGTATGATTGTGGCGCAGTTTTTGACCAAGAACCTGCTGTGCGACTGGCGCATTGGTGAAGCGCATTTTATGCAATTTTTAGTGGATTCGGACTTAGGCGCCAACAATGGAGGGTGGCAATGGAGTGCGTCGACAGGAACGGATGCCGCTCCTTATTTTCGAGTCTTCAACCCGGTGAGTCAGAGTGAAGCACACGATCATCAAGCGAATTACATCAGCCACTGGATACCGGAACTGTTGACGATTCCAGTCAAGAAACGACACGCTCCTTGGAGCGAATCGATTCCACAAGGATATACCGCACCCATTGTCGATCTCAAAACATCAAGACAACGAGCCATCGACGCCTTTAAGGACCTAAAATCATGAATAGCCAAATCCGTCCCAGAGTCGCCATTGTTGGCTCAGGCATTTCTGGACTGACTGCTGCCTATCGGTTGCAATCGCACGTGGAAGTGACTGTCTTTGAACAGAACGATTGGATTGGCGGACATACCCATACGGTCGATGTTGAGCTTGATGGTATGCAATACGCAGTCGATACCGGCTTCATCGTTTTCAATGAGTGGACCTATCCTCGATTTTTAACTCTGTTAGACGAAATCGGACTGGCGCACCAAAACACGGACATGAGCTTTTCTGTGATGTCAGAAACCACCGGTATCGAATATGCAGGCACCAATCTTTCCACCTTATTCGCGCAACGTTCTCGTCTATTCTCTCCAGCCTACCTGATCTTTTTGCGAGATATCGTTCAGTTCAACAAAACGGCAATCAAGGATCTTTCTGAGGACAGTATCGATCCGTCGCTGACGCTTCAGGATTATCTCGCCACCATGGCTTTTAGTGAGCTCTTTCACTCTCACTACCTACTCCCAATGGCAGCTGCGATCTGGTCGTCAGATCTTGGTGACGTGAAGCAACTGCCGGCTCTGTTTTTTATTCGATTTTTTAAAAATCATGGATTGCTGTCTGTCACCGATCGTCCTCAGTGGTACACTCTACCTGGTGGTTCGCGCAGCTACATTGAACCGCTAACCCGATCATTTCGCCATTCGATTCGTCTGCAGACACCCGTACGCTTGGTCAGACAAACAGATGCTGGAGTTGAGTTATTCACCGATCACGGACCAGAGAGCTTTGATGCCGTGATATTGGCCTCACACAGCGATCAATCCTATGCGTTGCTGGACGAGACCGAGACGCAACTGAAGTCCATTCTTTCCGGTATTCCTTATGCAGATAACGAGGTGGTCCTGCATACAGATCGCTTACAAATGCCCAAGAATCAGCGCGCATGGGCGAGTTGGAACTACCAAATTCAACAACAACCACAGGGCGTGGGTGCGGTCGTCACTTACGATATGAATCGATTGCAAAACATTCAGGGACCGCATCAATTTTTTGTAACGTTGAATAATACTCATCACATTGATCCGTCAACGATTTTAGGCCAGTGGAGCTATGCGCACCCGCAGTTTGGACCAGAATCTTTGAGCATCCAAGCGCAGATTGAATCGGTCAATCAGCACTCACGCATTGCCGTCGCAGGCGCTTGGTGCCGCAACGGCTTTCATGAAGATGGTGTGGTTTCTGGAGAAAAAGCCGCGATAGCCATTCAACAGACATTGAGGATCTATGCCTGAGATTCAATCGATGATTCACGCGACGGCTCGAGGGTTAACCTGGCATGCTCGCCTTGCCCCGAAAGTCCACCGTTTTCAATACCAGTCCGCCATGGTCTATCTAGATCTGGACCGACTCAATGACTTTCGACAAACAGCGCTCAAGGTCAATCAGACAGGATTTCTCAGCTTTAAAACTGAGCGGCACCTTTGCGATGATGCCCACCCAAGCGGTGATGCTGCGAGACAGTTTGCTTCAAGTACTTTAGGCATGGAGTTGTCAGGCCCAGTCAAACTCTTAACGAACCCGCATTGTTTTGGACTCGGGTTTAATCCTTTGTCGGTCTACTTTCTGCACCATTACGATGAAACACCAGGCGCTTTAATTTATGAGGTCTCGAATACACCCTGGAATGAGATCCATCGATATGTCATTCCCTATTCAAAAGTTGCGAATGGAGCGACCTTTATCTTTGACAAAGACTTTCACGTTTCGCCATTTAATCCGGTCACGCAACGTTACGTCACTCGCGTCCGATGGCCTGATGAGAATCAAGTCTCGATTTATCTAGGACTTCAAGACCAAGGCGACGAGCAACTCATGTTTGAGGCGGGATTACAGTTATCACTGACTCCTTACAATGGTCGCTCAATCAAACCTTTATTTCTCGGAATTTGGCCGCAAACCTTCCTCGTTATCGGTGGGATTTATCGAGAAGCTTTTGCTCTCTGGCGCAAAAGGCTAACCTATCACCCTCACCCTTAAGGATCGATATGACGCAAACAACGACAGAAATAAAGTCTTTAATCGTCCGAGAGTCAAAGGATCTGACAATCGCTCAAAAGTTCGCACGACGCGGATTGCTCAAGGCATTTTCAGGCGTTCAATTTGGACGGCTAACTATCGCCGATGGCGAGCATACATTTTCGTTTGAAGGTGACGAGGCCGGGCCTGAAGCCTCGATCAATGTCCTCGACCCGCAGGTCTGGTCAGATGTCGCTTTTCGTGGCTCAGTCGGCGCCGGCGAGGCTTATATGGCTGGGAACTGGACCACTAGCTCATTGGATCAAGTCACACGTTTTTTCGTCGCCAATAGCCACCTCTCTGATCAAATGGAAACAGGATTCACTCGTTATTTTCGGACTCTTCTGAAAGCGGCTCATTGGTTTAAGAAAAACACCATCAAAGGCTCCAAGAAGAATATTGAGGCACATTATGATTTGGGCAATCAATTATTCGAGACCTTTCTCGACCCAACGTTAATGTACTCATCGGCGCTATTTGCCGAGGGCACCAAAGACCTGCATAGCGCCTCCCTGGAAAAACTCGACCACATCTGTCGGAAACTCCATCTTGAGCCCACTGACCATGTATTGGAAATCGGCACAGGCTGGGGTGGGTTTGCGATTCATGCGGCTGACCATTATGGATGTCGGGTCACGACTACGACCATTTCTGAAGAGCAGTACGAGCATGCGGTCCGCTTGGTCAAAGAGCGCAACCTTGAGGATCGAGTTACCGTCCTGAAACAAGATTATCGGGACCTAACCGGTCAATATGACAAATTGGTATCCATTGAGATGATTGAGGCGGTTGGCCACCACTACCTGGATACTTACGTCAACACCTTGTCAGAGCGCCTAAAACCCAATGGGTTGGCCCTGATTCAGGCCATTACCATTGTCGAGCAACGCTATCAGATCGCAGTCACCAGCGTTGATTTTATCAAGCGCTATATCTTTCCGGGCGGGTTTATTCCATCGATTGGTAGCATTATGCAATCCATTGGACGAGCCTCTGATCTACGGCTCTTACACTTTGAAGATTTTGCCAGCCATTACGCACGGACCCTAGCGGCTTGGCGACATCGATTTAATCAGGAAAAAGAACGCATTTTGGAGCTTGGCTACGATGAGCGTTTCTGTCGGATGTGGGAGTTCTATTTAGCGTATTGCGAAGGCGGATTTCACGAACGTCAACTAGGCCTTGCGCAATTAATTCTGGCGAAACCAAAAGCCCGACAAGAAACACCTGTGGTTCAACTCAGGCTCGCCTAATGGGCAAAGTCATCCGGAATCTTGGCGTCTTTCAGGCGCTTTGGTTTCTGGTCGTCATCGGTGGCGACGCCTGTGCTGTCTTTGCCTTTGGTTGGGCTTTATACCACTGGGTGAGTTATTCAGACACCAGAGAGCGCCTGCTTTTGCCGATTTATGCTGCCATTGGGCTAATCTTTGATGGCGCGCTCACAGCAGTTGGCCTATTGACGTTTTCAAGCAACGCCACACTGCTACCGATCTGGCTGATCGCACTTTGGAGTATTTTCCCGACGACGCTCAACCACGGACTGAAGTGGTGTTGGTCAGGACCTTTTTGGGTATTGATTGCGAGCGCACTTGGAGCGGCCTTGACCTACGTCGGTGGTGCACGGCTCGGAGATTTAAGCTTCCCATACGGAGATCTCACCACCACCATCATCTTAACGATCAGTTGGGTCGCCTACTTCACACTGATTCGTTATCTGTCTTCGGTGAAATCTTAAATAAAAAGTGTGGCGCTCTTCGATCGAAATCAAGATCGATGCTGGCGAGGGTTAAGTCCTTAACGATACATCGTTCAGAGACCGACTCATCGAGAGTAAAGCCTTTAAAATTATTTGAAAAATACATCAGGCCATTAGGCGCAAGCCACTGAAGACAGACGTCAATTAAAGCGCTGTGATCACGCTGAATATCAAGCGTTTGTTCAGTGCTCTTTGTGTTTGAAAACGTCGGCGGATCCAGAATAATCAAGTCGAATTGCGGCTCTGGGTTCTCAGTCAGCCATTCTAAGACGTTAGCCCGAATAAATTGGTAATGCTTCGGGTTTAGGCCATTGATTTCAAAATGATGATGCGCCCAGGTAAGGTAGGTCTTTGACATATCGATACTGGTTACTGAGCGCGCCAGTCCTTTGGCCGCAGCGACACTTAACGCTCCGGTATAACAGAACAAATTCAACACTCTCAAGCCACGACAGGATTCCAGCAACCAACGTCTGAGTGGGCGGTGGTCCAAAAACAGGCCAACGTCGGTATAGGTGGTTAAATTCACTTCGAAGTGCATGCCGTTTTCACCAACTGCAACGCAGAGAGGCTCAGCATTTCGTTCATATTGTGAGTTCCCGGATTGTCGAAAACGTTCTTTATAAACCACATGTTTCAACGCAATCCCCAAATGCTTCGGAACCCACTGACGAATCAACTGACGTCGATCGTTCGCGCGTTTCGAATCAACAGTCTTTGGTGGGCGGTATTCTTGAATATGTAGGTAGTCTGCGTATTGATCGATGACCACATTGTATTCAGGCAGGTCTGAATCGTAGAGACGAAAACAGTTGGTTTCATTCTTCTTCAGAAGCTTAGATCTCAACCTTAAATTCTTTGTTAATCGATTGAGTAAGGGCGAAATTTCCTCTGGGGGTTCGGAAGCATCGTGTTCTTGAGTCATGACCGGATTCAAGCCAAGAGTGAATTTACCAATGTTCAAACGCATCCCGCCGGCTTGCATCTCCCACTTTTTATCCGATCGAAGGCCAACCGCCTGAATCCATTCCTTCTCTGACGTAATGAGCCCCAAATGCGCATGGCTAAACGCTTTACACCGCTCACCGAGAATTCGATACAGTTGGGCTAAATCCTCATGTCGGCTGAGTCTTGTGCCGTAAGGCGGGTTAGCTAGAATCCAGACGTGGTCAGCCTCGCTCAATGCGAAGTTCTCAGGCGTTAAATCGTCGATGGCGGCGACATCAACCGTGATCCACTGACTCAGCCCTGCTCGTTCAATATTCGCTCGCGCACGCTCAACAGCGTCCGAATTAATATCGAACCCGAAAAATCGCGTTGACGGCTCCTGTTCCTGGAGACGCTCATTCGCGACTAATTCCGTCCATGAGATCTTCTCGAGCCCAGTCCATCGGGATAACTGGCTCGATGCCCGAAATCGCTGCGGTGCAATCTGGCTTAACCGCATACAGGCTTCGATCAGAATGGTTCCGGATCCGCAGCAAGGATCGATCACAACAGTGGGCTTTGGCTGATCAATTTTGAGTCGCGACAACATCACTTGAGCCAGCGTTTCGCGAAGCGGTGCTTCCCCTCCCTCGGTGCGATAGCCCCGTTGGTTCAACGGTGATCGATTTAAATTCACACCAATATCCACCTGCCCTCGACCAAACCGAACAGCCAATCGAACGGATGGCTCCTCGGTTTCGTAGTCAGGGCGCGGCCGATTCGCAACAGATGCTTGATCACGGATCGCATCCATCACCAGTTGACCGGCAAAACGCGAATCTTTCACCCAAGCCACTTTACCGGTGATGTCAACGCGGATACTCGCACTAGGATAGAGTGTTTGATTCCAATCAATGGTGCGCAATAAATCACGGAATTGATCGGCTGAAGTGGCTTCGCCTCGTTCTAAAATCCACACAACCCGATCGCCGACGCGTGTGGTTAACAGCGCTCGGTAGGCATCGTTGAGAGTGCCTTCGGCGGTCACCCATCCGAGCTGACGGCCACGGATATCAAGCCCCTGCGCCTTGACCTCATCGGCGACCAGATCATCGGTGGCCAGAAGAGTTCCAATCGCGAAAATACCTATGCTATGTTTGGAGTCGTGATTCATGAGAAATCACAAGTGACAACCATGGAAATACGATCGGTTTTGAGAACCGATTTCAAGGAGATCACATTCAATGAAAACAATAAAACGCAGCTTAACTGACCGTTTCTACAATCGCGGCTATCGTGCTGGAATCGGCGGCAAATCTCGTGAGATCTGTCCGACGGTATCTGGCGTTGGTCGAGACGCCTGGCTTTCGGGTTGGCGGGATGGTCGAGCCGCATCTTGGGATGGCCTAACCGGCGTATCCGGGATTCACTGCGATCCGCAGATTGCTTCATAGAGCTCCACATGTGCCGCACCCTCATAAGGGGTGCGGTTGAACCACACCTGATCATCGAGTCACCCGTATCGCGTCCTTCACGAGCTGTGGCCCTCGATAAATCAACCCAGTATAGATCTGGACAAGAGACGCCCCCAGTTCTAGCCGGCGTTGAGCATCATCCCCAGACATCACTCCTCCAACAGAGATCACAGGCAAGGCTCCTTCCAAAGCGGCCACGGCAACCTGTAAGCAATGCTCTGATTGCATCGACAAAGGAGCGCCAGACAAGCCGCCAACCTCCGCTTGGTGTCGACCGCTCAGTCCCTCTCGCCGAATGGTTGTATTCGTCAAAATCACACCATCTGCCGCTGAGCGCTTTAAGGCTTCCAAGACTTTTTGTAAATCTTGATCAAGAAAATCAGGTGCCAGTTTGACAAACACGGGAAGCGGTTGCCGCCGGCGGTTTTGTAGACCTGCTCGTGCCTCAAGAACCGGCGCCACCACATCTAAAATTTTATCGGCATCCGCCAAGTCTCTTAAACGCGGAGTATTTGGACTCGACACATTAATGGTGATGTAATCGGAAACAGCTGCTGCCTTCTGAAGACAGTGCACATAGTCTTCATGTGCTGTTTCGTTCGGCGTGTTCTTATTTTTTCCAATATTCACGCCAATAATGCCCGCATAAGGATGGTTCATCAGACGTGCGACCAGTCTGTCAATCCCATCGTTATTAAAGCCAAAGCGATTAATCAATCCACGATCACGCTCGAGACGAAAAACCCGTGGCTTCGAGTTACCCGGTTGCGCTCGTGGAGTGACAGTGCCCACTTCAATATGTCCAAAGCCAAGACGCGAAAATCCGGAGACAGCAACGGCGTTTTTATCAAGCCCTGCAGCCAAGCCGATCGGATTGGCAAATCGTAGTCCTGCCACTTCACACGAGCGTCCCTGAATTGGTGTTGACGCCCCCAAACACTGACCCATGAATTGGAGTGAATGGATCGTCAGATCATGAGCGGCTTCGGGATCAATCCGAAATAATGCAGGCTTAAATAGTGAATACACGACGGCTCCCTAGTCGGTCGGCGGCTATCTTAGCGGACCTAGGGTCTGAGGGCCATGAAATCGGCCTAGACAAGCTCCGTCTGGTGATCATCGAGGTGAAAACTGTCCTTGGAGACCAGTGGCCAGTAGGTCCGCAAACGGGGATCCTCAAGAACCCCTTGGCCCGTGACCAGAACGCCTGAACTGACCTTCGGATAGATCTGGTCGGCCAACTTAATTTGGCTCGCTGATAATCGCCGCACAATGTGACGCCGATTCAGATCATTTGGATGCTTGATACCGGCTGCACCCAGTAACTCGGCGACCGCTTCAAGGGTGTGTTGATGGAAATTGCACACCCGTTTTGCTCTCGAGGGGACGTCTAAGGCTCTGTATCGACTGGGATCCATGGTTGTGATGCCGGTTGGGCAATGACCAGAACCACAATCTTTGGCTTGAATACATCCCAGCGCAAACATAAAGGGTCGCGCCATATTGCACCAGTCAGCACCGAGAGCACAGAGACGCGTGATGTCATAGGCGCTGACAATTTTCGCGGCCGCACCCACCTTAATCAGGTGCCGCAAGCCTGCTCCGCGCAGCGTATTATCGACAAACACGACTGCATCACGCAGCGGTGAACCGACATGATCAGAAAACTCAGTTGGTGCTGCACCGGTTCCACCCTCTGAACCATCGACCGTCACAAAATCTAGACGGATGTCCGTCTCAACCATGGCTTTGACCAACGATACAAATTCCCAAGGGTGGCCGATACAGAGTTTAATCCCAACAGGCTTTCCCCCAGACAGATGTTTCAGGCGCTGACTGAATTCGAGTAATTCAAAGGGTGTTCGGAACTCTGAGTGACTCGGCGGCGATTCGCACGTCTGCCCGACAGGAATCCCCCGCGTTCTAGCAATTTCTTCTGTCACTTTGGGAGCGGGAAGGATTCCTCCATGACCGGGCTTTGCACCCTGGCTGAGTTTGATCTCAATCATCTTCACTCGATCGCTCGTGGCTTTCGCCTGGAAAAGGTCTGGATCGAACCGCCCATCGGATGTGCGGCAACCAAAATACCCGGTCGAGATTTGCCAAATGAGATCACCACCTCCACGTTCATGATAGATCGACAATGACCCCTCTCCGGTATTCTGAGCAAAGCCTCCGAGCTTGGCGCCTCTACTCAGTGACTCGACCGCAGGTGGGGACAACGCGCCGAAGGACATACCCGAGATGTTTAACAAAGACATGGAGTAAACCTGTCCAATCTTTTCATTTCCGACGGACACCCGAAAATCATGATCGGTAATTTTGATGGGATTAATCGAATGATTCAGCCAGTTGTATTCTTCTTCGTACACCGCTTTTTCGGTTCCGAAAGAGCGTTTTGCTTGATTGTTTTTCGCACGTTGATAAACCATTGCACGTTGATTGCGAGAATACGGTGTTTCGTCAGTGTCAGATTCCCAAAAATACTGACGGAGCTCTGGGCGAATACTTTCCAACAAGTATCTTAGTCGCCCCATCAGAGGATAATTGGCGCGCACGGGATGCGTACTTTTAAAGTAGTCCCCAAACCCGAGAATCGTCAGAAATGAAAAAATGATCAATGGCCAGATGAAAGCTGACGTAAACAGTAGCCCACCACCAGAGATCAAGGCTCCGAAGGAGACCCCGACCAACACCGTATATCGACCCATGATAAGTTTTTTCAATAGCATCGCTTACCAACTGATTTATTGACGATCTCATCAAGATCTTTGGACAGATCCTTGGCCACCATTCGACGCAACTCTGCTTTCATTGCTGCTTGATATTGCTCAGTAAATCGAGCCCACTGGCAAAGAGGCATCACCAATCGAGACGCAATTTGCGGATTCATTGCATCCAGTTTGAGAACTGCATCAGCGAGCAATCGATAGCCTTCTGGTGTGTGAAAGACGCGAACATTACGATTCGCAAATGTACCAAGGACGGCACGAACTCGGTTTGGATTGGTCCACGCAAAACGCTCATGCGACATGAGCTCATGCAGTCGGTCGATAGTTGCGGTCGACTCATTCATCGCCTCAGTGGATAACCATAGATCCAAGACTTCATCGGTCGCCGCGCCTGCAAGGAAATTGTTCGATAAGCGCTCAGAAAGCTCTTCTGAGCCGTCACTTCTGGCGATTCGATAGGCTGCAAATCGTTCGGTGAGATTCGAGGATTCATCAAAGCGCTCGCTGAGGATCTCGTCGACCGAGCGCGTCTTGGCCAAATAATCTAAGGCTGTAATCGCCAAGGAACGGCGACCAATCGTGGATGCTTCAGGCTCATACGGGCCATCCACCTTCATTGCTCGATACAACCCTTCCCAATAGGCTTTTCCGCTGTCGGCCAGATGCTGTCGCAAGGACTGTCTTGCAGAGAGAATTGCCTGTGGATCTGCGGGCTTCAAAACATCCCACAAAATATTATCCTGTGGCAACATCAGCATTTCAGCGAGACAAGCAGGGTCAGTGATGGCGGTGGGATCAGCAATTAAATCGCATAACAGATCGGCGAGTTCCGCCTGAATACCAGCCTGAGGATCTGCCAAGAGCCCCTGAATTGCCTGAATGTACAACTCTTGTATCGCGTCCCAACGGTTAACGCCGTCGTCGTCAAAGCGGGCAAGCGCCGTCAGATCATGAGTTGATCGATCCATCTCCAATTTGACCGGTGCCGACAATCCTCGCAACACCGAAACCACTGGCGACCCAGATATTCCCTGATACTCAATCAATGCCGAGGGTTCAGTCAGCTCAAACAGCGATTCAGCAACCAGTACCTGCCCGCTGTCTCGATCAATGACCTGGTAGCTGATTGGAATCACATAAGGTGCATGAGAGTGATCTTTGGCAATCACAGGAGCTTTTTGCGTCAATTGAATCTGTAATCGACCTGATTGAGGATCATGCTCGACATCCACCTGTAATCGGGGGGTCCCAGGTTGTTGATACCAACGCATAAACTGATCAAAATCACGCCCAGAGACCTCTGCCATCGCGGCGACGAACTCGTTGATCGTCACTGCTTGACCATCATGACGCGAAAAGTACAGATCACTGCCCTGTCGGAATTGGCTAGGGCGGAGCAAGGTGTGAATCATGCGAACGACTTCTGCGCCCTTCTCATAGATCGTGAGCGTGTAAAAATTCGAGATCTCTTGGTACTCAGATGGTTGGACTGGGTGTGCTGTCGGACCAGCATCTTCAGTAAACTGAGCGCTCCTGAGGAAGTTGACGTCTTGAATCCGCTTCACGGCTCGTGAGTTGATGTCGGCACTGAACTCGCTGTCTCTGAAGACGGTAAAGCCCTCTTTTAAACTGAGTTGAAACCAGTCTCGACAGGTCACGCGATTACCAGACCAATTGTGAAAGTATTCGTGTGCCACAATCGCTTCAATACGTTGAAAGGCCTGATCAGTGGCTGCTTCTGGGTTAGCCAGGACACAGCTCGAATTAAAGATATTCAAGCCCTTGTTTTCCATCGCGCCCATATTGAAGTGACTCACAGCCACGATCATGAAGATATCAAGATCATATTCTCGGCCATACACCTCCTCGTCCCAAGCCATTGCTCGCTTTAAGCTCTCCAGCGCGTACTGGACTCGATCGAGGTCTTTGTGCTCGACATAAATCCGCAAATCAATTTTGCGTCCCGACATCGTAACAAACTGGTCCTGCTGGACAGCCAGATGACCTCCGACTAAGGCAAACAGATAACAAGGCTTCGGAAATGGATCGTGCCAGATAACACATCGTCGGCCATCCGGATAGAGCTCGTCACTGATCGGATTCCCGTTCGATAACAGAATGGGGTGTCGATCATCAGCAATAATGCGTGTGGTAAAAATACTCATCACATCTGGACGATCGGGATAATAGGAAATCCGCCGAAATCCCTCTGCTTCACATTGTGTGCAAAACATTCCGTTCGACAAATATAATCCTTCTAGAGCCGTATTCGCCTCAGGATTGAGTTGCGTCACGATCTCGAGAGTAAATGATTCGGGAACTTGGCGAATCAAGAGTGTCTCATCAATCTCAACCAGTCGATCATCGCTCACTTCAACGCCATCGATGGTGATGGAGACTCGTGTCAAGTCTTTGCCATTTAGCTCAATTGAAGTGACACCTTGGATGATGCGTCGAACCTGTGATCTCTGAGTAACGCGTGTTTCTGTCGGATGTAGCTCAAAGGTCAAGTCTACGTCGGCAATCACATAGGGATAAGGCTCATAATCCGTCAAGCGCGTGATGCTTGGTGACTTATTTAAGCTAAGCGCGTCAGTCATGTGCAATGTCCTTTGATGGAATCAGATCTGGCACCGAATCAAGAATCCCAGATGCCGTTTTTTTTCGGTGAATAAATCCAGTGCGCTCATCTTCTGGAAGTTTTGCTGCGTCATACAAGATAACTGCCTCCAACATCAACTCGCGTTGTGCTTCGGAGACCATTCGACCGTCCGGAAATTTACCCAGTTCAATCGCACGCTTGAGATCCCGCGCCATCTCTGGAGATAACGATTCGACTAATTCAGTAACTGTATTCATTCATCATCCTGTTGTGGCTCAATTCGCCCGCCCCATTGGAGTTTCGACCGACACACCTCGTAATAGGAGTATCCTGGAGGATGCAACAATGTCAGCTTTTCAACCGATTGACGAATCACAATCCGATCACCTAACAGCAACGAAATATGGGTTTGCCCATCACAACTCACTTGGGGAAGTGCCTGATGCTTCTCAGTGACCGTGACTGAGATGACACAATCCGCTGGCACAACGATGGGTCGGGCATTTAACGTATGGGGAAACATGGGGACGAGCACCAACGCATCCAACTTGGGATGCATAATCGGCCCACCCGCAGAGAGTGCATAAGCCGTTGACCCAGTTGGCGTCGAGACGATTAAGCCGTCTGAACGACTGGAATACACAAACTGGTCGTCAATACAGAGATCAAACCCCAACATGCGAGCACTTTGGCCTTTATGAAGAACGATATCGTTCAATGCATTAGCGCGAGCGATCACCTGTTCATCTCGGATGACTTCCACTGAGTTAAGGCTTCGTTGCTCTTCGGTAAACTCTCCAAGCAACGCCTGCCCGACTTTGTCGATGGCCTCTGACGGCCGAATATCCGTCAAAAATCCGAGGGTTCCACGGTTAATCCCCAGCACAGGCGTATCAAACCTTGCCAACGCACGACTTGCTCCGAGAAGACTGCCATCACCCCCGACAACGATCGCCAAATCAACTTTCTGTCCAATATGCTCGAGACCACAATGCGGTAAACCAGAAAACTCGCTGACATCTGCGATCTCATCCTCGATCCACACTTCTAACCCTTGATCTCTCAGATAATCGATCAATCGTGATATGGTTTCGACGGCTTGTTGGTGTGCTGACCGACCGATCAGAGCCACCCGTTTAAATTTATTCACCACTTGTCCTTGGAAGCTCAATGACCACTTCTCATTCTGTGTTATCGGAATCTAATCACCCGGATGCAATTGAGCGGGAACTTAGTTGGTTGCTCAAGGTGGATCCACTCTGGCGTTCCGACACCAGCGTTGATTGTGTGCCACTGCAGAAAATTTGCAACGGCTCAATCACAGAAATCGCCAACAATCTGTCTAATGAGTGGGCGTGGCACGGTGCACCGAAACGGCTCGGCCGCCGATTTGAGAGTCTCTTGACAGCACTATTTGAACAGACGGAGCAATGCAAACTCCTGAAGCATGGACTGGTTGTTCGCAACCAGAAACAAACGCTCGGTGAACTCGACTACTTGATTCAACTGAACTCGCAAGTCTTGCACCTGGAAGTCGCCATTAAGTTCTATGCTGGGATTGGCAGCTCATCGGACCGATCGAGGCAACAGGCATGGATTGGACCGAGCTGCCAGGATCGCTTGGACATCAAAATCAATCATCTGTTGGATCATCAACTGCAATTGAGCCAAACCGAACACGGACAACAGGCGCTCGATCAACACGATCTACCAACACCGGATCAAACGCTCGGGCTCATCTATGGATACCTGATTCAGCCATGGAATGCCGTTGACCAACGACCAGAGCATACACACGACAGTCACCCTGCATTTTGGGCGCCCCACCAGCAAGCACTCAAGGCCATGCGGCACTTGAGCCGCCCATATTCGACTGATTATGGGTGGACTCGATTGGAACGTGACCAGTGGATCGCACCCTATGCTGGGCAGGCCACACTTCCCCAAGTCATCCGTTCGCTTGAATTACCCACGCAAGCGGATTGCTATGCGCTCAATCATAAGCAGCACGCCGGTGTTGAGAAGTTGCGACTATTCGTGATGCGTAATGAGTTCGAACAAGAGGCTCATCACATGCTCGATCGCGCCCATATTGTCTAGCGAAGCGCTCATTGCTTGGGATGAATTTCCATGCAGTATCGGACTTCACGAAAGGCCTTGTCTTCATGCTCTTTGGTGATCCGGTAATTACCCCACTGATTCTTCGTAAACGATAACCGCGATTCACCTTCCCCATCGAAGGTTTGAAAGAAAGCTATTAAATCGGATTCACAGGCATCGCGTGTTTCGAAGACTCCAGCACCGAGATGATCAGATAGCGGTGAAGCTGTTCCTTGGAACACAGGGTCTAGACCCAAAACCACGATAATTGTCATCCACATTTGGCCATCTCCCATCAATGATCCATAGTGTGAATAGACCATAAAGAGAACCAACAAAAAAGGCCAACCCGTTTAAGATCAGCCTTTTCGCGAGTCGTCGAATCTGTTGTGAATGATTCGACGTCAGTTCCTATTGCGGTGGTTTTTTACATTACAAGATTTCACTTTCCAGAAAACCACTGGTATTTTTATGCATTGCTCAAGGACGAGTAATTAGAGAAAAAGGAAAGATGAAGGCCGCCATAGAAGCGGTCTTTTTTATTTCAGGCGCTCTTCTATTCAATCGTTTGCGAAAATAATTGATCCGGGGCTTCTTTCTCAGTGGGCGGTGTTCGCCGATCCCAACCATTTTTAACCAGACTCCTCCAGCCTAGAACGAAAGGCAGAACGCGATTTTTTTCATTCTCTGCAAATTGGGTTTTAACGTTTCGTTTCACTAGATGTCGACATTGGATTCGTTCGTAATACTAACTTAATCAAATCGTAAACTATAATTCTTAAGTTTTGTTTTGGCATGTTTGCCTTAATTTATGCGGGGAGACCGTAATGAAAACATACAAGCATATTAAGAAATCAGCAGCAGCGCTTCTAATTTGTTCCGGAATATTAGCTGGCAACTCATTTGCCGGGGGCCATGCCTCAGTAAAGGCAATGATCAAGGGTAGTGACGGACAGAATCACGGAATCGTGGAGTTCTATAAAGTACCTGGAGGGGTTCTGATGGACGCACAACTGAAAGGTCTTCCACCCGGAGAGCATGCGTTTCATATCCACCAGAACGGTTCGTGCGCTCCTGACTTCAAGGCAGCCGGAGGCCATTTTAATCCAGAGGGTGTGAAACATGGTCTTGGAGTTGGCAGGCACGCGGGTACCAATCCCAATATCCAAGTGCCTGAGAATGGATCTCACCGGCTTGAGATTTTGAACACCAAGGTTTCATTGGATAAGGGAAGCGAAAATTCTATCTTGAACAGATCAATAATCCTGCATGAAAAAGGGGACGATTACACTAGTCAACCATCAGGTGCCGCTGGACCACGGATAGCTTGTGGTGTGATTGAGGGGTAATCCTGCTGAGTCGACTGCCGGTATGTGGTTCTAAAATATTTGCTAGCCAATGCCGGTTGTCGCTTTTTAGCTTCAATCAGCGAAAGCCATATGAAGATGTCTGTATCTCAGAAACAGGAAGCGACTGCAGATGAGTCCTTTGGCGTAATATTCCTTCAAGCTTTGGTTTGCTCTATGGAAAGCTCGGCGTGACGTTCGTCTTTGGTGTTTTGGTATTACGCTTTTGGGGGTTGTATTGGTTTGAGGGGTTTAGATGGCTGCTGTTTGGTTTTTGCTCCGATTGCCAGAGCGTATAGGACAAGGAGGACTATGCAGCCCAGTAGTCCTCCGATGCCCACTAGGTCATCGTTCATGAGTAACTATCTCCAGATAAAGAGTACCAAATTTATGAGCGCTCTGCTTGCATTTGACTCTGTGGATTAACAAGTTTTTAATAACTTCAGGCCTTTAATCTTCAACTTGTGCGCCCTGCCCACCGGCTAAAGCACTAAAGCGAGGTATCTGGTTATGAAAACCAAGCACAGATCTCCCTTGGCGATGTCGCCTGAGTCACTCCCACAACAACGCTTATCAGAAGTGACTAACCTTCCCGAGCGTCCTGACAGCTTGCAAATCTATTCCGTGTGGGACGAACCACGGATGAAAAATCCACCACAGCGAAGCCTACGGAGCGTTCAATTTATTTGTAGCACCGAGTGGGCGTGGTCTCCAATGCACAGTCGTATCGGCAATCTGTACCTCGGACGACGACATAGACGATGGGTTATTTGGAATAACTGGGTCGAAGACGGAGGCTATCCGTGGACTTGGCACTGGGATTACCTGCTCTACACTTCTCCTACTGGCGAGATTGATCCAACCATCGTTGCTACGCACATGCTACTCAATATGTGGAAGTATGAAGTTGCTGCTGAATGGCTTGATGAACCCCCGCACTGGATTGCCAACGAGGGTCTCCTAAACGTTCCAGCGATTCATGCGATCCAAAGGATGATCTGGGAATGAACAAGCAGGGTTGGCCCTCCATAGGCACTGTGACAGGCACCTGGTTTGACATCCCAAAACGGGCTGCTCGGGTCTACGTACCATTTGGCAAGACCAGGCTCAACAAAATGGGTTTATTTTATTTCCGCAGGCATCACTGGCAACGAATTGAAAAATCATTGGACTATTTGCGTCGAGATGAATCTGAGAAGAATAAATGGGTGAAATTAACGGACGAATTGAAAGTTTTTGTTGAGCGACTTTAGGCCGATTTATTGGTGGGAAAATTGGTGGGTAAGATTACCAAAAAACGAAAAAGCCACGCATACCGTGGCTTCTTGCGCAATAATGGCGGAGCGGACGGGACTCGAACCCGCGACCCCCGGCGTGACAGGCCGGTATTCTAACCAACTGAACTACCGCTCCAGCGGATCGTTGCCAAAAATTTTGGTGGGTGGAGAGGGGCTCGAACCCCCGACCCTCGCCTTGTAAGGGCGATGCTCTTCCAACTGAGCTATCCACCCGAGAGCAACGATGGGGGCGCATAATACTGCCTGTGAAATTTGTGTCAACAGATTTTCTTGCTTCTCGACTGATCGCCTCTACAATAACCCGCCTAATCCATTACCAATGATGACAAATTACTATGCGCTTATCAGATCTCAATATCGATGACTATCAGGTCGTAGTTACACCGACGGAGTTAAAAAAGGAGTTACCACTTCCCGAGTCAGTGCGTGAGTTGGTTGCGAATTCGCGCCAGACCGTCCAAGATATTCTAGATGGAAAAGATGATCGTTTATTTGCTGTCGTTGGTCCTTGCTCCATCCATGATACAGAGCTGGCCCTTGAATATGGGAAACGCTTAAAGGCACTCGCCGATGAAGTCAGCGGGCAGATTTTTATTATCATGCGCGTGTACTTTGAGAAGCCAAGAACAACGGTTGGATGGAAAGGGCTCATCAATGACCCGCACTTGAACGGCAGCTTTGAAATCGAAGACGGTTTAAGGAAGGCGCGTAAGCTGTTGATTGATTTGTCAGAAATCGGGCTTCCTCTCGCCACGGAGGCCTTAGACCCAATCTCTCCTCAGTACCTCCAGGATACGATCACTTGGACTGCCATTGGCGCACGGACCACAGAATCTCAGACGCACCGTGAAATGAGCTCAGGACTATCATCACCCGTTGGATTCAAAAATGGCACCGACGGGTCACTTGATGTCGCCGTCAATGCCATGAAGTCGGTGGTCAGTGGACACGCGTTCCTTGGCATTAACCCTCAGGGACAAGTGGCTATCACGAAAACCAAGGGGAACCAGTACGGCCATGTCGTCCTTCGCGGCGGTGGCGGTAAACCCAATTATGATTCGGTCAGTATTGCACTCTGTGAGCAAGCACTAGAAAAGGCAAAGTTACCCACGAACATCGTGGTTGATTGTTCTCATGCCAACTCCAACAAAGACCATAATGTTCAGCCCTTGGTGCTAGATGACATCGCACATCAGATTAAAGACGGAAACCGCTCAATTTGCGGTGTCATGATTGAGTCCAATATCAATGAAGGAAATCAAAGCATTCCTGATGACCTATCACAACTCAAATACGGCGTGTCTGTCACCGATGCTTGTATCAGTTGGGAATCGACCGTGAAGTCACTGAACAAGATGGCCTCTACCCTGACTGGACACCTCACAGGTCGGAGAGGTTAGTTCAGAGCGCAGGGTTCGCCCCTGGCATCAAGAACTCCACATCCGAGGTATGCGCCGCTTGCATCATTTGCAACGCGGTCTGCCTGACCGGCTGACCACCAAAGATAACTTCGTAAAGGGCCGTGAGAATCGGCATTGCAATGTCGTACCGTTGGCATTGCTCGTGGACCACCTGCAACGTATTCACACCCTCTGCCACTTGTCCTAAATTCGATTCAGCGGACTCGAGGGAGTGCCCTTGCGCAAGTGCCTGACCGATCCGAAAATTCCGCGATAACGGTGAGACACTCGTGACGTAGAGATCCCCAACTCCGGCCAAACCCAAAAAACTCAGTGGGTTGCCTCCCATATGAGCGGACAACCGCGACATCTCTGCGAGCGCTCGGGTAAGCAACAATGCTTTGGTGTTTTGTCCCACTCCCAAGCCATCGGCAAGGCCTGCGGCAATCGCGTAAATATTCTTCAATGCACCACCGAGCTCAACGCTGATCAAATCTTCTGAGCTATAGAGCCTAAAATATCTCGTCGCGAAGGCATCGCGGGCAAGTTGACGCACCTGCGGTGCCTGACTCGCAACCACAGAGGCCGTTAAATGACGCGTTGCAATTTCATGCGCCAAGTTCGGCCCAGACAATACCCCAACAGGATGCGATGGTAATCGCTGACCGATGATCTGACTCATCAGCTGAAAACCCTCAGACTGAATCCCCTTCGTGGTCGAAAGGAGTGCCACATCGGGCGCAAGAACTTTCGCCAATGCCTGACAGATTGCATCCATTGCCCGTGACGGGACAGAAAGGAGCACCAAATCTGCACCCCTAACAACCTCAGCAAGATCGCTTGAAGCCGTTATCGATGCATGCAATTGAAGATCTGGGTGATATTGTGGATTACGATGAAAGGCATTGATGGCATGAACCATTTCTGGACGACGGGCATACATCATGACCTGACATTGGTTATGAGCCGCAATGTCGGCGAGAACGGTACCGAAGCTTCCGGCGCCGATAGTGGCTACTTGCATACTAAATCCTTACGAACTGCAACTGAGATGATACGAGGACTTCGCGTCTGGAGGCGAGCTACCAAGCGCGGCGGCCATTTCACTTGGATTCATGAGGCCATTGCTCATCGACTGGCGGAGTGATCGAATCGGTTCATAATCGCCTCGCTCGGCATGTTGAATCACACGATCCAATAACCAGTGGCTCAACATCCAACTGGGCGACTGGCTCCGCGCAAGATTCAGCAGACTAGAGCTTGTTTCTTTGCTCCACAGACGACGTAACTCATCCAAGGACTGAACGATTCCTGAGGCCTCTGACAGACCAACAAAACTGTCATCAAATAAATGTACAAATACCTCTGGATAATGCATTCCAGCATTCCCCCAGAGCCTCTGAATCGCCTCAATCAGGCTAGGTAACTGTTCATTTTCTGGTTCGATCGCTAATCGCCTGGCCATTTCAGATCGAAATGCTTGATGATACTGTGCTGGGAAACCATTCAGAATCTGTCCGAGCGTCTCCACGTCCACAAAGGGAGTCAAGGTTTCAGCCAGACAGGACAGGTTCCAATGCATCACTCTTGGCTGCTGCCCAAAAGCATATCGACCTGCCTGATCGGTGTGATTGATGACATAATCCTGGCGATAGGCCATGACAAATCCGTAAGGACCGTAGTCAAGAGTTTCGCCGGACAAAGCGGTGTTGTCCGTATTCATCACACCATGGACAAAGCCAACCGCCATCCAGCCCGCGACAAGCTTTGCTGAGCGCTCAACGTAGCGTGTAAAAGCTACCTCCATCCGATCGGGAGCGCCTGACAGATCAGGGTCTAATTGCTCAATGGCAAACTCAGCGATCTCACGCAGATGTTGATGCGAATGACGGTGATAAAAATGTTCAAAATGTCCGATGCGCAGGTGACTCTTGGCTAATCGCATCAGAGTTGCACCCGTCTCGGTTGTCTCCCTTTGAACAGGGGTATCGGATGCGACAACGGCAAGCGCACGCGTTGTTGGAATACCAAAGGCATGTAGGTACTCAGAACCGAGATACTCGCGGATCGCACTACGCAACACCGACCGCCCGTCTCCACATCGCGAGTACGGCGTGTGACCGGCCCCTTTTAAGTGCCACTCATAACCACCAGAAACCCCTAAGTAGAGGCCGCGGCCATCACCTAACTGCCCAGCCCATTGCCCAAATTGATGACCGCTATACACCTGCGCCAATGGTTCCCAATCATGGAGGGGATGCCCGCCAGAGAACGCTCTTAAGGTGTCTTGCTGATCAAAGTCAATCAGGCAGTCGAGTTCGGAAACCAGCGCTTGGTTGACATCAACCCAACGCGGATTGAGCAGCGGTTGAGGAGACACCCTCGCATAAAAGATGTCTTCACTCAGTGATGCGTAAGGAGTTCGCCATTCAGGCGACGGATTCACCATGAGATCCCTCTAATAGCGACTCAGGTGCTTGCTCACAGGGTAATTTTCGTCCAATGAAATCTTCGATTTCTGGCAATAGGAATGAATCATCCTCACAGGCAAAACTAATCGATGTTCCTTCAGCACCTGCGCGCCCAGTACGGCCGATGCGGTGCACATAATCCTCTGCATCTTCTGGAAGCGTGTAATTGATGACATGACCGACACCGTCAATGTGAATACCACGACCGGCGACATCAGTCGCCACCAAAATTCGAGTCTTCCCTTCTTTAAAGCGATCTAATGTCTGAATCCGCTTACGCTGAGGAACCTCACCACTCAAGAGCGACGCATCAATGCCATCCTTGGTCAATCGATCAACGAGATCGCGACACAGATCACGTCGATTCGCAAACACCATTACCTTGTGCAAATCACGCGTATGGATTACGTTTTTCAGAAGCTGATATTTGGTATCTGCAGTTGTGATGTAGACGATTTGCTCGACGGTCTCTGTGGTTACATGCTCAGGTTCAATTTCGATACGAACTGGCTCGAACGTCCAGCGGTCCGATAACTCAACAATCTGCGGTGTAAAGGTTGCTGAAAACAGCAGTGTCTGCCTCGATTCCCTTCGTGGACAAGCCCGAACAATCCGACGCACATCAGGCATAAAGCCCATGTCCAGCATGCGGTCTGCCTCATCAAGAACCAGTACCTCAATTTTTCGTAGATTGATTTCATTTTGGCCCAAGAAATCGATCAATCGGCCGGGCGTCGCCACCATGATGTCGCAAGGCGACTGTCGTAAATCATCTCGCTGTTTTTGATAGTCCATCCCACCAACAATGGAAACAACCGACAAACGCGTATATTTGCAGAGATCCTCTGCATCTTTGCCGACTTGCACGACGAGTTCGCGGGTGGG
Source organism: uncultured Litorivicinus sp. (assembly GCA_902528165.1). GTDB lineage: Bacteria > Pseudomonadota > Gammaproteobacteria > Pseudomonadales > Litorivicinaceae > HIMB30. The sequence continues at coordinate 94,310 of CABZRL010000004.1, forward strand.
AGCGAGGATTAACGCTCGAGGCGTGCCGGTGCGTCGTTTACCGTCTATCGGTTCACGCAAAAAGGTATCGATCATCGAAATCAGGAACGCTGCTGTTTTGCCAGTACCTGTCTGCGCTTTAGCAACAATGTCATCCCCATCGAGGACCACAGGCAATGACTCGCTTTGGATCGGACTTGCATAACGGAAACCCAAATCCGCAATCGCATGCATTAGCGCTTTCGGCAGCTCTAGGTCGTGAAATCGTGTCTTGCCCTCTTCTGGCGCAACAACAAACACATTCACATCCCAAGCGGTAGTCGTATCAGTCATGATCCCTCGCAACTTGTTGTCTAAACGCCAAGTTTACACGAGGGATTCAAACCAGTGTGAATTAACGTTCGATCGCCAGCGCAACACCCTGGCCGCCACCAATACACAAGGTGGCCAATCCTTTGTGTGCGTCGCGTTTGATCATTTCGTGAATCAGACTCACGAATACACGACATCCAGAAGCGCCAATGGGGTGACCAATCGCAATTGCTCCACCATTCACATTCACCTTTGAGGTATCCCAACCAAGGCCCTTATTGACACCGATGGCCTGAGCAGCAAACGCCTCATTGGCTTCTACAAGATCCAGATCTTCGTGGGTCCAGCCGGCTTTTTTCAAGCAATGCTGTGTTGCTGGTATCGGGCCTGTTCCCATAATTTCGGGATCAACACCTGCCGATGCATAGGCTTTCACTTTCGCTAAAATCGGTAAACCCAGTGCCTCAGCTCGGTCAACCGACATCAGCATCACGGCAGCTGCCCCATCGTTAATTCCTGATGCATTTCCCGCTGTCACAGTGCCTTCTTTGTCAAATGCCGGACGAAGTTTTCCCAGTGCCTCTGCAGTCACACCGTCACGAATAAACTCATCTACCTTAAATTCAATGGGATCTTTCTTTCGCTGTGGAACCAACACCGGAACGATCTCGTCGTCAAACCGCCCTTCGGCACGTGCTTTGGACGCTTTCTGTTGCGATTCAGCGGCAAACGCATCTTGCTCCTCACGAGTAATCGCGTACTTTTTCGCCACATTCTCAGCAGTCGTTCCCATGTGATAGCCACCAAAGGTATCGGTTAAACCATCCTTCAACATGGTGTCGATCAACGATGCATTGCCCATGCGAAATCCATCCCGGGAACCCAGCAGGACGTGACCTGATTGACTCATATTTTCTTGTCCGCCGGCAATCACAATCTCTGCATCACTCAACAAAATCGACTGCACACCCAAACTGACGGCTTTGAGCCCTGACCCACACACTTTGTTGATCGTCATTGCTGGGCAAGTCTCGGGAAGACCTGCGTTGATTGTGGCTTTACGTGCGGGGTTTTGACCTTGCCCTGCGGTCAATACCTGACCCAAGATCACTTCAGAGACCTGATCCGCAGCGACCCCTGTGTCAGCCAGTAATTGACGAATGACTGTCGCCCCTAATTCATCCGCAGACACGGACGCCAGCGCACCGGCGAAACTTCCAACAGCTGTCCGCTTGGCAGCGACAATAGCAACTTGTGACATAAACCTTATTCCTCAACAAATTCAAAAGCGGGCAATTCTTTTAACAGGGTTTGACCCCAACGGGTATTCACCAAACGGCGATCCAGCATTGTAACTTGACCTGTATCTGATTCCGAGCGGATCAATCGGCCCACCGCCTGACGCAATCTGATGGTGGCTGCAGGCAACGATATTTCGCGAAATGGATCGCGACCTTGATTCTTCAAATATTCGGCGAGTGTTGCCTCTCTCGGATCGTCAGGTGGTTGAAATGGGAGCCGGGTAATGACCACTTCGTTCGCCAAATCTCCGGGTAAATCCAGTCCCTCAGCCATACTCTGAAGTCCAAAAATAATGGATATCTGGCTTTGTTTCCGTCTTAACTCATGATCATTTAATAGCGCAGCCATTGGCTTTTGACCTTGAACCGAGGTCACCTCACGGACAGCTGCATCGAGTAATTCCTCAACCTGAAAACACAAGCGCCAACTGGTAAATAAGACCAACATGCCAATGTTCTGATCGATACGTGTCGCCAAATAATCGGCAATCCGCTGGGCATGTGCGCGGTCATCCCGAGGATCACCTGCAAATTGCGAAATCACCAATCGCCCTTGAGACTGATAATGAAACGCTCCTGCAACGACAAGGCCAGAATTCACTTGCAAGCCGAGCGTTCCGGCTGGAATCACAAATTCACCATGATGTGCAAGTGTCGCTGACGTTAAAATACAAGCCCCGATACGACCCCAAAGCGCATCAGATAGCGCGCCTGCTGGCTCCATGGGACTGACCCAAAATTCGAGATCTGTTGGATCATCTGGTGTCGCATATCGAACGTCGTGCCCAATTCTCAGCCAACGCGCATCACCACTGTTCATTGCATCGTTGGAAAATGCCATCACTAATTCGGGAATGGACTCCAATCGCCCAAGAGCCATTGAAATTTGTTCAGAGAGTAACTCGGCATCTGTTTCAGACATCAATTCCTGATCTCCCTGTGAGACCAACGATTTCAGCCAATCACGAACTTTTTGGATGCGTCCTAGGGTGGTTGTCACGGGTTCAAACCCTTCAGTCTCCACAGAAAAGCACTCAGCGAGCGTCAGCCGATACCTTGAACCACCGTTTTGAAACACGTAGGCGGTGTCTGGAAACGCCTTCAACCGTTCCAAGCTCGCCTTGCCCCAATTCGCCAGAAGATGACCAAATCCCTCCAATGGTTGATTCAGGCGCTCGAGGTCATTTGATAGACGATGCTCGGTCGGCAATAGCCCCTTCAATGTGTTGATGACTCGATCAATGGTTTTAATAGCGCCCAAGCTTTGAGCAATCCGACAATGAGCGGTAAATTGATCCGAGGCCACGCGCGCGAGCTGATGAGCCTCATCGATGATTAAAATCATTCGCTCCAGTGGTGGAAGAATGACGCCGCCACCAAGTTTTAAATCGGACATCAATAAATCATGATTGATCACTAAAAGGTCCGCGTCCAACCAAGATTCCCGTTCATTGAAATAAGGACACACATGAAAATGGCGGCAAGACCTTCCCTGACAACGCCGGTGATCCGTGGTGATGGCTGTTTTGACAGACTCTGAAATCACTTGTGGAATTTGGTCCATATCACCACCCCATTGTCCCTGTGCCCATGCCTTGGCTAAGTCAGACACCACTTCTCGATCATCTGAATCGAGAACCAAGGTCAGTTCATCAGGATAGATCGCCTGACCCTCAGTCAAAGTCTCAAGTGCGGCCTCAAGCCGAATGGGGCACAAATATCGCCGCCGACCTTTCGCCAGGGCTACGGTTAACATGAGTTCTGTCGCTTCAATGAGGTCGGGAATATCTTTTTCGATTAATTGCGTTTGCAATGACACGGTTGCCGTGGAGATGACCAACGGCATTTCGCGAGCCATGGCATAAGGCAATGCTCCCACCAGATAAGCAAGCGTTTTCCCAGTTCCTGTTCCTGCTTCGATAAAGCCAATCGGAGCGGACTCAGTGTCGCCGATTCTTGTTAGAATACGCGCGACTTCCGCAATCATCTGCTTCTGACCTAGCCGCGGCTTCAGACCTTTGGCATTTAAAAAATCAGTGTAGAGCGCTTGAATGCTTTGTTTGCTGTTATCTAAGATTGCTGTCACGAAAATTCTTTGTTGTGTGAAAAGCTGAGTGTAGGGGATTTTAATGAATACGTCTGATATCGCGAGAGACGCATGCCGTATTGGAGGCCTGAAGGCGCTCGAGTTTTTTCATCAGAGAGATCAGCTAACCATTGATCTTAAAGGCCCGCAAGACTATGTGAGCGAAGCCGACCGAACCGTCGAAACCGTGATGATTGACTATCTCAAGCGACATTTTCCGAACGACGGCTTTTTAGGTGAAGAATCCGTCGAGGTCAAAAATGAGCGCCAATGGGTCATTGATCCGATTGATGGCACCACCAATTTTATTCGTGGTCTTCCGTATTTTTGCACGACCTTAGCCTTGGTCGAACAGGAAACCGTCGTGGAAGGCTGGATTTATGACCCAACACGCGATGAGTTATACGAGGCTAGACAAGGCAAAGGCGCGTTTTGCAACGGGGAAAAACTCAATCCGTCCTGGCGTGAGAGCTTTACAACGGGTCTTGTGGGCATTTGCCATAGTTCCAAACTGACGGCTGACGAACTCGCTGGACGAATCACCGATGCACTGAAACGAGGCGCCATTCTGAGGCAACCAGGCGCTGCGGCATTGATGCTTTGTGACTTGGCTTGCGGTCGTCTCGATGTCCTATTTGATCAACATCTGAAGCCTTGGGATTCGATTGCTGGGCTTTTGATCGCACATGAGGCAGGAGCGGTCGCCAGTGACTACCTTGCCAGCCCGCTATGGCGGCAGACGCCTCAAATCACCTTTGCATCAGGTCCTGAGATTTACCAAGAAGTGTTGGAGCTTTGGCCAGAAGCTCGGGAGATGGTACTGCTCTCCTAGGTGAATGTCCTCAGAATCCAACTGGTAGAAAGACTAAGGAGGCGGCTCCTCGTGCCACAGCATTTAGGGTTCTTTGATCTTTCTTGGCAAGCGCCGTCGCCAATGCATCCTGAAGGCCGATCATTTCACCCATGAGCTGTGAGTAAGACGCGTTAAGAATCGCATCTTGGATGCCGTCGGCGTACAAATAGGGTTGTCCACTCGCATTGCGCTGTGTTCTTAACAAATAGGCTGCCGTTTCGAGATTACGCGCCGAGTTATAGACAAACTGAGGCGTCGGCAAATTATCAAGTAGCAGATATTCTCGCCGATGATCGAATGCATGATTGACCATCGACTGCAGGCCAGCAGCGAACGCATAGACGCGATCGCCTGCGAAGTCCTCGCGAAAAGCCATGCGAATCAACTCATCAGGCTTTGGATTTGCAAATTCCTGCAAATTCAGTCGCGGCGCCTTCAGTTGTTCCACCCGCACGTCGATACCCAAGCTTTTAGGTAATTGAACGGGATTTCGTCGGTAGAGTTTGATCAACAGTAGGCTGAGATTCTGGTCGAGCTCAGAGCGGACCGCCTCCACAAAGAAGGCAGTATCACTCTTCGCCAGATTTTTCACCTCTGGCGGTGCTTTAATCGGCACCGCACAGGCAGTTAGCGCCAGGCTGAAAACAAACCCAATCGCTAGCGCCGTTAGACTGATAACTCGGTTAATAATGCATTCACCCGTTTGAGGTAACCAGGCGCATCATCAAGCTTTCCCTCGGCTCCAAGCTGCGCATGATCAAAGACCAGTCGAGCCAACTCCTGAAAGCGACCCTCATCTGCCTCTGATTCTAACCGCATTAACAGACTATGGTCAGTGTTGATCTCAAGAATCGGCTTTGAAACAGGCATGGGCTGTCCGGCGGCCTCCATGATCTGGCGCATTTGTGGCCCCATATCATGTTCGGTGAGGACTAAAACGGCCGCAGAATCGGTCAGACGAACCGAGGGTTTGACGTCTTCAACTTGCTCCGTGAGCGCCTCTTTCAACCGTTTAATCAACGCCTTATGCTCTTTCGATTCTTTCTTTTGCTCTTTCTTCTCGTCCTTCCCTTCACCCGGAAGTTCGAGCCCATCGCGAGTCACATCCACAAATTGATGATCTTTGTATTCCTGCAGATGACCCATCAACCATTCATCGATGCGATCTGAAAGGACCAAGACTTCAATCCCACGCTTTTTGAAAGCCTCAAGGTAGGGTGACCCCAACGCATTAGTATGAGATTCAGCCACTAGGTAATAGATATCTTTCTGCCCATCGACCATTCGTGCGATGTAATCTTCAACACCAACATTTTGCGCGGGTGTACTGGCGTGAGTCGATGCAAATCGCAATAGCTTGGTGATCCGCTCCTTGTTTTGATGATCCTCAGCCGGACCTTCTTTCAGGCACTCACCGAACATTTCCCAGAACTTCTGATACTTTTCCGAATCGTCTTTCGCAAGCTTCGCCAGCATATCGAGAGCACGACGAGTCACCGCCGACTTCATCGCTTCAACCCGAGCGTCTTTCTGAAGAATTTCGCGAGAAACATTGAGACTTAAATCTGAGGAATCGACAACCCCGCGAATGAATCGCAAATACAGCGGCAAAAATTCCTCGGCCCGGTCCATGATGAAGACGCGCTGTACATACAACTTCAGCCCACGTGGGCTCTCGCGATTCCACAGATCATAGGGCGCGCGCGCAGGAACGTATAACAAACCGGTATATTCACTCTTCCCCTCAACCTTGTGGTGGCTCCAGGTCATCGGATCTTCGAAGTCATGAGCGACGTGCTTATAAAACTCCGTATATTCTTCATCGGTAATCTCAGTCCGTGGACGTGTCCAGAGCGCTGTCGCCTGATTGACCTGATCCCATTCAGACTTCGCCTCAGACTCATCATCCTTCTCGACATCGTTTTTCAGATACACAGGAATCGAGACATGATCCGAGTATTTGGTCACCAAATGACGGATCCGGTAAGTCTCGCCGAACTCGCCGGCATCTTCTTTCAGAGTGAGGCGGATCTCAGTACCACGCTCGGCTTTCTCGATGGTTTTAATCGTGTATTGACCGTCGCCATCAGAAGACCACTCCACTGCATCTGCCGCATCGTTACCGGCCCGGCGCGTCTTTACGACAACACGATCAGCAACAATAAACGCTGAATAGAATCCAACACCAAATTGCCCAATTAAGTTGGCATCCTGTTTTGAATCACCGGATAAATTCTTGATGAACTCGGCAGTTCCGGATTTTGCAATGGTTCCAAGATTCGAAATCACATCATCGCGTGTCATTCCGATTCCGTTATCGCTAATCACCAGTTCTTTACTTTCTGGGTCAATCGAAATACGGACACTCATTTCGGCATCAGCTTCCATGAGATCTGGAGCATCCAACGCTAAAAATCGCAGCTTATCGCAGGCATCGTTGGCGTTCGAAATCAACTCTCGCAAAAAGATTTCGCGGTTTGAATACAGGGAATGCACCATCAGGTGCAACAGTTGTTTGACTTCCGTTTGGAATCCTAAGGTTTCTTCGTTTGCAGTCATCTTCCTAATCACTGTTTTGGTCATGAATGAGTGTTGACTAGATAGGGCCGTTTTTCAAAAATCCAAGATCAAAAAAGCCCCGAGGGTCTCTCCCGCGGGGCTTTTCGTGATCACCGATCAATGATCGGAATCATAGCTTACCAACCAGTCGCTTCTTTCAACGTCGAACCGATTTCAGCAAGATTGCGAGTCACCTTCACACCAGCGGCTTCGAGTGCTGCAAATTTCTCAGCAGCCGTACCCTTGCCTCCAGAAATGATTGCTCCGGCATGACCCATCCGCTTGCCAGCAGGTGCCGTAACGCCTGCAATGTAGCTCACGACAGGCTTGGTGACATGATTCTTGATGAATTCAGCGGCGTCTTCTTCTGCTGTTCCACCAATTTCGCCGATCATCACGATTGCTTCAGTTTCGGGATCTTCTTGGAAACGCGCCAGAATATCGATGAAATTCGATCCCGGGATCGGATCGCCACCAATGCCAACGCAAGTCGACTGACCAAAGCCCATGTCCGTTGTTTGTTTCACGGCTTCATAGGTAAGGGTGCCTGAACGAGAGACGATCCCCACCCCACCCTTCTTGTGAATGTGGCCGGGCATAATCCCAATCTTACATTCGTCTGGCGTAATCACGCCTGGGCAATTCGGTCCAATCAGAACCACACCCGCGTTATCGCATGCGACTTTGCACTTCAACATATCCAACGTCGGTACGCCTTCAGTGATACACACGATGATTTGGATTCCTGCATCCAGCGCTTCCATAATGGAATCCAAAACAAAAGGCGCAGGGACATAGATTACAGAGGCATCAGCTCCTGTTGCTTGCACGGCGTCGTCCACGGTATTGAATACCGGCCGTCTCAAATGTTCAGTACCACCTTTTCCAGGCGTCACACCGCCGACCATTTTGGTACCGTAGGCGATGGCCTGTTCTGAGTGAAAGGTTCCATTTTTTCCAGTAAAGCCCTGGCAAATCACTTTGGTATTTTTGTTGATCAGGATACTCATGCGACACCTCTTGCTGCTGCAACAACTTTTTGGGCCGCATCAGTCAGACTTTCACCCGCAATAATATTCAGATCTGATTGACTTAAAATTTCCGCGCCTTTATCCGCACTGTTCCCTTCCAGACGAACGACGACCGGGACTTCAACACCGACTTCTTCCACAGCACCAATGATGCCTTCAGCAATCATGTCGCAACGGACGATCCCACCAAAGATATTCACGAATACAGCTTTCACATTGGCGTCAGACAGAATGATCTTGAAGGCTTCAGCAACACGTTCTTTCGTTGCGCCACCACCCACATCAAGGAAGTTTGCAGGCGATCCACCGTGTAACTTCACGGTGTCCATGGTGCCCATTGCTAGACCGGCACCATTGACCATGCAACCAATGTTGCCATCGAGCGCAACATAGTTCAGTTCCCAGTTCGCGGCTTGTGCTTCGCGCTCATCTTCCTGCGAAGGATCATGCATCTCACCCAATTCAGGATGACGATACATCGCATTGGAATCAACCACGACCTTGGCATCCAAGCAATGCAAATTCCCTTCATCCGTAATGACCAGTGGATTGACCTCGATCAAAGCCACATCTTTTTCATCAAATAGCTTGGCTAAGCCAATGAAAATTCTCGTAAATTGCTTCAGCTGCGTTGCGTTTAAACCTAATTTAAAGCCCATCTGGCGTGCCTGATAAGGCTGCGGACCTACCAAGGGGTCAATCGCTGCTTTGAGGATTTTTTCAGGGGTCTCTTCAGCGACTTTTTCAATCTCAACGCCGCCTTCTGTTGACGCCATGAACACGATCCGACGCGTCGATCGGTCAACAACAGCGCCCAAATACAGTTCGTTTGCGATATCTGTACAAGACTCAATTAAGATTTTTGAAACAGGCTGTCCATGCGCATCTGTTTGATAGGTTACTAAGCGGGTGCCAATCAGACGATCACAGAACTCGCGGATTTCCGCCTCTGTTTTCACTAATTTCACACCACCGGCCTTACCACGGCCACCTGCGTGCACCTGGGCTTTCACAACCCACATGTCACCGCCAATTTGTTTTGCTGCGGCAAGAACTTCGTCCGCGGTATCACACGCCACGCCAGATGAAACTGGCAAACCGTACTCACGGAATAAAGCTTTACCCTGATATTCGTGAAGATTCATATCCTTTACGTCACTTAATTCTCAGGTCATTAGAAAACCGACTTGTGGTCGGCCGCTTAGCAATACAGAGCATCAGCGGTACTGATGTCCTGCTCACGATCAAGCGCGCTTGCGCTTGTTCGCAATATGAATCGCATGCCCATGCACAGCCAGCGCTGCCTCATGCAGGGCTTCTGATACCGTTGGATGGGCAAACATGGTCATCGCGATATCTTCAGCAGAAGAACCAAATTCCATGGCAATCACGGCTTGCGCAACCATGTCACCTGCCGCTGGTCCAACAATATGAACACCCAAGATGCGGTCTGTTTCCTTGTCCGCGATCATCTTGACCATTCCGGCTGTTTCATTCGCAGCCATCGCACGGCCAGAGGCCGCGAATGGGAAGACGCCGACGTTATACCTCACGCCTTCTTGTTTCAATTGTTCTTCCGTTTGACCAACCCAGGACACTTCTGGGTGGGTGTAGATTACTGAGGGCACGGTGTCATAGTTGACCTGGGCGTGCTTCCCTGCGATCCGCTCGGCAACCATCACCCCTTCCTCGGACCCTTTGTGGGCCAGCATCGGTCCTCGAACGACATCGCCGATTGCATAAACGCCAGGGACTGCGGTCTCACACACATCATTGACTTCGATAAAGCCACGCTCATCTTGTGTCACGCCACAACCATCAGCAAGCAGTCCATCGGTATAGGGCTTCCGGCCGACAGCAACGATCAACTTGTCAAAGGTATCGGTCTGCGACCCCTCTTTAGTTTCGAAGGTTACAGTGATTTTCTTACCTTTGACTTCCGTCCCCTTGACTAAGGTGCTGGTTAAGATGTTTAGGCCCTGCTTTGCGAAGATCTTTCGTGATTCTTTCGCTATCTGTTGATCGGCGACCGCCAGAAAATCATCCAAGGCTTCAAAAATTGTGACTTCAGATCCCAACCGGTTCCACACAGAACCCAATTCAAGGCCAATCACACCACCACCGATCACACCCAATTTTTTCGGGACACTGGTAAATTCTAGGGCACCTGTGGAATCAACGATCAGATCATCGGTCAATGGTGCCGGAGGGATATTCACCGGGACAGAACCGGTTGCAATGATGACATGCGTCACGTCAAAGACCTCTGTCTTGCTATCGTGATCTGTAAATTCGACCTGCTTGTTGGGGAGCAATTTTCCGGTCCCCGCGAGGTGTGTGACTCCATTGGTTTTGAAAAGCCCACCGATTCCGCTGGTCAAATTCCCAACAATCGTGTCTTTCCGCTTGAGCATTGCACCGACGTCAAGTTTCGGCTTACCAACGTTCACTCCATGCAATTCGAGATCGTGCGAGGCTTCTTCAAACTTGTGAGACGATTCAAGTAGCGCTTTTGACGGGATACAACCTACATTCAGGCAGGTTCCACCGAGTGATGGCTTGCCATCTTTGCCAATCCACTTTTCGATACAGACGGTCTTAAAACCCAGTTGGGCTGCACGAATCGCAGCGACATAACCTCCTGGACCTGCACCAATCACTACAACATCATATTGTTGACTCATAAATATCTCCGATTACACGTCCAGTAGCATACGAGCTGGATCTTCCAGCATGTCTTTGATGGCCACCAAGAATTGAACAGCGTCTTTACCGTCAATCATGCGGTGGTCATACGAAAGCGCCAAATACATCATTGGCAAGATGACCACTTGACCCTTGACCGCCATGGGGCGCTCCTGAATCTTGTGCATGCCTAGGATTGCGGTTTGTGGTGGGTTTAAAATTGGTGTCGACAGCAATGAACCAAAGACACCACCGTTAGTGATCGTAAAGGTACCACCGGTCATGTCTTTGATCGCAAGCTTTCCGTTTTTCGCAGCGACGGCATAATCTTTGATACCGCCTTCGACTTCCGCAATCGACATCCGATCACAATCGCGAAGCACAGGAACCACGAGTCCTCGCTCCGTCGATACCGCGACACCGATATCATAGTAGCCGTGATACACCATGTCAGTACCATCGATGGATGCATTGACCGCTGGGAACCGTTTCAAAGCCTCGGCTGCCGCCTTGACAAAGAATCCCATAAATCCGAGACGAGTCCCATTGTGCGTCTTCTCAAACAAGTCTTTGTATTGTTGACGAAGCTCCATCAATGGACCCATATTGACTTCATTAAAAGTGGTCAACATGGCTGAATTATGTTGTGCATCAAGCAAGCGCTTAGCG